>JAIMJQ010000120.1 GCA_020693165.1 Xanthomonas sp. | reverse complement strand
ACCGAATAGTTACAGCCAGGCACGGCTGCCACTGTTGATTCGGCGGGTCAGGCCTCCAGTTCCGCCGCAATCGCACGCGTGCGGCGCGCGCAGGTCCAGACGCTGCCGACGCAGACCAGGCACAGCGCTACCACCATTGTGTACTGAGTGCCCCAGTTCGCGTCTTCCGCAGCGGTGCCCAGGCACGCCAGCGTCAGCAGCGCCATGCGCTGCGGTTTGGCCTGCGGGCCGCGAAAGTCCTGCTTCAGCCCAAGGCTGCCGCCGAGCACGCGTATGTACGCCGTGAGCGCCGCGATCAGGGCCGCAAACCAGCCCAGTACGGGCAGGCCGATACCGTAGCCGGCGCCCATCAGAAACAGACTGTCCGCAATCCGATCCGGAATCTCGTTATAGAGCGCACCGGTCGGCGTGCCTTTGCCGCCCTCGACCGCGACCATGCCGTCGAGCAGGTTGCACAGCAGCCTGAGCTGAATGCAGATCGCGGCGAACACCATCGCAGCCGGCCAGTCCGGACGCAACAGCAAAAGGCCTCCGATTGAAGCGAAGCCGATGCTGGCCAGCGAGATCTGGTTCGGCGTGATCGCGGTTGCGGCGAGCCGCCGCGACAGCCAGCGCGCCCAGGCGGTATTGCGGCTGGTCAGAGGGCGGCGGGCGTCGGCGGTGGTGTCGTTCATGGCGGGCGCTTCCTGCTCGGTCGCCGGCAGTCTATCGCCTCGCCTCGATCCGGTGTGTTGCCGGCAGCCCGCGCCCATGTCGCCCGCCTGTTATCGTTTGTCCCAGCAATTCTCGCCGCGACGCCCGACGATGTTCGATTCGCTAGCACGCACGACGATGCTCACGGCCGCGCACCTGCTCACGGGTGTCCGCGGTATCGCGGCGGGCCCGTTTCCGGACGCTCCTTGCGTCTATTACGGCAACCACGTCAGCCACGGCGATTTTGCGCTCATCTGGGCGGTGCTGCCGCCGGCTTTGCGGGGGCGGACGCGGCCAGTTGCGGGGGCGGATTACTGGGATAAGGGTCCGTTGCGGCGCTACGTCGGTCGCCAGGTCGTTCGCGCAGTGCTGATCGAGCGCGAACGCGAGCAGCGAACCGAGGACCCGATCGTGCAGATGTCGAGAGTCATTGCCGGCGGCGAGAGCCTGATCATTTTCCCGGAAGGCACCCGCAACCAGTCCGACGAGATGCTGCTGCCGTTCAAGAGCGGCCTTTACCACCTCGGCAAGGCGCATCGCGGTTTGCCTCTGGTGCCGGCGTGGATCGACAACCTGCACCGGGTGCTGCCCAAGGGCGAGCTGGTGCCGATTCCGCTGCTGTGCACGGTGCACTTTGGCAAACCGATCACGGTGGCCGACGGCGAGGACAAGGACGCGTTCCTCGCCCGCGCCCGTGATGCACTGCTGGCACAGCGCCCGACGCACCTGGTGGAGGCATCATGAGCACGACGCTGCAATTGTTCCTCGGCATCTTCGCGGTGCTGGGACTCGCCAGCAGCGTGGCGCTGATCTTGCGCCGCACGGTCGCCCGCGGGCAGCCGCATGCGGTCATCGACAATCTGATCGCTCGCATCAATGCCTGGTGGGTGATGGTGGCGCTGGTGGCGCTGGCCTTTGTGTTCGGCAAGGGCGGCGTCATCGTCTTGTTCGCGTTGCTGTCGCTGCTGGCGCTGCGCGAGTTCGTGACGCTGACCTACACCCGGCGCAGCGATCATCTGGCGCTGGCGATGGTGTTCTACATCGCGCTGCCGATGCAGTACGCGCTGATCTGGATCGAGTGGTACGGGATGTATTCGATCTTCATCCCGGTGTACGGTTTCCTGTTCCTGCCGATCGTGTCCGCACTGCGTGCCGATACCACGCGCTTCCTCGACCGCATCGCCGCGGTGCAGTGGGCGTTGATGCTGGCGGTGTTCTGCCTGTCGCATGTGCCGGCGCTGGTGACGCTGCAGATTCCTGGTTTCGAGGGCAGGGAGATCCTGCTGATCGCGTTTCTGGTCATCGTCGTGCAATCCAGCGACGTGCTGCAGTACGTCTGGGGCAAGCTGTTCGGCAAGCACAAGGTGGCGCCGGCACTGTCGCCGTCGAAGACCTGGGAGGGACTGGTCGGCGGCGTGCTGTCGTCGACGCTGATCGGCGCTGGACTCTGGTGGATCACGCCTTTCACGCCGTTGCAGGCGGCCGGCATCGCGTTCTCGATCAACCTGATGGGATTCTTCGGTGGCCTGGTGATGAGCGCCATCAAGCGCGACCACGGGGTCAAGGATTGGGGTCACCTGATCGCCGGCCACGGCGGCGTGCTCGATCGCCTCGACTCGGTGCTGTTCTCGGCGCCGGTGTTTTTCCACATCGTGCGCTACGGATTCACGCCGTAAGACATGCGGACGCCCGTCAGGATCTGGTCGACGATTGCGTCACCAGCGGCCGCATTGTCATCAAGTGCTGCCCGGGAACGCCGCCGACAGCCTGCTGCCGCAGAATACGGATCCGGCGTGGGCCGACGGCAGGGGCGTTTTCGATGCGGGCAGGGATGGCCAGGTACTTGATGGCATGGATCCTGCTGGCCAGCGTTGCGTTGCCGTGCAGCGCGAGCAATGCCTTTGTCGGCAAGCCGCCGATCGAGCGGTACGACATCACCTTGCCGGTCTTTCCAACCCATTTCGCGATCGACCAGACCGACGAGGGCATGGTGTACGTGGGCAGCGCCGATGGCGTGCTGATCTTCGATGGCGAGCGCTGGTCGTTGCTGCCGACCAATGGTCAGTTGGTGCGCAGCCTGACGGTCGACGGCAAACGCGTTTATGTCGGTGGCTACGACAGCTATGGCTACATCGACCGCGATGCCAACGGCCGCCATCGCTATGTCGATCTGTCGAAGGAGCGCGCCGCCGATGCGGCGCCGGACGGTTTTGCCGATATCTGGAGCGTCCTGCGCACTGCCGATGGCGTGTTCTTCGTTGCCCTGCGCGACACGTTCACCTTCGATCCGGAAAGCGGCAAGCAGCGCCACGTCAACCACGAGGGCCGCTTTGGAGCTGTTGCGCAATGCGGCGAGGACACCTGGCTGCAGTTTCGCGGCGAAGGCTTCCGGCGGTGGCGCGATGGCGCCTGGCAGCCGCTCGCGCATACCTCGTCGCTCGGCGAGTTGATTGTCGTGCTGCTGCCGGATCGCCCGGGTGCTTGCGTCGCGTTCGGCGCCAGTTCCGGCATGCACCGTGTGACTGCCAGCGAGATCGAAACGCTGCCGCTGCCGGAGCGGCTGCCGCGTCAATGGGTGCATAGCGGTACGCGCCTGCCCGATGGCGCGCTGGCATTTTCGACCGCCACCGGGCAAGTGGTCGTGCTCAGCGCCGATCTTCAGCGGGTGCGCAGTTTCCCAGTCCATCCGGGGTACCTCACCGACATCAAGTACCGCAACGGTGAAGTGCTGCTGGCTGCCACTACCGCCGTATATCGATTTCCGTGGCCCAGCACGTTCTCGACCCTGGGCTCGATGGAAGCTGGCCGTCCGTCCTTCAATGGTGTCCGAGTGACCACCGATGGCGTCATCCTGTTCAGCGACGCAGACCTTTGGCGGTTGGCGCCCGACGCCGATGGCGCGGCGCTGATGGAGCCGCTGAACCTGGCAAGCAGCGCCACTTCAGACTGGCTCCCTGCCGGCCGGTTTCCTGCCCTGCTTGCCGAAGGCCATGCGCTGGTACAGATGGCGCCGACGCGCCAGGTGATCGACCCGGCGCTCTACCCGCGCCTGTTGCGCCCCGATCGTTATCGCGACGACAGTGTGTTCGTCGGAACCGAGCAAGGTCTGCGTCAATTGCGGGCAGACCGCATATGGCGGCTGCGGCCCGAGCCGATTCCGGTGCATGACCGATTGGTCAACAGTGTGGTGCAGATCGATCCGCAGAGTGTGTGGATCGGCACGTCGGACGCGGGCGTGTGGCGCTTTGATCTGGATGCGGATGGCAACCTGGCGAACAGCCGCCGGGTCCCCTTGCCGGGGGCCGGCGACGACTATGCGCATGTTTCGTTGGACGGCGGGCGTCTGATCTCCAGCATCACCGACGCCGTGCTCGCCTGGGACGGCGGCGCGTTCTCGATCGATTCGGGTTACGCACCGCTGTTGGCCCTGCGCGCCCGCGAGGAGGTCCTCGGTTTCGTGACCGAGCCGGAATCCGGACGACGCTGGGCGTTTTCCAGCACCGAGGTATTCGTCCACGACGATTCCTGGCGCCGCATCCCGTTTCGCCATCCGATCATCGGCCCGATCATCGATATTCAGCCGATCGCGCAAGGAACCCTGTTGATCGTCGGCAGCGATGGCGTCGTGCAATACCAGGACACGATCGCGGCCCCGGGTGATCGGCGCGCAGACCTGCGCATGACAGCCGTGTCGTTGATCGAAGCCGCCGGTACGTTCCGTCCGCTGCCGCTTTCGCCAGTTGATCGCGTGGTCCTGGCTCCCGACGATCTGGGCGTGAAGTTCGAATTCGCGTTGTCCGGCCTGCGTCGGCCGGGCAGTACCCTCTACCGCGGTCGATTGCTGCCCTACGAGCCCGATTTCTCGAATTGGTCGGCGGGCGCCGGGTACACCTACACGCGCCTGCAACCCGGCAACTACGAACTCGAGGTCGAAGCGCGTGACGAACTCGGCAACGTGTATCGCGCGGCGCGCTACCGCGTTGCGTTTTCGGCGAAGTGGCACCAGCGCATCGTCCCGCGCATCGCCATGGGTGCCGGCTCGGCATTCGGGTTCGCGGCACTGGGCTGGCTGCTGTACCGGCGCCGCACGCAGGTGCTGCGCAGGCTGGTGGCCGAGCGTACCCGCGAGCTGGATTTGGCAAACCGCAAGCTCGATGCCCTGGCGCATCACGATGCGCTGACGCAACTACCCAACCGGCGCCGCTTTGATGAATACCTCGAGGCCATCTGGCATGCCTGTGGCCAGCAGCAACGACCGTTGACGCTGATGGTCGTCGATGTCGATCACTTCAAGGCCTACAACGATCGTCACGGTCACGCCGCGGGCGATGCGGTGCTGCAATCGCTGGCGAAGGTGCTCGGCAGTTCGTTGCGCCGCAGCGAAGACCTGATTGCCCGCTACGGCGGAGAGGAATTCGTCGTCGTCATGCCCGGTGCCGACAAGGCTGCTGCCCTTGCAGCGGCTGAGCAACTCCGGCTCGCCGTTGATCGAATGCAACTGGATGTCAGCGTTTCCATCGGCGTCGCCAGCCAGGTGCCGACCGAAGGTGATTCCAGTTCGACCTTGTTCGAACGTGCCGACAAGGCTCTTTACCAGGCCAAGGAGGGAGGGCGTGATCGCGTCGTTGCGGGATGAGTCTGGTCGCTGGTCACCGATGCGCACCCGTGCCCGCCGTTGCTCGCATCGCCGCCTGGCCGTCCATCGTCAGTCGGGAAAGTGCCTCAAGTCTTGTTGGAAAATTCTGGTCCGTGCGTGTCCGTTGTCGCTATGTGGGCGTCCATTGTCGTTAGATAAGTTCGACGTTCAGGCGAAGAAGCAAGGGACAGTCGGTAGCGCCAGGACGAATCTGGCAGAACATTGGAGGGGCAGTTTCTCTACTCGGTAAGGCGTAGCGAGCCGCCGAGGCACCGAGTCATGGGTGGGGGCTGGAGACGGCCCAGGCCAAGCGTTGACAGGTGAACGTGCAGGCGCGGTATTGAGCTCCGAAATCATAGTCAGGAATGCCGACCCCAGAAGCAAGGGACAGTCGAGTTTTCTGTTCAGAGAAGCAAGGGACAGTCGAGTTTTCTGTTCAG
>JAIMJQ010000119.1:2829-5918 GCA_020693165.1 Xanthomonas sp. | reverse complement strand
GCGTCCAGACAGGTGAAGCGTCCAGACAGGTGAAGCGTCCAGACAGGTGAAGCGGATCGTCGAAGCGGCTCGTCGAAGCGGCTCGTCGAAGCGGCTCGTCGAAGCGGCTCTGGTGGGTCCAGACTTGTCTGGACGCTCTTGATGCACCGAGAAGCGTCCAGACAGGTGAAGCGTCCAGACAAGTCTGGACCCACAAAAGCTCGCTTCCTGTGAGCCTTTCCCGTGCCCCGTGCCCCGTGCCCGCTAACGCGCCCTGAACGCTACCAGCGAATTGCCATTTGCTAGCTTCTGCTGATCGTACTGAACCACCGCTCTACCCGCGCATCCACGGTGTCGCGCTCGCAGGCATTGACGTGCGCAAACTCGTTGGTACGGGTGCAGTAGCGGTAGTCCTTCGCCCAGCTTCGATGCCTGGCAGCCAGTTCGCGGATGGCGTCAACAATGAACTGCGCCTCGGCGTTGGTCATCGTCGGATGCAGTGACAGCCGCACCCAGCCGGGCTTGTCGGTGAGGATGCCGCAGCTGATCTGGTCGGTGATCGACTTGCTGTGCTCGTAGCTGACGTGCAGCAGGTAATGCCCGTAGGTGCCGGCGCAGGAACAGCCGCCGCGCACCTGGATACCGAAGCGGTCGTTGAGCAGCTTGACCGCCAGGTTGTAGTGCAGATCGTCGATGTAGAACGAGATGCAGCCGATGCGCTCGCGCTGGTTGGCGGCGAGGATGTGCAATCCGGGGATCGCCTGCAACTGCGGCCAGATCAGGTCCAGCAGTTCATGTTCGCGCGCGAGGATCTGCGGCACGCCCATCGCGTCCTTCAGCTGGATCGCCAGCGCGGTGCGGATCGCCTGCAGGAAACCGGGTGTGCCGCCGTCCTCGCGTGCTTCGACGTCGTCGACGTACTTGTGTTGGCCCCACGGGTTGGTCCAGTCGACGGTACCGCCACCCGGATTGTCGGGGATGCGGTTGCGGTACAGACGCTTGTTGAAGATCAGGATGCCACTGGTGCCGGGGCCACCGAGGAATTTGTGCGGCGAGAAGAAGATCGCGTCGAGACCAGCCTCCGGGCGCCCGGCCGGGTGCATGTCGATCTCGATGTACGGCGCGCTGGCGGCAAAGTCGACGAAGCAGACGCCGCCGGCGCGATGCATGCGCTCGGCGATATCGTGGTACGGCGTGATGATGCCGGTGACGTTCGAACAACTGGTGACGCTGGCGATCTTGACCGCGCGGCTGCGGTATTCGTCGAGCAACTGGTCGAGCCCGGAGAGGTCGACCATGCCGTCGCTGGTGGCCGGAATGACGCGCACTTCGCAGATCGTCTCCAGCCATGAGGTCTGGTTGGAGTGGTGCTCCATGTGGGTGACGAACACGATCGGGCGTTCGTCGTCCGGCGGGCACACGCGCGCGAGGTAGCTTTCGTGCACACGCAGTCCAAGAATGCGCTGGAACTTGTTGACCACCGCGGTCATGCCCGAGCCGTAGCTCACCACGGCGTCGTCGCGGCACGCATTGACGTGTTTCTTGATCACGTTGAAAGCGCGATGGTACGCGCGCGTCATCGTGGTTCCGGTCTCGCTGGTCTCGGTGTGCGTGTTGCCGACGAACGCAGCGATCTCATGCCGCATCAGGTCTTCGATCGGTGCGTACAGGCGACCGCTGGCGATCCAGTCGGCATAGACGATGCGCTGGCGCCCACAAGGGCTGTCGAACCGCTGATCGACGCCGATCGTGCCCTGCCGGAAGGGCGCGAACCAGGCTTCCAGCGAGCTGGCCTGACTGCGATTGGGTGACAGCGGATGGACGGCGGACATGTGCGCCTCAGCGTGTTTTCCCATGCACCAGGGTGGTGCCGGTTGACGCGCGAAGCATAACGCCGGGGGAATCGCTTGCGTCGATTCCACCTATCTCCAGGATGGGGTGTAGCGATCTGCATGGAGGAGGTCGCGATGCACGATCCATATGCGACGCACAATGCGCGTTTGCGGATGTTACGATCGTTGACTAAACCCCCCCCTCAATTCGTATGCTGGTCGTCCCAGACAAGCACGCGAGATGCACGATGAGATTGAAGTTGAATTTTGTGTGGTTAACGCTGGCTTTGCTGTTCCTCGCTGGGACCGGTCATGCGCAGACCGTTTGGACTGAATGCCAGGGATGCAACCAATGGAGTGCGAAAACGATCGCGGAGCAAGGATGGGCGCCTGCAACCCGAGTCATCTTCGATGCCGCTCAAAATGTTGCCTGGAAGTTTGACGTTCAGCGCGAACAAGTCGGTCAGAACTGCCAGATCAATGGCGCTGAGAATCCGGCGGATGATACAAGCCCGAGCCGAACAAACGACCGGGTGAGTAGCTCCACAGTAAATGCGGCCGGTTCGTGCCAATGGCAAAACGTCGCTTGTCAAACGTCTATGGACAGCGCCGACGCCAAGATCATGCTCTTGCTTCGCGATGCCTATGTGGAGACAGGTGGCACCTTCAAGGCTTCGATCCCCATCAACCGCGATGACATCTTCGTTCCCCACTGCGGTCACTGCGTACAGACCAGCGGGTCAGGATATGACGTCGTCAATGACATGATGTACCGAAACCAGCTCCGGACATCAGTCAACGAATACATGCGCTCGCTCCAGGCACCGATAGTCAGACTCAGGAATCTGGTTGAGCAGGCATTTGAAATCGTGTTGCTTGGCGGCGACATGACGGTCACGTTCATTGTCACCTTCCCCGATGGCACCATCGTGCCGGTGGTATTTGATGCGCAGAACTCGATGGGTTTCATTGATCCCGATCGAGTGACCGATGAGAACGGCAATCCAATCATGAGTCAAGCAAACAGGGATTCGTTTGCGCATTTCGGGGCCGTTTACAGAACTTCGGATGCAGCAGAAAACTTCCTGAGGAATGCGGAGCGCCTTGGGGTTCCGGTCACTCGTGCGCGTTACGAAGAGAGGCGCACGGTGAGCTGCACCTGGAAATGCGAGAACACTTCCGCCGGCGTGAGCTGCCATCTCGAATGTTCGAGTCAATAGTCTGGCGTTCGGATCAGCGGCCGCCGTCCGGGCGGCCGCTTTTCTGCTCAGATCGGTG
>JAIMJQ010000119.1:0-2820 GCA_020693165.1 Xanthomonas sp. | reverse complement strand
GTACCACCGGCAGGGGCCGCAGTTTGACCGACGTCGGGTCAGCCAGATAACGGCGCACGCGCTCGGCTGCGCTGGCGCGGTCGGCATTGTCGGTCGAGGCGCCGGCCCAGCGCTCGAAGGCTCCCAGGCTGGCGCGTATCTCGCTGTCGACCACCGGGTGCAGCGCGCCGCCATCGAGGCTGGCAAGCAGCGCATCCAGCACCACCCAGTTGGCGCTGCGTTGCACCAGCGCGGCATGCGCATTCGGGTTCGGCGCCGCCTTCCAGGTGGCGGCAAGCAGCGCATCGACGCTGTCGCGCACGCCGGGCAGCGCCGGGTCGCGCGAATGCTGCAGCAGCATCCGCTGCAGTCGCGGCGGCGACAGCAGCGACTGCAGGGTCATCGCGGCGGCGGCATCGGCAGCGCCCAGCGGATCGAACAGCGGCATCGCGCGGGTGGCGAAATACTCGCGATCGCGGGCGTAATCGGGTCCCGGCGGTGTCATCAGGTCGAGCACTCGGGGCGGCAGCGCCAGGGTGTCGGCGCTGAGCGAGTCGAACAGCCGATCGCGCGCCGCGCGCTGGGTTGCGGCTTCCACCGGCGTGGTACCCGGCGGGGTGTCGCTGGCCAGTCCGTAGCGGTAGCTGACGCCGCCGAGCAGGCGGGCAACCGCATCGGTCTGATAGCGATGCAACAGGTACACCGGCACCAGGCGCGCTTCCAGTTCGCCGATTTGCCGTGCCGGGGGCAGCACGCCAACACTGAAGTGATCGAGCGCGTACCGGCGCGCGCGCATGATGCGGTCGAAGCCCGCCAGCGGATCGGCGCCCGCCAGATCCCAGAGCACGCCGGCGGCATGAGCGTCGCCGGCGACCCGCGCATCGTGGTCGCCGAGATACTCGTAGCCCTGCGCATGAATCTGTTCACGCAACTGTGCCAGCGCGGCCTCGTCGTGATCGCCATAGCCATGTTTTACCAGGAACACGTCCCAGTCGCCGAGGCCGACGCCGTAGGCATTGCCCAGCCGCGGCGCGCCGCCCGCATCGAGCTCGATCAGCGGGTGCGGATAGTCCATCACCGAGCCATTGCCAGTGCGACTGGCGGCGAAGTTGTGGTTGAAGCCGAGCGTGTGGCCGACTTCGTGCGCCGACAGCTGCCGCAGCCGCGCCAGTGCCATCTGCTGTGCCTCGTTGCTGCGCGCACCTGCGTCGGCCTGGTCGTACGGCGCCAGCAGTGCCTCGGCAATGAGGATGTCCTGGCGCACCCGCTGCGAGCCGAGATTGACCGCGCCTTTGATGATCTCGCCGGTGCGCGGATCGACGATGGCCAGGCCATAGGACCAGCCGCGTGTCGCCCGGTGCGTCCAGGTGATGGTGTTGTAGCGGATGTCCATCGGATCGGCGTCTTCCGGCATCAGCTCGACCTGGTAACCCCCGGGAAATCCGGCTGCATCGAAGGCGCGTGTCCACCAGCGGGCGCCGTCGAGCAAAGCAGAGCGGATCGGCTCGGGCGTGCCGCGGTCGAGGTGAAACACGATCGGCTTGATGAGCGCACCGTCGGCACCCTTCTGCAATCGGAAACGCGGTTGCCAGCGCACATCGACTGCGCCGGTCAGCGGCTGCGCGAAGTCGATCTGGCCGCTGCTGAAGGCGCCCGATGCCGGATGGAAGGGTCGCGGCAGATAGCCCGGCGGCGGCAGGCGCACGAAGCTGATGTGCTGGCGCAGCGTCAATGCGGTCGGATCGACCGCGACCTGATTGACGAACTGACCCGTGCCGGGGCCGGTGAAAGTCAGCAGTGCCTCGAATTCGCTGTTGTCGGGGAAGCTGCGCGCCGCTTCGGGCAGCACCGCGCTGCGCTCCGGGTCGACCTTGTAACTGCCCTGTTCGGCGGTTTCCAGCGCCTTGGCGATCCCTTGCGTGCCGCCCATTGCCGCAGCGATGCCGTGGCGGTCGCCGGTCAGGTAGGGGCCGATGTCCACCAGCAGCGTTGGCGCGGCTTCTTTGCCACGGCCATCCTTGGCCGGGCGCTCAATGATCGGCGCGGCCCACAGCACCGAGGGCGCAAAGGCGTCGATTGCTGCCTGGCGTTCCTCGTTATCGGCCGAATCGGCAACGAAACGGGTGTTGTCCGCAACCAGCAACAGGCGCCTGCCGACGCGCTGGAAGCGCGCCAGGTACTGCTTGCCGACCTGGCCGCGGTCAAGGCCGATATCGTTGGAGCCGAGCCCGCCGGGCAGCGACGTCACCAAAAGAAACGGCACGTCGAGTTCATGCACGCCGATGATCACGCTGCCAGCTTCGACATTGCGATGAACATCGACGAAGCCGGCTTCCAGCGTACTGCCGGCGAGCGGGTGTTCCGGCTGGGTTGGCGCAGCCAGCAACGGCAGCGCCGCCACCAGGGCAAGGACGAACCAGACGAGCGGTATCGGGCGAGCAGGCATCGGTGGCTTCCGTGCAGGTGATTGGCGCTGAACATAGCGCACGCCCGCCAGAATCTGCAGTTCGCAAACTGGAATGAGGACTCCGGACCCCTGGTCTCGCGTGGGTGGGTCCGGATCTGTCCGTGCTCTGGTAGGTCCAGACTGGTCTGGACGCTTTTGCACCGCCCGGCTCTGGTGGGTCCAGACTTGTCTGGACGCTTTTCCACCGCCCGGCTCTGGTGGGTCCAGACTTGTCTGGAAGCCTTTGCACCGCCCGGCTCTGGTGGGTCCAGACTTGTCTGGACGCCTTTGCACCGCCCGGCTCTGGTAGGTCCAGACTTGTCTGGACGCCTTTGCACCGCCCGGCTCTGGTGGGTCCAGACTTGTCTGGACGCCTTTGCACCGCCCGGCTCTGG
>JAIMJQ010000015.1 GCA_020693165.1 Xanthomonas sp. | reverse complement strand
TATTGGATTCAATGACTTACGACATGGGTTCATGGAAAGCGCAGCGAAGCAATCCAGGCAATGGCGCTGGGGCATTGCAATTCAAGGGCAGCGGTTGCGCGCTCTTCCCTTTTCCTTTTTCCATTTTCCATTTTCCAGCTCCGCTCAAAGCCAGTTCGGCGGGCGCTTTTCGAGGAATGCGCTGAGGCCTTCCTGGCCTTCCATCGAGCCGCGCAGGCGGGCGATCAGGGCGGCGGTCTGTTGGTCGAGCTTGCTCTGGGCGGCTTCGTCGCGGCCGAAGATGCCCTCGACCAGGCGCTTGGCGACCAGCATCGCGGTCGGGCCGGCCTTCAGCAGCGCGTCCAGTTCGCGTGCGACCAGCGCGTCGATCTCGCCGTCGGCAGCGACCTCGTGCACCAGACCCATCGCCAGCGCGTGCTGTGCATCGAACATCGCGCCGCTCTGAAACCAGCGCTTGGCATGGCGGGCGCCGATCGCTGCGACCACGTAGGGCGAGATCACTGCCGGCACCAGACCGAGTTTGCTCTCGGTCAGGCCGAAATGGACGTGTGTGGTGGTGATCGCCACATCGCAGCAGGCGACCAGGCCGACGCCGCCGCCGAAAGCCGATCCGTGGACCCGTGCGATGGTCGGCTTGGGCAGGTACGCCAGCGTGCGCATCAGATCGGCGAGCTTGAGCGCGTCGGCCTGGTTTTCGGCCTCGCCGAAGCCGGCCATCGCGCGCATCCAGTTCAGGTCGGCGCCTGCGGAAAACGACTTGCCTTCAGCGGCGAGCACGACTGCGCGCACCTCGGGATCGGCGCCGACGCGCGCCAGCGCCGCGGTCAGCTCGGCGACCAGTTCGGCGTTGAAGGCGTTGTGGACTTCGGGACGATCCATCGTCACCGTGGCAACGCGACCCGACAGGCCGACACGTACCATTGCTGCCATGTTCTGCTTCCCACTGTGAACCGGGATCCAGTCTACACGCGCCGGGTTTTTCGGGCGGGCAGTCGCGCGGATGGCGTCCGCCAGCGGCGCCTCGCGTGCGTCTGCAGAGCCAGGCTTGTTCGGCTCGGAGCGCTCTTGTAGTGCCGAGCTTGCCCGGCTGGGAGGGCTCTTGTAGTGCTGAGCGTGCTCGGCATGGCTTGCCGAAACAGCAGCGGAGCAAGCTCCGCTACAAAAGCGAACGACAGCGGAGCAGGCGTTGCCCGGCAAAGTCATCGCCAGCGACACAGGATTTCTTCGCGATTGAAGCCGCTTCGGACCCAGTGGAACAGTGCAAAAGTCAATGCCAGGCCGACGACGCATGCGCCGAGCAGCAGGTCGAGGCGTGTGATCAGCGCCGGTCCGATGAGCGAGAACACGATCAGCAGCAGTGGCACCAGGATGATCGCGGTGATCTGGTTGGCGGCCTGCGGGTCCTGCATGCGCGCCGAAACGCGCAGGCACACCAGCGCGGTCATCGCGCCGATCTCCGGGCCGAGGATCAACACCGCGATCCAGTAGAAGCGGTCGGGCCAGACCACGATATCGTTGGACCAGTGGAAGGCGACTACCGAGGCGATCGCGCCGAGCACGGCGGCGATCCAGGTCATGACCACGGCCGGCGCAGCTACCGCCACCAGCTTGGCGAGCAGGAAGTCCGACGTCGCCAGCGGCGTCGCCAGCACCGGTTCCAGCGTGCGTTGCTGCTTCTCGCCGACGATGGCATAGGCGCCGGCGATCGACACGATGGTCAGCGGCATCAGCAGGAAGTAACCGGCCGACGCGCGCAGCAGGATGGTCGCGGCGGCCACTTCGAGGTCGATGCCGCTGGCTGTCGCCAGCATGCGCACGGCATTGACCATCGACTGCATTTCCGGCTTCACCGGCGCGTCGCCGGACAGCAGCGTGGCACTGCCGACGGCAATCAATGCCGGCAGGGCGGCGCCGATCAGCGGCATCAGGATGAACACCGGCCACAACATGCGGTTCTGGCGCTGGTCCAGGAACTCGCGCCAGAGCATCCAGTGCAACGCCTGCAAAGTTCGGGTCATCGCGCCAGCAACTCCAGGTAGCGTTCGCGCAGTCCGCGCCGGACCGGCGCGACGTGCAGCAGCGGCACGCCGGCGGCGACCAGCGCAACGACCAGTTGCGGCGTGTCGAGGTGCGGTTCGTTCAGCGCAAAGCGGGCGCGGCCGGCGCTCGCTTCCAGCAGGCGGCAGCCGGCCGGCCAAGTCGTCTCGACGGGCAGATCGCCAATGAACTCGATCGTCACCTGGTGTCCCGCCTGGGGCTGCAGATCCTGCACGCGACCTTGGAACAATGGTCGCGTGTCGATCACCAGAATCTCGTCGGCCAGCGCTTCGGCTTCCTCCAATGTGTGCGTGCTGAGCACGATGCCTTTGCCAGCCGCGCGCAAGTCGCGGATCAGCTGGTGCAGCTCGGCGGTGGCCTTGGGATCGAGTCCCGCCGTCGGCTCGTCGAGGAACAGCAGTTGCGGCTGGTGCAGCAGCGCGCGCGCCAGGCTGAGCCGCTGCTTCATGCCTTTGGAATAAGCGCCGACACGATCGTCGCCGCGCTCGACCAGATCGAAGCGCTGCAGTTCAGCGGCGACACGCCGATCGATTTCTGCCTTCGTCAGTCCATGCAGACCAGCAAAAAAGCGCAGGTTCTGGCGCGCCGTCAGGCGTTCGTAGAAGCCCGGCGCTTCCGGAACCACGCCGCAGCGCGCGCGGATCGAGTTGTTGTCCTCGTCGCGCTGGCCGAGCGGGTATCCGCACACGGTCGCCGTGCCCGAGGTCGGCGCCAGCAGGCCGGACAACATGCGCATCGTCGTGGTCTTGCCGGCGCCATTGGGTCCGAGCAGCGCGAGCACACGGCCGGCTTCGAGCGTCAGCGACAGACCATCGACCGCGAGACGATCGTCGAAACGACGGGTCAGGGCGGTGGCGGTGATCAGTGGGGCGGGGGTCATGGCGTCAGGGAGCGGGGCACGGGGCAAGGGGGCACAGGGCAGGGGAAGAGCGCCGAAGATGCTGCCTTTGTGGGTCCAGACTTGTCTGGACGCTGGTGGCTTCGGTCCAGGGGGAGCGTCCAGACAAGTCTGGACCCACCAGAAGCGCGCGCTCTGCGATCATCTCCATTGCCCCGTGCCCCGCTTCATCAGTTCCCCCGGAACACCGCCGCCCGCTTCTCCAGAAACGCGCGGGTGCCCTCGCGCATGTCCTCGGTCGAGGCGGTCACCGCGAACAGATGGGTCTCGTAGCTCAAGCCCTGGTCGATGGGCATGTCGGCGCCGAGGATCACGGCGTCGAGGATCGCGCGCAGCGCATGCGGCGCCGAACGTGCCAGTTGCGCAGCGACCCTGGCGACTTCGGCATCGAGTTCGGCCGCCGGCACCACGCGATTGACGATGCCGAGCTGAAACGCGCGCTCGGCGGTGATCGGTGCCCCGAGCAGACACAACTCCAGCGCGGCCGCGCGGCCTGTCAGTCGGGTCAGGCGCTGGGTGCCGCCAAAGCCAGGCAGGATGCCGAGGTTGATCTCGGGCGCGCCGAGCTTGGCGTTGTCCGCGGCGATGCGCAGATGGCAACACATCGCCAGTTCCATGCCGCCGCCGAGTGCGAAGCCGTTGACGCGCGCGATCACCGGTTTGCCCAGGGTTTCCACGCCGCGCATCATGCGCTGGCCGGCCTCCGAGAAGTCGCGCGCCTGCACCGGCGTCGCGCTGGCGAACTCGCTGATGTCGGCGCCGGCGACGAACGCCTTGGGGCCAGCCCCGGTCAGCACGAGGACGCGCACACTGGCGTCGCTGCGCGCCGCGTCGAATGCCCGCTGCAGTTCGCCGATGGTGGCGTGGTTCAGTGCGTTGAGCTTGTCCGGACGATTGACGGTGATGGTGCGGACCGCGTCCTGATCTTCGATCAGCAGATTGGCGTAGCTCATCGGGCGTTACCTCGGCAATGGCTGCAAAGCGTTGCATTCTACGCAGCAAAATTGGCCGCGCTGCGACCAAAGTACGTAGAGCTTCGTTGCGACCGACGCTATGGTGGTTGGCGAGAATTCAATCGATTGGGGGAAGTTGATGCGCGACTGGATGCGGGCTTTGGTGGTGGGTGCGATGCTCTGGTGGAGTGCATCGACGCAGGCGCAGGTGACGCCCGATCCGGTCAACCTGACGGCTCTGTGGTACGACCAGTCCCAGGCGGGCCACGGCGTCAACATCGTGCACCAGGGCAGCATCCTGTTCGTCGCCTGGTATGTCTACGGCGCCGACGGCAAGGTGTTGTGGATGGTCGCCGCGCCCAGTCGCCAAGCCGACGGCCGCTACATCGGGCCGATCAACAGCTTCAACGGCCAGCCGTTCAATCTGATCAACAACAATCAGGCCAACACCCAGACCAATGCGCGTGGCGAGGTGCGGCTGTCGCTGAATGCTGACGGCAAGCTCGATTTTGGCTACACCATCGACAACATCACCCAGACGCGGCGCCTGGAGAAGGCCGTTTTCGTGGCCAATCCGCCGGTCTGCACCTTCACCACAGCCGCGCGCACCGGAGCCAGCAATTACACCGACGTCTGGTGGAAGGAGAGCGAATCCGGCTGGGGCATCAGCATCGTGCACCAGGGCGACTTGATCTTCATCGCCTGGTACACCTACGGCAGCGATGGCAAGCCGATGTGGGTGACCGGCCTCGCCACGCGCCAGGCCGATGGCAGTTTCAGCGGTGAGCTGAACCGGCCGGCAAGCGGTATCGCGTTCAACCTGATCGATGGGCCGGCGACGTCGTTCCCGGTGCCGGTGGTCGGGAACTTCTCGCTGAGCTTCAGCAGCGGTATCAACGCGACCTTCAACTACAGCATCGACGGCGTCACCCAGAGCAAGGCGATCACCCGGTTGGTGTACGTCGGCGACGATCTGCCGAAGACCGTCTGCACCACGCCGACCGGTGGCGGCGGCACGCCCGGCGCGCTGACCAGCTGCGATCCGGGCCTCAATACCGGCGATTTCCGCACCACCCGCTTCGACAACGGCAATGGCGACGTCACCGAGCGTGTCGTCGGCCCCGGCAGCTTCCAGGGACAGAGCGTGATCATCGTCGAGCAGTTCGACGCGCAGAACGCGATCACCGGTCGCAGCTACCTGCAGCTGACGCCGACCGAGTATCTGACGCTGGCGACCGAGGGCTTCCAGAACGGCCAGGTGGCCCTGACCACCGTTTACAGCCCGCCCGCAAAGTTCCTGCGTGCCCCGGCGGTCAACGCGACCTATACGCACAGTTATGTCGGCACCTCGACCGGTCCCGGCCTGAGCTATACCACCCAGTATCAGGAAACGATCAAGCGTGAAGCCGACGATCGAGAGGATGTGCCGGCCGGCAGCTTCAACGCCTGCAAGTTCAAGCGCGACATCGTCACCACCACGTTCGGAATCACCCAGACCGTCAACATGGATATCTGGATTGCGCCCGAGGTCGGCACCCTGCGCTCGCGCAGCCGCGTGCCGACCCCAGTCGGCGTCACCAACGTCCAGGGCGACCTGCTGCGGGCGCGGGTCAACGGCGTGAACTACGGGAATTGAGGCGCAGGCGAGGCGCCAGGGTGCCCGGTGTATCGCGCAGCAATTCACCGGTGGGAGGCTTGCGGCGAGAACCCGGTGAACGCGCTGCACGCGTACACCGGGCTACACCGGCGTCACCGTGACGCCGACCTTGATCTTGTGGCTGCCGCCGCCGAGGATGACGCCGCGTTGCGGTGAAACATCGCCGAAATCGCGGCCCCAGGCGATGGCGATGTGCTCGGTGTCCGGAATCACCCGGTTGGTCGGATCGAAGTCGATCCAGCCGTTGACCGGGCACCACGCTGAAATCCAGGCGTGCGAGGCGTCGGCGCCGATCATCCGCGGCTTGCCCGCCGGCGGATGCGTCAACAGGTAGCCACTCATGTAGCGCGCCGGCAATCCCAGCGAGCGCAGGCAGCCGAGCATGATGTGCGCATAGTCCTGGCAGACGCCGCGCTTTTTCTCCAGCACGTCCAGCATCGGCGTCGCAATCTGCGTGGCGTCGGCGTCGAAAGTGAACTCGCGGTGGATCTTGAGCATCAGCGCATGCACGGCGGCGAGCAGCGGTCGCCCCGCCGGGAAACACTCGCGTGCGTAATCGCCGAGCAGGCGCTTGACGCGGACGAATGGCGATTCGACCCGGTAGATCGCAGCCTGCAGGCTGTTCTCGTCATGGCGGCGCCCGGCCGCATAGCCGAGGTTGTGCGCCACATCGTTCCATGCCGGCGAATCCTGCAGATTCAGTCGTTGCGCCCGCGGCGCGACCTCGATCAGCGTGTGCGCGGCGATCTTGAGCTGTCGATGCGGCTGGTCGAACTCCAGCAGGGTCACTGGATTGCCCAGGTTGTCGTGGCGGTCGAAGCGGTGCGCCGGCTTTGGCCAGATCTCCAGGCGGTGTTCGATCAGCGCCTGCCGCTCGACCTGACGTGGCGTCAGGTGCAGCAACTGCTGCGACAGCGACACCGGGTCGGCATAGTCGTAGACGGTCTCGTGGGCGATCGAGTACTTCAACCCGGGAGCCTCGATGGATTGCTGGTGCAGGTCTTCATCAGGCCGACAACGTGGATTGACTGACATCGTCGACATGCGCGAAGTGCTTGAGCGCCAGTTGTTCGGCGATCTTGCGCGCGCCGTTGGCAAGGCCGACCAGCTGCGTCGCCATTCGCGCCAGCTCTGCGCGGCGACCGCCGATGCCATTGGCGCTGTGCTCGAGCGCGCGCAGATTGATCGTCAACAGTGCGCGCTCGATGCCCTGCAGCGCCGCTGCAGGGCCATCGCCGTAGTCGGTAGCCACCGCGCCCAGTTCGCGCTGCAAAATGCCCAGCTGGAAACTCAGCGAATGCGGATTGGCGCCGTCGAGCAGCACCAGATCGAGCACCGGGATCAGTTGCGGCGCAGACAGGTAGCGCAAGCGATAGGTGATGGTGCTGTCGGCCAGCTCCAGCAACGATTCCAGCGTCGCCGGGTCGTCGATCGCGGATTGCTGCAGCACTCGCGCGATGACGTCGGCGAGAAACTGCAGTCGTTCCAGTTGCCGGCCGATCCGCAGGAAGCGCCAGCCATCGTCGCGCGTCATGTCGTCGAGGGCAAAGCCGGACAGCGCCGATACGCTCATCAGCAAGCCATCGAGAAACTCCATGGCGCCTTGCAGATCCGGCGTGGCAGCAGTCAGCGCCGACTGCTCGCGGTGGATTTCCACGATCGCGCGCCAGTTCTCCTGCGACAGCCGGCCGCGCACCTGGGTCGCCGACCAGTACAGCCGTGCCAGGGTGTCGCGCAGGCTGCCGACCGCGGTGCGATGGACGGCGTCGACCAACGTGGTGCGGGTCGGTGGCTTGCGCCCGATCAGCGTGCGCGCGCGTGCCACATCGAGTACACAGGCGACGGCCGGCCCGCTGCCGCCGTGGTCGACGAAGCGCGCCAGCAGCGCCCGCAGCAGGCGCGTCAGATTGTCGCTGCGCTCGGAATAGCGACCCAGCCAGTAGAGGTTCTCGACCTGCCGCGACGGCAGGTAGGAGTCTTTGCGCACGACGTCGCGCACGCCGAGTACGCGCGGCAGCAGGCGGATGCCCGCCATGGGTGCGTCGGCCAGCACCCAGGTGTCCTTGCTGCCACCACCGCTCTGCATCGACACGGTGATCGCGCCAGCCTTGGCGGCAACCCGCGTCAGGCCACCCGGCATCACCTGATAGCCGTCTGCTGTGGCCACCGCGTACACGCGCAGGCTCACCGCACGCGCCGCAACTTTTCCCAGCGGCTTGCCGCGTTGCCAGACTGCAGTTTGCGATAGCTGGACCTGCTCCTGGGCAACGTAGGCATGCGGGCGCGCCTCGATGCGGGCGCGCAATTCGGCCAGGCCGGCAGCGTTGAGTGTGCTGCCGTCGACCCTGGCGTAATGCTGCGAGGGAAACGCCGCCTTGATCACCAGTTGCGACAATCGCTCGAGCGCCTGTCGACGCACCGGTTCTTCGCCGCACCACCAGGTCGCCACCGACGGCAGCGCCAGCGTCTCGCCGCTAAGGGCCTCGCAGATGCGCGGCAGGAAGCCAAGCAGCCCGGGCGACTCGACCACGCCACTGCCGAGGGCATTGGCAACGACCACGTGTCCGGCGCGCACCGCTTCCAGCAGCCCGGGCACGCCGAGCGCCGAATCGCTGCGCAGTTCCAGCGGATCGCAGTAGTCGTCGTCGAGGCGGCGCAGGATGGTATGCACACGCTGCAGTCCACCGAGGGTCTTCATGTAGACACGCGCGTCGCGCACACTCAGGTCCTGGCCCTCGACCAGCGGCACGCCGAGCTGGCGTGCGAGGTAGACATGTTCGAAATAGGTCTCGTTGAAACGTCCTGGCGTCAGCAGCACGCCGAGCGGCGCGTCGTCGCCGCTCGGCGCCAGTCGTTGCAGGCAAGCCTGCAGAGCGCCGAAAAAGCCATCCAGCGCCCGCACCTGCAATTGCCGATACAGATCCGGGAATGCGCGCGAGATGATCTGCCGGTTCTCCAGCGCATAGCCGGCACCGGAGGGCGCCTGGGTGCGGTCCGCCACCACCCACCAGGCGCCGTTCGGCGCGCGCGCCAGATCGGCGGCATAGACATGCAGATGGGTGCCGCCTGGCACTGCGATGCCCTGGCACGGCAGCAGGAAGTTGTTGTGGCCGAAGATCAGCTCCGCCGGCAACATGCCCGTGCGCAGCAATTGCTGCGGTCCGTAAAGGTCGGCGAGCACCGCGTTCAGCAGGCTGGCGCGCTGGGCAATTCCGGCCGCCAGGACGCGCCACTCGTCGGCATCCACCAGTTGCGGCAGCAGGTCCAGATCCCACGGGCGCTGCATGTCGCGGGTGTCTGAATAGACGTTGTAGGTGATACCGTTCTCGCGCACCTGACGACTGACGAACTGTTGTCGATGGCGCATCTGCAACGGGGTGGCGCGCTCCAGTTCCGCGATCAGCTGGCGCCAGTGCGGGCGCACCGCATCGCCGTCGAACAGCTCCTGGTAGCGCAACGGGTCGCGATCCACGCTGGCGAGCAGGGGCGGCGACGCGCCGGGGTCGATCTCGGTGCTCATTCGGAATCCGTCATTGCCGTTTCCACATTCGAACCGGGCAATCCCGGCCCTTGTGGGTTCGGACCTTATCCGAACGCTGTTGCGCCCGAAATGAGTCCGGACAAGGTCCGGACCGACCAAGGCTTGAGCGCGTCATCACCCACGCCGCAGGTCAAGGGTGAACGGGAATTCCTCGTTCGCCTCGGCCGCCGGCGGATCGAGCCAGCCCGGCGTATGGCCGATGCGGAAGAAACGCGCGCGGCGACGACTTTCAGCTTCGAAGGCGTTCACGGGAAAGGTCTCGTAGTTGCGGCCGCCGGGGTGGGCGACATGGTAAACGCAGCCGCCGAGCGAGCGCAGCGACCACAGGTCGATCAGGTCGAACACCAGCGGCGCGTGCACCGGAATCAGTGGATGCAATGCCGCTACCGGCTGCCAGGCGCGATAACGCACCGCAGCGACCGACTCGCCGACGCTGCCGGTCGGGCGCAACGGGATGCGCTTGCCGTTGCAGGTCAGCGCATAGCGCACGCTGGCGGCGCCGCTGAGCTTGACCTGCAGACGCTCGACCGAACTGTCGACAAAGCGCACGGTGCCGCCGGCGCCGCCCTGTTCGCCCATCACGTGCCAGGGCTCCAGCGCGTGGCGCAATTCCAGTTCGATCCCGCGCACCGAGTAGTCGCCAATCTTCGGGAAGCGGAACTCGAACTGTGGATCGAACCAGCCGGGCGCGAAGACATATCCTGCCGCACCGAGTTCGCCGAGCACATCCGCAAAATCCTGCGCGATGAAGTGCGGCAGCATGAAGCGATCGTGCAACTCGGTGCCCCAGCGCGCCAGTTGTCGCGGCGCGTAGGGCTGGCGCCAGAACCAGGCGAGCAGCGCGCGGATCAGCAGTTGCTGCACCAGGCTCATGCGCGCATGCGGCGGCATTTCAAAGGCGCGCAGCTCGACCAGGCCGAGGCGCCCGCTGGGGCCCTCCGGCGCAAACAGCTTGTCGATGCAGAACTCGGCGCGGTGGGTGTTGCCGGTCACGTCGATCAGCAGGTTGCGCAGCAGCCGGTCGAGCACCCATGGCGCGACCGGTTGCCCCGGCAGCGGGAACTGGCGAAAGGCCAATTCCAGCTCGTACACCGAATCGTTGCGCGCCTCGTCGATGCGCGGCGATTGCGAGGTCGGGCCGATGAACAGTCCGGAAAACAGGTACGACAGCGACGGATGGTTGTGCCAGTAGCTGATCAGGCTGCGCAGCAGGTCCGGGCGCCTGAGGAATGGCGAGTCGGCCGGGCTGGCGCCGCCGAGCACAAAGTGATTGCCGCCGCCGGTGCCGGTGTGGCGACCGTCGATCATGAACTTCTCGGCGGTCAAGCGGGTTTGATGGGCGATGTCGTACAGATGCGTGGTGCGATCAACCAGGTCCTGCCAACTGCTTGCGGGATGGATGTTGACCTCGATCACGCCTGGATCTGGCGTCACCCGGAACAGTTTCAGGCGCGGATCGAATGGCGGCTCATAGCCTTCCAGGATCACCGGTGTGTGCAGTTCGGCGGCGGTTTCCTCGATCGCCGCGACCAGCGCCAGATAGTCCTCGGCGCGCTCCAGCGGCGGCATGAACAGGTAAAGTCGACCCTCACGCGGCTGCGCGCACAGCGCCGTGCGTACCACATCGCGGGCAGATTGCTGGGGTTGGGGGGCTGCGGATAGTTTCGGATTGGTTCGCTCAATTGAAAACGGGGCAGAGGGCAGGGGGCTGCGGACGGGACTTGGTGCACGTCCCGCCTCCGTCGCATGAATGGACTGCCGCCCCGTGCCGCCCGCGTTCGCTTGCTCCGGTGTTTCGTGTTCAAAGCCGGGAACACTGCCCGCTGCAGGCGCCCTTGGCGCCTCAGGTCCCATCCCCTGACCCTTGCCCCCTGCCCCGCATTGCTGCAACAGCGGCAGCGCCTCCAACTCCCTTGCCGGATCCAGCGGATTGATCACCGGCAGATCCGATGCCTGTGCCCACGGCTGCGAGGCCAGCGGCAAGCGATACCCGAGTGGCGAATCGCCAGGCACCAGAAAACACTGGCCGCTGCGCAGGAACCAGGGGGTGCTGTGCCAGCCGAGTTCGTCATGCGTCAGCGGCAGCACCTGTCCGACCACCGTCTGCACGCCCTGCGCATACACTTTCGCCAGCCGTTCGCGTTCGAGCGGATCATCGAGGCGCGACTGCATCACATCGACATTGATCGGCAGCTTCTGTTCGCGCCACAGGTAGTAGGCAACGTCTTCATAGGCTGGAAACAGGGTGTCCGCACCGATGCCAAGCCGCCCGGCAAGCCGGGTCAGAAAGCGCTCGCCCAGCGCCGCATCGGCACCGTAGTCGCGATTCTCGTCGGCGATCAGCGCTGGATCGTTCCACACCGGCTCGCCATCGACCCGCCAGTAACAGTTGAGCGACCAGCGTGGCAACGGTTCGCCGGGATACCACTTGCCCTGGCCGAAATGCGCGAGTCCTTTCGGTGCGTAGCGCTGCTTGAGCCGATCGAACACCTGCGTTGCGCGCTGGCGCTTGGTCGCGCCGAGCGCCGCCGTGTTCCACTCGGCGCCGTCGGGGTCGTCGACGGCGACAAAGGTCGGCTCGCCGCCCATGGTCAGGCGCACGTCCTGGGCGACGAGGTCGGCATCGACCTGATCGCCGAGGGCGACGATCTGCTGCCATTCCTCATCGCGAAACGGCAGCGTCACCCGCGGCGATTCAAGGATGCGCTGCACACGCATCGCGTGGCTGAACTCGACCTCGCTGGGATCGACACCGCCGGTGATCGGCGCCGCCGAACTCGGGTCCGGTGAGGCCGCGAGCGGGATATGGCCTTCGCCGGCCAGCAGCCCGGAAGTCGGATCGAGCCCGATCCATCCAGCGCCAGGCAGATAGACCTCGCACCAGGCATGCAGATCAGTGAAGTCGCTGTCCGGTCCGCTCGGACCGTCGAGCGCCTTGACGTCTGCGGTCAACTGGATCAGGTAACCCGATACGAAGCGTGCGGCGATACCCAGTTGGCGCATCAACTGCACCAGCAGCCAGGCCGAATCACGGCACGAACCGCAACGCTTGGCCAGCGTTTCCTCGGGCGACTGCACGCCCGGCTCAAGGCGAATCAGGTAACCGATGTCCTCGCTCAGGCGTCGATTGAGGTCGACCAGAAAGTCCGCCGTGGCCTGCGGCTGGCGCGCGATCGAATCGAGGTAGGTCTGGAACAGCGGGGTCGTCGGTAGCGTCTGCCGATACGGCGCCAGTTCGTGCTCCAGCATCGGGTCGTAGATGAACGGAAACTTCTCGGCGCCCGGCTCCAGGAAGAAGTCGAACGGGTTGTGCACCGCCATTTCGACCACCAGGTCGACCTCGATGCGCAGTTCCCGTGTCGCTTCCGGGAACACCAGTCGCGCCAGGTAGTTCGCCTGCGGATCCTGCTGCCAGTTGACGAAATGCCCGGCCGGCTCGACTTTCAGCGAGTACGACAAAATGCGCGAGCGGCAGTGCGGGGCAGGGCGCAGGCGCACCACCTGCGGCCCCAGCTTGACCGCGCGGTCATAGCGATAGTGGGTGACATGGTTGAGGGCAACATGGATGGACACAGTCGGCTGACTCCGGCGATGAGGGAGGACCTGATCATCGTCACCTGAGGGCAGAAACAGCGGCCTCCCGTCGCAGCGGTCACGCCGATACGACCCGCACCCTCCAGTGTGGGCCGAGCGCAGCTGCCCGAATACTCGGCAGGGCGCGCGTCCCATCTGCCGAGTCTGCCTCAAGTCGGCCTCGCCTGGGGGCGTTCGCCGCCGCGGTCTACTCGGTTTCTTCGACGACTTCCGGCGGCGCGACGATGCGCACTTTGCGCACGACGTTGTCGCGCACTTCCTTGATGTGCATGCGGTAGCCGTCGATCTCCAGGTGCTCGCCGACTTCGGGCAGATGTTCCAATTGGCTCACGATCAAGCCGCTCAAGGTGCGAGCGGCGTCGGCCGGCAGATCCCATTGCAGGCGCCGGTTGAGGCTGTGCACCGGTATGCGGGCATCGATGACGATGCTGCCGTCGGCGTCGAAATGAATATGACGGGTATCCTGTTTCGGCGCGGTGGTGAACTCGCCGACGATTTCCTCGAGAATATCGGCGACGGTAATCAGTCCGCGGACCGATCCATATTCATCGATCACCACGCCGGAGCGCCGCTGCAGGCGTTGAAATGCCGCCAATTGTTGCGGCAGCCGGGTGCCCACCGGGATGAAATAGGTTTCGCGCATGCGTTCTTCGACCAGCGTGGCATCGATCGCGCGGTTCTGCACGTCGAGCAGGGTGCGCACATTCAAGGTGCCGACGATGTTGTCGATGCTGCCGCGATAAACGACCGCGCGACTGAACGGGAACAGGTGCAGCGCGGCACGCAGGAGTTCCGGGCTGCTGTCGAGATTGATGCCGCGAATCTCATTGCGCGGCACCATGATGTCGTCGACGCGGGCTTCTTCCAGCGCGAGGATGTTGAGCAACATGCGCCGGTGGATATCCGGGATCAGGCTGCCGCCTTCTTCCAGCAGGGTGCGCAGTTCCGCCTGACTCAGTGACTGCTCGGGTGACTTTCCGCCGCGATGGCCCACCAGTCGCAACACCAGACCGGCGAGAAAATTGATCGTGCGTACCAGCGGATAGAACGCCCTGAGCATCGGATAGAGCACGTAGGCCGCTGGCAGCGCGATGCGTTCCGGGCGAAACGCGGCCAGCGTTTTCGGCGCCACTTCCGCGAAGATCAGCACCACCACGGTCAGGAAAATGGTGCCGATCAGCACTCCCGCCTCGCCGCCGATGCGCACTGCCGCAATGGTTGCAATCGCCGAGGCGAGGATATTGACGAAGTTGTTGCCGAGCAAAATCAATCCGATCAGCCGATCCGGCTGGCGCACCAGTTTCTGCGCCAGGATCGCACCACGATGACCATCGCGCGCCAGATGCATCAGGCGGAAGCGGTTGATCGACATCAGCGCCGTCTCCGAACTGGAGAAGAAGGCGGACAGCAGCAGCAGCACCAGCAAAGCGGCAAAAAGCACCGCTAAAGGAATGTCGTTCATTGACCGGCAGGAAGTTGAAGCGGCCCAAGTCTAACCGTTCGCCGTCGCCACAGCAGATAGGCCGCCGGCACCACCAGCATCGACAGAATCGGCGCGCTGAGCATGCCGCGACGATGCGCTGCATGGCTTCGGCGCCGGGGGCCTGGCCGATGCGTGCTTATCTGTAGCCCGGGCAAGCTCGGCGCATCTGGGCTACGCGTACCGCCAACCGGCCGAACCAGATTCACGCGAGCGGCACCAACTTGATCGACACAGCGCAGTTCGGCAGCGAATCCAACTCAGGGGCGCAGTCGGGATTCGGACTTCGACCGCAACTCGCTCGCCTGCGCACGGGCTGCGAGGGCTTCGTCCTCACGCCCCAGACCGGTCAATGCCGCCGCGCGTGCTTCCAGGGCTTGTGCGCGCGGGTCAGCGTGGGCGGCGAAGCGTTCGGTCAGCGTCGCCAGTGCGGCGTCGGCTTCGACCAGGGCGCGGTCGGGCGCGTTGATTGCCAGCAACCGGGCTCGATTGGCGCGGATCGTGGCGCATATCAAACTGCCGGCCGACTCGGCGTCGGCGCACAAGGCGTAGCCCTCATCCAGGCTGGCGCGCGCCGGCGTCAGATCGCCGCGTCGCTGCTGGCTCAGCGCCAGCCGGCGCCACACGCCAATCAAGCTCATGCTGCGGTAGCCCAGGCGTTCGAACATGGCGATGCCCTGGCGCAGACGCGCCTCGCCCTCGGTCGTGTTTCCACGCTGGATCAAGTGCCAGCCGCTATCGGCCAGCGCCGCGGCCTTCCAGGGATGATCGCCGGCAAAGGCACGCTGGACCAGATCCAGTCGACGCTGGCCGATACTCAGCACCTCATCGCTGACCTGTTCGCCATCGCCTTCCAGAATCTGTCCGAGGATGCCGTAAGCGGGAATCAAGGGCGTCGCTTCGGCACCCTGTGCGGCAATCGTGCCGGCTATGGCGAGGCGAATGAAATGCTCGGCCTCTTGCGGCCGATCCAGATCGACCAGCACGCTGGCCAGATTGTGCATTGCCGCGAGGCGCCCGGGATGATCGCCCTCGGGGCCGCCGTAAAGCTCCAACGCCCGCTGCATGCGCTGCAACGCGGCATTCAGGTCGCCGCTGTTGCGCTCGACCGAACCGATGGCCATCAACAGTTGCGCCAGCGCGACCGGGTCGGGCGCAGGCTGGGCCTCGGTGATCGCCAATGCCCGCAGCAGATAGGGCTGACCATCGGCAGCGCGCCCGCGATAGGCCGCCAACACGCCGAGGTTGGTCAGCGTTTCGGCCACGGCCGGGTCATGCTCGCCGTGCGCTTGCTCGGCCTTGGCCAGCGCACGCTCGAACAAGGCCTGGGCCTGCTCCAGATCGCCCCTGGCGGTGACGATCTCGCCAAAATCATCGAGCAGATCCGATTGCAGGCCGGGGTCATCGGCGAGCTCACTGTCGATGCGCTTCAGGGTGTCATCGAAGGCCTGGGCCATGGTCAGCGGACCGCGCGCATCCCGACGTAACTGGTCTTCCTGCATGAACACCGAAATCAGAAAGTCCTTGACGCGCTTGCTGCGGGCGCTCATCTCGCGCGCGGTCCGCGCTTCGGCTTCAGCTCGGGTTGCCGCCTCGCTGGCGCGCACGGCTTCGCTGTCGGCACGCTGCGTCTGCATCTGCGCGATGCGCGCCTGCCACACCGACACACCGAGCCCGGTGACCAATGCCATCAGGGTGAGCGCACTGGCGAGCACGCCGCCGCGGTGCCTGGAAACGAATTTGCTGACGCGATAGCTCAAGGTATCGGCGCGCGCCGTGATCGGGCGACCGTCCAGGTAGCGTTTGAGATCGTCGGCGAAAGCAGCGGCCGATGGATAGCGACGATCCGGCTCCAGTGCCAAAGCCTTGATCACGATAGTGTCCAGATCGGCATCGATCTGTCGCGCGCCCAAAGTACTCTCGTCCGGCCGGCGAACTCGCTGGCTGGGCCGTTGCAGATCCTTGTCCAGTTCGGCTTCGATGGCTGCCACCGATGCCCGTCCACGCTGCTGCGGCAGGCTGCCGGTCAACAACTCGTAAGCCAGCAAGCCGAGCGAGTAGACGTCGGTAGCCACCGTAATCGGCTCGCCGCGCAGCTGTTCCGGCGCGGCATAGGCCGGCGACATCACCTGCATGCCGGTGCTGGTGAGCGCCTGTTCCTCGGTGTCGTCCAGCAGCTTGGCAATGCCGAAATCGAGCAACCGTGGACTGCCATCGGCGGTCACCAGCACATTGGAGGGCTTCAGGTCGCGATGGACGATCAATCGCCGATGGGCGTAATCGACCGCCTCGCACACGGCAATCAGCAACTGCAAACGGCGCGGCAGCGGCAATCTCGCATCGTCGACATAGCGCGTGATCGGCTGACCATCGACCAGCTCCATGGCAATCCAGGGCAAGCCGTCGGCGCCCATGCCGCCATCGATCAAGCGGGCGATGGCCGGATGTTCCAGCCGCGCCAGGATGCGTCGCTCCTGCAGGAATCGGGCGAGCACATCCTCGCTGTCGAGCCCGCGCCTGAGCAACTTGATCGCCACCGCCTGGGCGTAGTCGCCGTCCACACGCTCGGCTCGATAGACCTCACCCATGCCGCCGCGACCCAGTCGAGCGCCCAGACGGAAGGGACCGATTTGTTCACCGCTGCGATCCGTTGCTGGCGCTGGCGCCGGCAAGGCTTCGGTCAGCTCACGATCCAGCAACCCGTCCTCGTCAGCGTCGGCCGCCAGCATGCGCTGCACGACCAGCGCCAGCTCCGGATCGTCGCGCAGCAAGCTTGCCAATCGCTGCTCGCGCTGCGCCGGCGTGCACGTGAGTAACTCGTCGAAGAGGTCCAGCGCCCTGATCGGACTCATGGCAATTCAGCCGAAATGGCTGCATGCAGAAAGGCCCGCGCCTTGCGCCAGTCGCGTTTGAGCGTGGTCGGCGACAAGCCCACGGCAGCGCCGGCTTCCTCCAGATTCATGCCACCGAAAAAGCGCAGTTCCACCAGTCTGGCCAGCCGCGGCTCGGCTTCCGCCAGTTGCGTCAGCGCGGAGTCCAGCGCCAACAGATCGGCACCATCCTCGCCGCTGGCAACCTGATCGGCAGCACCGAGTGTGGTCAAGACCACGCCATCGCCGCGTTTGATCGCCTGCTGTGAACGCACGTGGTTGAGCACAATCTGGCGCATCGCCAGCGCTGCCACGGCATAGAAATGTTGTCGATCCTCGACCGCCAGGGAATCCGGCCGCGCCAGACGGAAATAGGCTTCGTGCACCAGTGAGGTGGCGCCGAGATCGGCACGGCCGCGCAACTGCCCGGCCGCAATGCGCCGCAGATCTTCGTAGACACGCGCGTAGAGCTGATCGGATTCGGCCTGACCGCCGCCACGTGCCGCACGAATCAACTCGGTCAGTTCCATCGTGCGCGCACGTCGAGGATGTGATGCGGCACATTGCCATAGGCCTTTGCGGCGGGCAATCGGACGAGCGCGGCTGTGCGCTGAGGGTGGAGTCAATGCCTGGACCAACATCGGTGATTCCCTTTTGAACCTCAAGCCTCGGCAGGAGTGACCTCGCGCCGGACGAGCGCTCCTACCCATGATCGACGGCATCGATGCCCACACCTTTACGCGCTCAGCCGGACCATGCCGATCTCATGGTCCCGTTTTCCGCGCTTCGGTGTTTGCTCAGTCAGGGCCCTGACCGGGTCGACCACGGATCACTGCGATGACCATGTCCAAATCTTCTGCCTTGCTGCTGCGCTGCCGCCACCTGCTGCTCGGATGCCTCAGCCTGTTGCTGGTCCCGGCATCCGGGCAGGCCGCGCAGTTCTGCGTCAACAACAGCAGTGCGCTGGTTCAGGCCCTGACCACGGCGGCGCAAAGCCCGGAGGCCGACGACATTCGTCTGCTACAGGGCAGCTACGTGCTCAGCGGCAACCTCTCTTTCGTGGTCAGGGGCGGCCTGAATCTGACCGGTGGCTGGCTGACCGGCTGTGTGATTCGCGGCGCCAATCCAGCGGCTACCGTGATCGGCAGCGACAGCTTTCAGCAAAACGCCCTGACGCTGCGGCCTTTTGATGGCAGCCTGAAAGTGGAGCTGCTGACCTTTCGCGAAATGGGCGGCCTGCTGATCACCGACAGCCTCAGCGGCAACAACATCTTCGGCACGATCACGTTGTCGCGCAATCGCTTCGAGCGCAATGCCATCGGCACCGTGATCTACAGCGGCACCAAGCATGTGCGCGTGGAGAACAATCTGTTCATCGACAATCGATCGCTGTGTTGCGGCGGCGGCTTTCTCAATACCAGCCTGCAGGTGCAGGTGATCGATGCCACCGGCGGGCCGGTGACCGTGGACGTGCTGTTCAACACCGTGCTGGGCGGCACCCGCGGCCTGATTGTTCAGGGCGGCGGCAATATCGGCGCCAACCCGCGCGTGCAGAACAACATCCTGCGCGATGCCCTGGACTTTGACCTGAAGATCGACGACATCGCGGTCTACGCCACCAACAACATCTTTGGCACGACGGTGTTCGAGGACGCCGGAACCTTCAGCGTCAACAGCAACAATCTGAATGTCGATCCACTGCTGTCGGCCAGCTATCTGCCGACGGCCGCTTCGGCGGCGGTCAATTCCGGCACCGCCTTTGTGTCGGGCGGCTTGCCGGTCACCGATCTTGACGGCGGTCCACGCCAGTTCGGCAGCAGGCCCGACCGCGGCGCACTGGAAACCGCCATCAGCGACACCACCACGCTGATCGTGACCACGACGGCGAACAGCGGTGCTGGCAGCCTGCGTCAGGCCATTCTGGACGCCAACGCCTCGTCCAACACCGAGACCATCGAATTCAATATCAGCGGCAATTGCCCGCGCAGCATCGTACTGAGCACGCCACTACCCGATATCACCGACGGTCTGATCATCGATGCCTTTACCCAACCCGGCAGCAGCGCCAACACGCAGGAACTGAGCTATGACGGCACGCATTGCGTCGTGCTCAGCGGCGGTACTACGCATGGCTTGCGCTTGAGCCCGATCCTGGGCGAAGACGTGACCGTGCGTGGCCTGGCGTTCTACGACTTCACCTCAGCGGCCATCGAGGTCAACGGCCTGGGTTCCGCCTTCGTCGAAGGCAATGTGTTCGGCACCGGCACCGGCGTGATTGCGGCCGGCTTCGGGCTGTACGGCATCCGCGTGGTTGGCTCGCCGGATACGCGCATCGGCGGCAGCGCCCCGGCGCATCGCAATCTGATCGGCCGTGCCGCCGTTGCCGGTGTGTTGCTCGGCAGCGGCGGTAATCGCGTGGTCGAGGGCAACTTCTTCGGCTTCACCCGCAACGGCTTTGGTTTGGCGGTCAACGGCATTGGCGTGCGTGTCACCGGTGGCAGCAACGATGAAATCCGCGACAACTTCATTGGCTACAGCAGCAATCAGGGCGTACTCATCGACGGCGGTTCGCAAGCCGTCAGGGTCATCGGCAATGCCATTGGCATCAGCCCGAGCGCCGACGGCTCAGGCAACTTCCAGGCTGAAAACGGCACCGATGGCGTGCGTCTGGCAGCTGGCAGCAACCATCAGCTGCGACAGAATCGGATCGCCAACAACGAAGACAATGGCGTTGTCGTGATGTCCGCAGTACAGGGCGCGTGGATTTCCGGGAACCAGATTCACGACAACGCCGATCTGGGCATCGATCTGTTGCCGGCAGGCGTCAACCCGAACAACCCCGACAGCGGCGCCAGTGGTGCCAACCTGGGCCACAACTATCCGGTGCTGACGAGTGCAGCAGGCGGCAGCCAGTCCGGCAGCGTCAGCGGTACGCTCAGCTCCAGCAATGGCTTGCACACCATCGACCTCTATCTCAGCGCCGAGTGCAACAGCAGTGGCAACGGCGAAGGCCGCTACCCGATCGGCCAGACCAGTGTGTTCATCGCCAACGGCACTGCGGGTAGCGATGGCAACGCCAGTTTCAGCGTGCCGGTGAGTAGCGAAGTCTATGACCTCAGCATGATCGGATGGCCGATCACTGCCACCGCTTACGATTCGGATGGCAACACCAGTGAGTTTTCGACCTGCCTGGTCTACAGCCTGGGCGATGCCATGTTTGCCGATGGTTTTGAACTGTGAGCGACCTACGAGCGCATCTTGACCGCACGCGGCAAGTCACCGTGAACGATGAAGATGCTGATCATCGCCACCGTCGAGGGCGAGCGCATGTCCAGCCTGCCCCACTGCCGCATCACCCGGTGCCCGCTCGTGGGCGCGGCTAATCGCCCGTATCTACGAGGTAGACCCGCTGCGCTGCCGACGCTGCGGCGGCAGCATGCAGCTCATCGCGTTCATCGCAGAGCGCGCCGTGATCGTGCGCATCCTTGATCACCTCGGCGAACCCAGTCGCGCGCCGCGGATGGCGCCGATCCGTGGTCCTCCCGGCGACGGCGACATGACGCGACAGGAAGATCTCTGGACGGGCAGATCGCGCCACCCCGATCCGCTGACCGACGTCATGCCCGACTACGAGAACCAGAACCAGGACCTGGTCTGGTAAGTCCGAACCCTCCCGACGCAAAGGGACTTCAACATCGCGTCGACGTCGCCGCTCGCCCGCGAAACGGCCAAAGCGCCGGGGAGACATCCGCAGGCAGGCCTGGCGCGGGGGGCGAAGGCTCCGCGAGCGCCGCCGAGCACCGGAACTGAGGAGTAGAGGGCCGCGCGGCATGCGTGCGGGCCGCTTGACGGCATGAGCCCGCAGCGTACACTGCGCCACACGGTGCGGAAAAAGTGGCTTTGGATTTCCTGTCCTTCTATCCTTTCGCCAGCCTTGTGAAAGGAGCTTGCTCTGGGCAAGCCCGACAGCAACACCAGCCCCGATCCGGGCACCATCGCGGTCAGGGATGGATTTGCCGTGATCCGGGTCAGACGTTGGTCGCTGGCGGTGGTGTAGAACAGATTCAGATAGCGCGTGCTGGTGTAGGCCGGTGACAGCGCCATCCCGAGCAAGCCCGATTCGCCGGCAGAGTCGATCTGCGCCCTCAAGTCGGCGAACTCCGTCGGAGTGGCGGCGAAACCGCCGCTGCCGTTGCTCGCAAGGCGCATCACGCGGCCCTGTTTCTCGACGTACAGCAGGTGCCCACCGGGATCGAAGGCCAGGGCGTTGACCCCGTTCGGCGAGGAGTAGACGATTTCACTGACGAAATCACCCGCCGGCGCCTGCGCCAGGCCTGCTGGCCCGAACACCCAGCACAGCAGCCACCAGAAACCCAAAATTACAAACTGCATCCTCGAAACCCCTCTGGCGTGTGTGAGCGACCAAGGCCCTGTCTGCCGGCGGCGTGAAACCGCAGTATCGGATCACTTGAATCCGAGCTTCCGTGATCGTGCCGCAGTTTGGCGCCGCATTCCGATCAGCGGCGCGACGTTTGCGATCAGAGGCCGGTGCCATGAGGGGCTCTGCTTGATGAGTTCTTGGGGAACCGATAGCCTCGCGCAGGCAACGTCGATTTCGGCTCGCTGCCGGCCCCCAAAGGCACGATTCCCAGGATCGGCGTCTCAACCCATGCTGAAATCGGAGCAATACCATGGCTATAAGTCGAATCGGCATCGTCACCGGCCTCGCCGGATTGCTGGTCGTGGCCAACAGCAACCTGCTCCCCGGGGACCCGTCAGCGGGGATCATCGCCTCGGCCCATGCGCAGGATGAAGACTCGTGGGACGAATCCGGCGAGGAGTCTTCCGAGCCAGCGCAGGATGAAGAGCAGTGGGACCAGTTTGGCGAGGAGTCGTCCGAGCCGGCGCAGGCTGAGGCAAACGATATTCGGGCAAACCTTCGCGACTTCCTCGTCAGGAATTACAACGTTGGCGATGTCCAATATGGGACCAGTCTGGTTCGGGGCGGAATTCTGGATTCCACGGGAATCTACGAAGTGATCATGCATATCGAAGAGACCTACGGCTTCACCATTCCCCCCGAGGACATGACGCCGGCGAACTTCGACACCATCGATGGTCTGGCGGCCTATGTCGAGCGCAATAATCGTGGATAGCCGACTGGCGTAGTTCGCCAAAGGTCTGGGCCGCCAGCATCGTCAAGACCACCACCGCGGCGAAGGGCAACGGTGCCGGACCAGGCGCGACCGCACCGATGATTCCGAACTGCACCGCGGCGGTCAGCAGCGTGACTACGTAGACATCAACCATCGACCAGTGCCCCACCAATTCGGTCAATCGGTAGAGCTTGATACGCTGGCGCGGGCCCCGGTGCATTCGGGTATGCACGGACCACACCAGGAATGTCAGCATTGCCAGTTTGGCGACCGGCACCACGACGCTGGCGACGAACACGACCAGCGCCAGAATCCACAAGCCGTGGTGCGCCAGATCGATCACGCCGGCGAAAATCGTGCTGTCGTAGTTCACCCCCAGCTCGTCGTACTTCATGATGACCAGCAGATTGGCGGGGATGTACAGGATCGCTGCTGCCGCAGTCAGTGCCGCGGTGCGTTGCAGACTGTGTGGCGTACGCGTGTGGATCTCGGCGTTGCAGCGTGGGCAATGCCGGTGGCTCTCGACGATGCTCAGACCCACCATGGCCTTGCAGGCATGGCAGTCATAGAGCGTTTCGCTGTTGTTGGTCGTGAACCGATTGTCCGGCGCCAACCAGGTCCACAGGCTGTCCTTGCTCATGGCCCGATAGGCCATCTGCAAAACGCAGACCAAAGCGAAGAACAAGGGCATTCCAGGCCCGGCGTCCACCGTGGCGCTGTCGCCGAGCTTTACCGTGGTCACCAGCACACCCAGCAGGAACACATCCAGCATGATCCAGGGCTGCAACTGCACCAACCAGCGGAAGACCCTGATCTGACCCGGCAAGCGTCGCTGCAGCCGGTGCGGAATCAGCAGGTAGAGCAGGGCGAAGGCCTCGAATGCGGGCAGGATGAAGATGGTGATCAGCACCAGCGCCGAAAGGAACCAGCGATCGTTGGCTGCCAGCGCCATGACCCCGGAGAGAATAGAGATGCCCTGCTCGATGCCAGCGAGTTTCAGGGTCATGAAGGTGTAGATGTTGGCGCACACAAACAGAATGCCGGCGGCGACCGCCAGAGCCGTCGCCTTGTCCAGCTAGTCCGATGCCGGCCGCTTCAACAGGTTGCCGCAGCGGCTGCAAAGCAGCTCCTGGCCCGCTGCCACGGGTACAAGCGCCTGCGAGGCGCCGCAGTCGTGGCAGACAGCGCAGTCGCATTGCTCGGCAATGATCCGGGATGGCAGAAGTGTCGGCGCTGGTATCGTCATGCCCACAGGTCGGAGAGGTCGATCAGCCGGGCGCAAACACCGAGTAAAGGTTCCGCATTCCTGCGCTCGCTCGAAGCGCATCGTGCTGCGATCAGACTGCAACAAGCGCCGGCTCCAGGCAATGGCAGCGGATCGTCTGCACAGCGCTCCCATTCAGACTTTCGGATGGGTGTCGTCCGCCTCGACGGAATCCCGAAACGGCCAGATCGCGCCAATTTGCGCCTCGCAAACAACGGTGTTGGTGGGATGGCCCGCTCAGCAGTCCCTATCGCTCCTTCCTCCGCCGCACCAGCAGATACGCCGCCGGCACCACCAGCATCGACAGGATCGGCGCGCTGAGCATGCCGCCGAGCATCGGCGCGGCGATGCGCTGCATGGCTTCGGCGCCGGGAGCGTGGCCGAGCATCACCGGCGCGAGGCCGGCGAGCACGGTGATCACCGTCATCGCTTTCGGTCGCACGCGCAGCGCGGCGCCTTCCTCGATCGCGGTCTTGAGCGCCGCCTCGTCGACCAGCCAGCCCGCGCCTTGCGCGCGGGCGACGGCCTGGTCGAGGTAGACCAGCATCACCACGCCGAACTCGGCGGCCAGGCCAGCCAATGCGATGAAGCCGACTGCACTGGCCACCGAGACGTTGTGGCCGAGCGCCCACAGCAGCCACACGCCGCCGACCAGCGCGAACGGCACGCTGGCGAGCACCAGGCCGACCTCGGTCAGGCGTGAAAACACGCCGAGCAGCAGCACGACGATCAGCGCCAGGGTGATCGGCAGCAGCAGCGACAGGCGCTGGGTCGCGCGCTCGAGGTACTCGTACTGGCCGGCCCACGCCAGCGAATAGCCGGGCGGCAGTTCCAGTCCTGATGCGATCTGATGGCGCGCTTCGGCGACGAAGCCGCCGAGGTCGCGGCCGCGCACATCGATGTAGACGAAGCCGGCCGGGCGCGCCTGTTCGGTGCGGATCATCGCCGGGCCGTCGGCAAGCTCTACCGCCGCCACCTGGTCCAGCGTCAGCGTGCGCCCGTCCATCCGGATGATCGGCAGCGCACGCAGATCGGCCAGCGAGTCGCGCAGTTCGCGCGGCAGGCGCACCGCGATAGGGAAGCGCGCGCGGCCGTCGACGACCTCGCCCACGGCCATGCCGCCGACCGCCTGCGCGATCCACATGCGCACCTCGCCGGGGGTGATGCCAGCCTGCGCGGCTTTGAGCGGATCGACGCGCACGTCGACGTAGCGCCCGCCCTGCACGCGTTCGGCGAACACGCTGGCGACGCCATCGAGTGCGCCGATCAGTCCGGCCGCGTGCTCGCCGATGCGTTCGATCGTCGCCAGATCCGGCCCGCTGATCTTCAGCGCTACCGGACTCTTGACGCCGGTGGCGAGCATGTCGATGCGGTTGCGGATCGGCTGCACCCAGACGTTGCGCAGGCCGGGGATCTGCAGCGCCGCGTCCATCTCGGCGACCAGCGCGTCGATGCTCAGGCCGGGCCGCCACTCGGCGGGCGGCTTCAGCTGGATGATGGTCTCGAACATCTCCAGCGGCGCCGGGTCGGTTGCGGTCTCGGCGCGGCCGGCCTTGCCGTGCACGCTGATCACCTCCGGGAAGCTCTTGATCACGCGATCGGTGTACTGCAGCAATTCGGCGGCCTTCTGCGGCGACAATCCGGGCAGCGCCGACGGCATGTACAAAAGGTCGCCCTCGTCGAGCGGCGGCAGGAACTCGCTGCCGAGACGGCTGGCCGGCCAGGCGGTCGCCAGCAGCACCAGCAGCGCCGCTGTCAGGGTGGCTTTCGGCGCGGCCAGCACGCCGCGCAACAGCGGCAGATAGGCCGCGATCATCCAGCGGTTGAGCGGGTTGTCCTGCTCGTCGCGGACACCGCTGCGGGTGAACAGCAGGCACAGCACCGGAATCAGCGTCACCGACAGCAGCGCGGCAGCGGCCATCGAGAAGGTCTTGGTCCACGCCAGCGGCTGGAACAGCCGACCCTCCTGCGCTTCCAGTGCGAACACCGGCAGGAAACTCACGGTGACCACCAGCAGCGAGAAGAACAGTGCCGGGCCGACCTCGACGCAGGCATCCGCGACCAGTCTGGCGTGCTCGCCCCGGTCGGGATCGCGGCCGTGCTGGTGGCGGTACGCCTCGATGTGCTTGTGCACGTTCTCCACGGTGACCACCGAGGCATCGACCATGGTGCCGATGGCGATCGCGATGCCGCCGAGCGACATCAGGTTGGCCGGGATGCCGAGCGCGTTCATCGCGATGAAGGCGGCGCCGACGCCGAGCGGCAGACAGATGATCGCGACCAGCGCTGAACGCAGGTGCATCAGGAACAGCGCGCACACCAGCGCCACCATCAGGAACTCTTCGGCGAGCTTCTCCGTCATGTGGCGGATGGCTTTCCCGATCAGCGTCGAGCGATCGTAGGTGGTGACGATCTCGACGCCTTCGGGCAGGCCGCGCTTGAGGTCCGCGAGGCGCTGTTCGACACCCGCGATGACTTTCAGCGCGTTCTCGCCGGTGCGCATCACGACGATGCCGCCGGCGACCTCGCCGGCGCCGTCGAGCTCGCCGATGCCGCGGCGCATCGCCGGTTGCCAGTTCACGTTGGCGACATCGCCCAGCGTCACCGGGGTGGCGTCGTCGGCGAGTCGGACCGGCAGCGCGGCCAGTTCGGCCGGCGTGCGTACCCAGCCGAGCTCGCGCACCATCACCTCGGTCTCGCCGAGTTCGATCGCGGCGCCGCCGCTGGCGCCGTTGTCGCGCGCGATCGCCGCCGTGATCTGTTCGAGTCCAATGCCGAGCGCGCGCATGCGCTCGGGACGCAACTCGACGGTGAGCTGGCGCACCATGCCGCCGAGGCTCGCGACCTCGGCAACGCCCGGCACGCTCTTCAACTCGAGGGCAAGGAAGTAGTCCTGCAGCTCGCGCAGGCGACCAAGGTCGGTGCGGCCGCTGCGGTCGACCAGCGCGTACTGGTAGACCCAGCCGACGCCGGTGGCATCGGGCCCGAGCGTCAGCCGTGCGCTGGACGGCAGCCGTCCTTCGAGGCCCGACAGCGCCTCCAGTACGCGCGAGCGTGCCCAGTAGAGATCGGTGCCATCGTCGAAGATCACGTAGACGAAGGAATCGCCGAACAGCGAATAGCCGCGCACGATCTTCGCCTTCGGCAGACCGAGGAGAGTCGTGGTCAGCGGGTAGGTGAGCTGGTCCTCGACCACCTGCGGGGTTTGCCCGGGCCAGCTCGCACGCACGATCACCTGCACGTCGGAGAGGTCGGGAATGGCATCCACCGGCGTGCGCCAGATGGTCACCGCGCTCCAGGCTGCGAGCACCAGCGACAGGATCGCGACCAGCGTGCGCCGCTCCAGCGAGGCGCGGATCAGGGCTTGAATCATCTCAATGCCCCGCGTGCGGGTCGGGCTCGCCAACCGCGAAAGCGCGCCGCAGGTTGGCTTCCGAGTCGATCAGAAACTGGCCCGAGGCGACGACTCGCTGGCCCTCGACGAGCCCGCGGCGGATGGCGACCATGCCATCCTGCTCGATGCCGAGCAGCACCGGCACGCTGCGGAAGTGCGCGCCATCGTCCTCGGCGACGATGACCAGGTTGCGTTCGCCAGTGCGGATCACCGCCTCGGTCGGGACCGCCAGCACGCTCCGCGGTGCGCCGGAGAGCCTCAGTTCGCCGAGCATCCCTGGCTTGAGCCGGCCGTCTGCGTTGGCGACTTCGAGTCGCCATTGCAGCACTCGACGCTCGGCCTCCAGCATCGGCAGCGCTTCCAGCGCACGCGCGGCGATAGCAACGCCGGGCAGCGCGGCCAGCTCCAGATCCAGCATCTGGCCCGGCTCGGGCTGCGCTTCGCCCTCGCGGAACTCGGCGATCGCCCAAAGCTTTGCGGTGCCGCGCACCCTCGCCACCGGCATGCCCGCCGAGACCATCGAGCCTTCGGCTACGCTCAGCTCCTCGATCACGCCGTCGCGGCTGGCGCTCACGGTGAACTCGCCGGGTCGCTGGCCGAGGCGCGCCGGATCGACACCAAGGCGGCGCAGGCGTTCGCGGGCGGCGTCGACCAGCTCGGGCCGATCCAGCGTCTGCAGCAGCCGCCACTCGTCGGCAGCTTGTGCGACCATCGCGCTGTAGAGGGTCGCGATCGGCTGGCCGCGGTGCACCGGTGTGCCTGCGGTGCGGACGTGCAGCGCCGTCACATAGCCCTCGACGCGGGTCTGCTCGGCGAACCGTTCGCGCTCGTCCCAGGCGAGCCGGAGCGGCGCGCGCGTGGTCTGTTCCAGCGTCACTGGCCGCACCTCGACGAGGCGGATGCCGAGGCTCTGTTGCAGGCCCGGGGCCACGTGCACGCCGGCCGCGGCGCTCGCCGTGGCATCGGCGCGCACCAGCGGCATGCCGCAGATCGGGCACGAACCGGGCCCGTCCTTGCGCACTTCGGGGTGCATCGGACAGGTCCAGACCTCGGTCGCCGGCTGCGATTGCGCGAGTTCGCCATGGGCGTGGCCGGCATGCGGATCGGCCGGTGCCGGTGCGGTATCGCGCGACAACCACCAGCCGCAGGCGAAGGCGCCGGCGATCAGCAGCGGGTAAAGGAGGCGGTGATTCATCGCGGCCACTCCGGCAGCAGGGAATAGAGGTCCACCAGGGCCAGCAGAGCTTCGCCCTGCAGGCGCAGCGTCTCGCGGTGGTGGATGTAATGCATGCGCTCGGCGGCGAACGCTTCGGCAAGCGTCGCAGCGCCGGCCGCGTAGCGACTGCGAACCAGCGCGGCATGGTCGGCGGCGGCCGGGAGCAAGGACTGCGTGATGCGCCGGTAGGCCGCCTGCGCGGCGGCGGCCTTCGCTCTGGCGCTGCGCGCGAGCTGGGTCAGCTCGCGGCGCTTGGCCGCAACGCGCGCTTCGGCAGCCTCGGCGCGTGCCCGTGCGGCGCGTTCGCGGGCGTCCTGGCGATCACCGGCGAAAGCATCGAAGCGCACGCCGACTTCGACGCCCAGCATGTCGTCGCGACCGTCGCTGCGAGCGCCGTAGCGGGCCGTGAGTCGCCACTCGGGGCCGCCCTGCGCCTGCGCCATGCCCGATTCGGATTCGGCCTGCAGGCGCATCGCCTCGGCCATGCGCAACTCGGGGTGGCGCTCGATCGCCGCATCGATTGGCGCCGCCTCGGGCAGCGTCCACGCGGGAGCCGCATCAGCGAGCGCGACCGGCGCGCCGAGTTCGGCGGCAAACCAGCCCTCGACACTGGCGTATTCGCCATCCATCACGTCAGCCATGGCCTCGATCTCGGCACGTTCGACGCCCAGCATCAGCGCCTGTTCGCCGCCGCCGGGCTCGCTCTTCGCCATCACCTGGGCTGCGGCGATTGCTTCGTCGAACGCCGCGATTTCCGCGCGCAGCACGCGGGCGGTGGCGGCTGCGCGCCAGCCCTCGACCCACATGCGTCCGGCCTCGCGCGCCCGCATCCGCCGCGCGGCTTCGGCCTGGGCGCGGGCGACATCGCCCATCGCCAGCGCGGCGTCGCGACCGGCATCGCGCATCCGCGCGCTCGGCCACATCTGTTCGACGCCAACCATGCGCATGGTCATGTCGTCGGCGCCGAAACTGCCGGCATCGATGCCGGTGATCGGCAGGTTTTCAATGCCGACCATCCACATCGGCGCCGGCAGGCGGGCGGCGAAGTCGGCATCGGCGGCGGCCGCTGCGACCTCGTGTTCGGCGGCGAGCGCCGTCAGCTCGCGCTCCGCGGACAGGCGGACCGCCGCGTCGAGCGTCAGCCGCTCGGTCGGCGTGCCGGCGGCGAGCGCGCCGGCCAGCAACAGGGTGGACCACATGGTTGTCGATCCCATCGGAAACGGGGCCGCGGCGCAGGCGCGCGCGCGGCAACAGCCGACCAAAGCCGGCAGCGGTCAGCAGACGATGGCGATCAGCAGATCGGAGGGGGCAGGGGCGGCACGGGCCGTGCGCCCGACAACATCGGCGCGGCGTCGTCGATGGCTTGCAGTTGCAGAGGCGCGGCAGACAGAAGGAGCGTTACCGGCAGGTCGGCCGGTGCCCGGCACGGACAGCAATCGCCGGCGCAGCCGTCATCAGCGCTCACCGGCGCCTCGTCATCATCGGCGTGCCCGTGGCACGGCGACGCCGGCTCGGACTCACCGGCAGCCTGTGCTGGATCCGGGCAGCACGACGCCTTCAGCGGCGCGGGCAGCACCAGCATGAACAGCGCGAGCAATACCAGCAGTCGGGAGAAAGACGACATCCGTAGCAGACGAGGACAGGGAACCGGGAACCCTTTGCGACGCAGTGTACGCGGCAGGTTGTGGCCGTCAAGCGCCGAGAGTCCCGGGCGCCCGTGTCGGTGCGCTTGTTCGCGCATCGAACTGGCTCACCTCCCCACCATTCGCCCTGAGCAGGGCGTCCCAGAGCTTCACCGGGACGCGCCGTCGAAGGGTGGCGGTGCGCGCCAGCCCTCGCCCTTCGACAGGCTCAGGGCAATCGGTTATGCGTCCTGACAAAGCGTCGGACGCTTTGCTCAGGGTGAACGGAGTGATGAAACTGTAATCCAATAAAGTCAATTGGCCTACGTTATGTTTGGTGAGATGGCGCGCGGCGTGCTACGCGCCAGTCGGCAGCAGTGTCTGCGCCGGGCTGCAGTTGTAGGATCAACGCTTCGCTGGCGCCAGGGCCTCTGCAGATGAACTTGCCGCGCTGCCCCTGGGCCACGAATTCGGCGCTCGAGGCCGACTATCACGACCGCGAGTGGGGCGTGCCGGTGCACGACGAGCGCACCTTGTTCGAGTTCCTGGCGCTGGAGGGCGCGCAGGCGGGCCTGAGCTGGCGCAGCGTGCTCGCCAGGCGCGCCGAATACGCCCGGGTGTTTCTCGACTACGACCTGGCGGCGCTGGCCGCACTCGATGACGCCGAACTGGAGTCGCGACTGCTGGATCCCGGCATCGTGCGCAACCGGCTCAAGGTGTGGTCGGTGCGCGGCAATGCCCGCGCCGCGCTGGCGCTGCAAGCCTCGCACGGCAGCCTGGATGCGTATTTCTGGTCGTTCGTCGACGGCGCGCCGCTGGACAATCAGCGACGCGTGCCGAGCGAAGTCCCGGCGCGTACCGAGATCTCCGACCGCCTGAGCAAGGACCTCGGCAAGCGCGGCTTCAAGTTCGTCGGCAGCACCATCATGTATGCCTTCATGCAGGCCGTCGGCATGGTCGACGATCACCTGGTCGACTGTCCGCGCTATCGGGCGGCGCATGCACGGAAAGGCGGCGACGCTTGATCCGCTACTCGAAGCCGTTGGCGAACAACTCCTGCGGAAAGGGTTCGCAGCCGACGGCTGGCTGGCGCGTTTCGATCAGCTGGAAGCGGCCATCGGGCGTGCTCGCTGCCGCTGCTGAACGGGCGTTGGCCTCGGTCAGCGTGTAGCGGCCATCGGCGGTGGCTGGCGCGACGCGCGACTCGACCAACTCGAACGCCTGGGCTGCCGCGCTTGGCGTCTCGCTGGCGGCACCGGGCGAGAGTGCCAGCGCCAGCGCGAACAAGACTGTCGACGCGGCCATCTCAGTGATCCGGGTCGTGGCGGTCGTCTTCGCCGGCAAGCTCGGCCAGCGCGGCGCGCAGCTCGGCCAGTTCGCCCAGCAAGATTGCCCGTTCGCGTTCGGCCTGTTTCGCCTGTTCGGCCAGTTGCGACTCCAGTGCAGCAATCCGCGCGCTCTGGCTGCTGTCGATGGTTGCGCTCTCGGCGCGCAGCTCGCGCAAGGCCTCGACCGTCAGCGCCTCGAAGCCGCGCGGGCCTACGGTCTTGAATCCGCCTTCGCTCTGCGACACCCAATCCGGAAACACCTGCTCGACCTCCTGGGCGATGAAGCCGACCTGCCGGCCCGGCAGATACAGTGTCTTCGGCGTCAGTTCGGGCCGGTACTGGTACTCGACGCCGCGCAGCGCAAGCAGCCTATCGAGCGTGCCCGTGAGTGGCACCAGTCCGGTTTTCAGCCGTTCATCGGAGAGTGCCGCCCATGACCCGCCGCCGGGCTTGAAAGCCTGTTGCGTGACCGAAAAGTCGCCATTCGCCGCGAGCAGGATGCGGTCGACGAAACTGCTGCCGTCGTACTGCGAGATGTAGAAGGCCGCAGCACCGGTGCCCGGCAGCACCGCCATGTTGATGCCGCGGCCGTGCGCTGCGGGCTTGAGGTAGAGATCGACGTTCCCGTTCGCGCCGGTCCGGCCCTGAAGTACCGCTTCGATGCCAGCGGGGATGGTATTGGTGTTGAAACCGAAGCCACCGTCGGCGCGCGCGAGGAACTGGTTCGGTCCAGTCGAGATGAAGTTTGCGATCTGCGAATCGGCCCAGACGAAAGTGCCGTAGTCACCATTGAGCCCAACGAATGGGACATCCGTACAGCCCTCACCGGCCTGTCCGGATTCGCTGCCCTGGCGAACCTTCGCCCGGTAGCCGCCAGACCAGGAGTAAAGACCACCAGCACAGTTCCGGAAGCCGCCGGCCACCGTGCCCAGCTCACCGTTTGCGGTGTTGTAGCGACCGCCCCCGACGGCACTCCCGAATCCGCTGGAGACATTGTCGGCGCCGCCACCGACCGCGCTGTAGATATCGACGGCAGTGTTGCGCGCACCACCCGCGACGGTGCTTGAGTCGGCGGTGGCCCGGTTGCTGGCGCCGCCGGCGATGGTGCTGGTGGAGGCGCTGGCAACGTTGTATGCGCCGCCCGCGACCGTGCTCGATCCGCCGCTCGCAAAGTTGCCGGAGCCGCCGCCAACCGAGCTGCTTTCGCCGTTGGCGGCGTTCTCGTAGCCGCCGGCCACGGTGGCGAAAGCGCTATCGAGAGTGGTGCCGGCGTTGTCGCCCGCCCGATTGCCGAGGCCACCGCCGACGGTACCGTAATGATCAGTGACTCGGTTCGGAGCCGAGAAGCTGAAGTTGGGGTCATTCGCCCCGCTCGGTATCCCGCCGCCAGAGATGGTCGCGCCGCGAACCCCGGCTGTGACTTCGTTGGCATGGCTGCCAGCGATGGTGTTGCTGGTGATGGGACGCAAGCCGAATGTGGCCGTCGACGGTTCGATTCTCAGGCTGGGTGCGTCCCAGGTCCGAATCACGAAGGGCTGCGCATCGGTGGTACCGAGGAAATTCACCGCAGGATCGGTGTTGGAATCGCCGCTGCTGCTCCAGCACAGACCGATCGGTCCCGCCTCGACGGCCTTGGTGCGGGCCGGGAAGGCGGCGTAGTCGCTGCTGCTGCCGTGGCTGCGTACGGCGAGACCGAGCCAGACCTGATCGACACCCGCGGCTGGCAGTTCGAAATCGAGGCGGAAACGACCGTCGACGACTTCCACACCATCGAAGCGGATCGCCGAGGCGATCGGTCCACCCAAGGTGGCATCGGCGTGCGCCAGGATCTCGAAGTCGTAACGACCATTGGCCAGCGAGCCCGATTCCTGCAGCCGGCCCTCGTAGACGAAGCTGCCGGCGCTCGCGATGGAGCTGAGCAGACAGCCGATGGCAAGGCCAAGCACCGTCGGTGCCGGGCGGGTTCGAGTGATCATGGCATCCTCCTGTCCAACCTGGCCGCGAGTGTCGCCGGACGCTGGATTGAGTGTAGGAGGGTGGCCCAGTCACACCTTGATAACCGTCAAGCGCCCTGCGTGTGCAGGCCGACTCATCTGCGGGACTTCAGTTTTCGATCAGTCTGTCGCCGCTGCGAATCGCACGCGGTTGCGGCCGGCATCCTTGGCCGCGTACAGGGCTCGATCGGCGAGTTGCAGGTGGGCGCGGAATGCCTCGGCGGTGAGTCCGCGCAAATGGACGCCGCCGATCGAGGCCGAAGCTGGCGGCAAGTCGCGTTCGACTGCGGCAAAATCGCGGCGGATGGCTTCGGCGAGCTGCGCCGGATCGCGATGGCTGCCGCGCAACAGCAGCAGGAACTCCTCGCCACCCATGCGTACCAGCAAGTCGCCTTCACCCATGTGGCGCCTGACCACAGCGACGAAGCGCTGCAGCAGGCGATCGCCGACCTCATGGCCATGCAGGTCGTTGATCGCCTTGAAGTCGTCGAGGTCCATCATCAGCAAGCCGGTGCAATCGGCCCACGACTGGTCGAGCGCCCGGCGCAGTCCGAGGCGGTTGCTGGTTCCGGTCAGCGCATCGCGCATCGCCAGGTCGAGCATGCCGTCGACCAGCCGGAACACCACCAGGATATTCAACCCGATGGCGAACAGCACGACGCTCAGCAGGATGCCAAAATAGGTGGCAATGTTCAGCGCCTGCGGCTCCATGATCGTCTGCGCCGGAATGCCATGGCGCCAGTGCACGTAGACGCGCGCCAGCAGGAAAGTGGTGGTCAGCAATTGCAGCAGGCCGAGCATCCAGGCAATGCGGCCGAGCGCGCGCCCGTTGGAGGTCGCCAGGAAACCCCAGGCGGTCGCTGCGGTTGCCGCCGCGATCAGCAGCGCATTGCTGCTGAGCCTGCCGCCGAAGCTCGGCGTCACGAAAGTGAACCAGATGCCGGTCGCCGCCATCGCCGCGCCGAGCGCGACCACCGGAAGCCGCGACGGCTGCGCCCCGGCGAATCGGCGCGTACCGACCCAGAACCAGGCGGCGGACATCACCACCAGCGTGTTGCCGAATACAAACGGCAGCAGCGGGTGGGCGACGCCCTGGGTCATGTTCATCGCCAGTCCCAGCGACCCACAGATGCCGCCATAACGCAGCGCGCGATAGGCCGGCGCGTCTCCGACGCGGGCGACCACCAATGCCAGCATCGCGTACAGCAGCACGATGCACAGCGACATGCCGAATCCAAGGCCACGAATCTCCATCCGCAGATTCTGCCTGCGCCGTCGCGCTCGACGCTACGCACGCGTGCAAAGTCACATTGTCGGGCCGGCGTCCGGGACTGGTCGTGATCAAGCCGGCTGCGGACAGATCTCCCGGGCGGGGGACGGCGCATCACCCACGTGGGTCGCGGTAAAGGTTCACTCGTGTAAGCTCGGCGAATGATCCCCAAATGCTCCAACTACCCGACGCCCCGCCTGGCCTTGTGCCTGGCGGCCTTGCTGTCCGGCTGGCCGTTGCTGTGCGCCGCTGGCGTCGATAGTGGCGCGGCGCCGGATCTCCCGCCGGTTGCATCACCATCGGCGGAATCGCCCAAATCGCCGGGCGTCTGGACCAGCGACGTCGACAGCGATGGTGCCATCAGCGGCAGCGAGATTCGCGTCCTGGTCTGGAATGTGCACAAAGGCAGCAGCGATGATTGGGTCGGCGATTTTCGCTCGATGGCGACCGGCAGCGACCTCGTGCTGTTGCAGGAGGCGCACCTGGGTGAGGAATTCGCATCCGGTCTGGTCGGATTGCCGCGCTGGGACATGGTCGACGCCTGGCAATATGCCGGCCTGCCCACCGGCGTGCTTACGGCGTCCAACGCCGCTCCGCTCACCGTGCGCGCGCTCGAACGTCGGGAGCCGCTGCTGCGAACCGACAAGAGTGCGCTGCTGACCGAATACCGGCTGGCGGGTTCGGATTTGACGCTGCTGGTCGCCAATGTGCATGCGATCAACTTCACGGCGGACACGCGTGCGTTTCGCGAACAGTTGGTCGCGGTCGCGGAACTGGTCAGCGCACACGAAGGTCCGGTGATCTTCTCGGGCGATCTCAACACCTGGCGCGCCGGCAGGCGCGCGATCGTCGACGACATCGTGGCGTCCCTGCGTTTGAGCGAGGTGATTTTCGTCGGGCCGCGCAAGACCTTTGGACGCTTTCCGCTCGACCATGTGTTCTATCGCGATCTGCACGTGCTCACCGCAGATGTCCCGGTAATCGGCTCGTCGGATCACAATCCGCTGCGGGTACGGTTCCGCAATCCGGGTCGCCAGGGCGGCGCGACGCTGTGATTCCACTGCACTCAGGATCGATGCGATGAGACTCATGCTGGTGCTGTTGATCGGACTGATTTGCGCGACACTGGCGTCGCCGGTTCTGGCTACGCCCGATGCCGGGGCCGATCGCGAGATTCGCCATCTGCTGGATTTCGTCAGCAGCAGCGATTGCACCTTCATTCGCAATGGCGACCCGCATCCGTCGAAGGACGCCGCCGAACACCTGCTGATGAAGTACGAACGGGCGCAGTCGAGACTGGAGACGGCCGAGCAGTTCATCGACAAAGTGGCATCGGGGAGTTACCTGACTGGCCGTGAATATCGGGTGCAGTGCAGCGGGCGCGCCGAGATGGCGACGGCGGATTGGCTGCGCGCCGAGCTGGCGGCGGCGCGCGCGGCGGGTGAGGGCGGACAGGCTGTCCAGTGAGCCGCAGCAGGGTGAATTCCTCGGTCCGCAAGACCCCGTCGCGGCGTGCACGTCGCGGTTGCCGAATATCTCGCAACTGACGGAACAACAATATTTGTCCGCAAAGGACGCAAAGAGAGCAAAGACTGCTCGGGGACGGCGCGACGGCTTGGTGACCGCCGGTCCGGTCACAAATTCATGATTTCATTTGCGTTTTTTGCGCTCTTTACGGACAAGAGAAGCAGTCCGCCAACCGCCCGCAGTTCGCTGCGCGACCAACCGCACCGTCAAGGGTTGCCGAGACCTACTTTGCCGTCGCCGTTCGTCGCCGCCGTGCCGGCTTCTTGGCGCGCGCGGCCAGTGCCAGTTCCCTGACGCGTTCGATGTCGGCGTCGCTGTAGACGCCGTTGACGCCGGAGATCGCGGCCAGCTTCATGCCGTGCTTGAGGCCCATCTGGTAGATCTCGCGCACCTTCGCCCACTCGATGGCGCGGCCAACGGTGAAGTTCTCGAAGCGACCTTCCAGCGCCAGCACGATGGTCTCGGCGAGGCAGGCGTAGACCACGTTCTTCGGCAAACCGATGTTCTTGACCTTGAGGTCGCCCGGCACCTCGATTTCGCCGGATTCGATCACCAGCACGTCGGGTCGCTTGGCGACCTCCTCGGGGGGCAGGTCGAGCGGACGGGCGACGTCGGTGATCACGCAGCCGGGCTTGACCTTCATGATGTCGAGGATCTTCTTGCCGGCGCCGGAGGTCGCGGTGACCACCATGTCCATCGCGCCGATATGCGTGTCGGCGCTGGCGGACAGCACGATCTTCGCGTCCGGGGTCTCCTGAAGGATGGACGCCTTCAGCGCCAGCAGCTTGGCGGTCTCCGGTGAGACCAGGGTGACTTCCTCGGCCACCCGCACCAGCAGGCGCGAACACGCCGAGCCGATCGCGCCGGTCGCGCCGACGACCATCGCCTTGAACTTGACGCGTCCCTTGCCCTTCGGCCGGGGGACCAGGCGCATGCGCAGCACCGCGTCGTGCGCCGCCCACAGCGCGCCGGAGGCGCTGTAGCTGTTGCCGGTGGTGATCGGCAGGCTGGCGCGGCGTGCCACGGTGACGCCGGCATCGCCGACCACCTTGGTGAACGCGCCGAGGCCCATGATCTGGGCGCCGAGGCGCTTGGCGACGTCGGCGGCGGCGAGCAGGCGCCGGTAAGTGAACTCCGGGCTGTGGCTCATGATTTCCTTCGGCGTGCCGCCTACCGAAATCAGCCAGCCTTCGGCCTCGACGCCGGTCGGCGACTTGATGCCCTCGATCTTCGAGTAGACGAATGGCGGCGCGTACGCCATCACCTTTTCCAGCGAGTCCATCAGCAACGGCGGCGATACCCGCGACAACAACTCGACCGGTTTGATTTTCTTGAAGTACTCCTGCGACAGCGGATGAATGACGAAGGCAAAGCGGTTGACCCGCTTGAAGCCGTTCGGGTAGAGGATCCGCGGTGCCATGTCGAGGCGGGCGATGATCTCGAGGATGTCCTCCTCGAAGATGTCCTCTGGCGCCTTGCCGGTTGCGGCGATGATCATCGCATCGAGCATTTCCGGTCCGAGTACATGGCCGCCCACCACCGGCGCGCCGTCGACGACCATGTTGACGCCCTTGTCCTTGAAGCGGGCAAGGCGCTCGTCGTTGACGTTGCTGGTGATGATGGTCTTGCCGGCGAGTTCCTCCAGGCCGAAGTCGTCGAGTTCGTGCACCGGCGCCACCACCATGGTGGCCTTGGCCAGCGCCTTGCCGAGCACGAACCGCGTCCACTGCTTGAGCAGCAGCGCCGGGATCACTCGCGGCGGCGTCCAGTCGGATACATAGTGCATGCCGCTGGCGTAAACGCCGAGGGCGTCGAGCGAGGTCAACAGCTTGGGCACGCCAAGTTGCAGCAGCGGATCGGCGAATTGCAGGTTGCTGGTGTACTCGGACATCGACATCGCCAGCTTGTAGTTGGCCATGCCGGAAAAAAACAGCACGTTGGCGTTGTCGAAATAGTGGCCGAGTTCGTTCTGCGTGTGGCGCACCGCCCACTCGAGGAAGATGTCCGAGAGCCGCGCGCCGGTGGTCAGCGGCACTTTCGTCACCACCTTCGACAGGCGTGAAGTGTCCTTGTCGATCAGGCGCTGCGCGCCGATGCGATAGCTGTCCTTGACCACGCCGAGGCCGATCGCGTCGGCACGGCTCTCCCAGTGGCGCAACAGCTTGGCGGCGGTCGCAGTGCTGCCGTTGGTACCGACCCGCTGGACGCGCATCTTCTGGCCGAGGAAGGTGGTGGTGAACTCGAAGTCCTGCTTTTTCGACCCGAGACTGATGCTGATCACGGTCTTCATGATTTTGCTGCGGCAGAGTAGTGTGGGTTGATGATGGAGGGTTGCCATGAACAATAGTTTGATCGGCGACATGGCGCGCACCTACGCGCTGCCGGGATTGAAGCGCGCTGCGGGCCTGGCGGTCCGGATGGTTCCGGTGCCGCAGCCCACGCTGCTGGTCGGCGCGGGTTCCAGTGTACGACTGGGACAGGCGATCGCTGCCTTTGCCCACGAAAAAATCCTGCTGGTCGGCGACGCCGTGGTGCTCAAGCTGGGGCTGGCGAAAGGACTGATGGATGCGCTCAAGGCCAGTCGCACGGCTTTCGTGATCTTCGACGAGATCACGCCCGACGCGCCGATCGATCTCGTCGAGAAGGGCATCGCCAAATACCAGCGCGAGGGCTGTGATGCCATCGTTGCCTTCGGCGGTGGTTCGGTGATGGATGCGGCCAAGGCAATCGGACAGTCGGTCGCCAACGGGCGTCATCCGCGCGACCTGGTCGGCTATTTCCGCGGCTGGAAAGGACCGCCGCCGATTTATGCGGTGCCGACGACCGCCGGCACGGGTTCCGAGGTGACGGTCGCGGCGGTGATTTCCGACCCGGAAAACCACACCAAGCTGGTGATCGCCGATTCACGACTGGTGCCGCGGATGGCGGCGCTCGATCCATCGCTGATGATCGGATTGCCGCAGCCAATCACCGCGGCCACCGGCATGGACGCGCTGACGCATGCGGTGGAGGCCTACATCGGCAACTGGGGCACCGATTTCACCAACGGAATGGCGCTCGCAGCGGTGAGCATGATCTACCAGAACCTGCCGCTGGCTTATGCGGATGGCAAGAACATCGCTGCGCGCGAGCAGATGGCGCTGGCCTCGGCCTACGCCGGGATGGCGTTCACCCGCGCCAATGTCGGCAACGTGCACGCCATCGCGCATCAGTTGGGCGGTCGGTATCACACGCCGCATGGCCTCGCCAACGCGATCGTGTTGCCAGCGGTGCTGCGCTATTCGAGTGCCGTCATCGAGCCCAAACTGGCGATGCTGGCGCAACGCGCCGGTTTGGCCCGCAAGGGCGACAGCGAGTCGCGGCTGGCGCAGCGGTTCCTCGATTCGGTCGAGGCGATGAACCGCAAGCTCGGCATTCCGAAAACGCTGGATGCTTTGCGCGAACAGGACATTCCCGGACTGGCGAAAGCGGCCTGCTGGGAGGCCGACAGCAATTATCCGGTACCGCGGGCGATGTCGCATGGCGATTGCGAGACGCTGCTGCGGGAGCTGTTGCCGCAGGCCAGCAGGTCGGCAGACGCGCGGCGCAGCAAGACCAGTGCTGCTGATGGCAAGGCGTCCACGCGCAAGCCGCCGCGCCGACGCGGCAGCGCGGGCGGATAGAATCATTTTAATGAGAGCAGCCTGCGGACAATGGTCCGCAGGCTGCTTTTCGGATATGCCTGCGGCGATCAACTGGGCGCGGCAGTGCCGCGCCGGATCAAAGTGGATCCTCAAACCCGTTGGCAAAGAAATCCGGGCCGTAGTAGGCGACGCGCGCGCCGCAGATCCGGTTGCTGCTCGACGCCTCATCCGGCCAGCCGATCACGGTGTAGGCGTACTTGTCACCGTCAACCAGTTCGTTCAGCTCCGGGCTGAGCGATGTACCGTATCCGCCCACAAATGCCGCGGTTGAGGTTGCCGAGGTCAGGTCGGTTCCCGCGACGCCCGGCTGGTAGCGCGTGATCAACGCGCGTACGCCGTTGGCGGCATTGGTATCGTGGTAATAAACTCTCAGGAACTTGATCAGCGAACCGTCGGGTAGCGGCAGGTCGCTATTGAGAATCAGGTCGGATGCTGACGTCACATAGGCGCAACCCAGGCTGTGGTAAGCGGTTTCGGAAGTGGACGAGCGCCCCCGCATGGTTGCTCCCGACACCGTGTAATAGCTGAACTGCTGATTGGGGGATCCGGGGATGTTGACGTCGGCATCAGGCGCCGGGCTGGCGTCGGTATTGATCGCCGGCGGACTGTTCGTGGGTACCGTGGCTTGCGGCTCGGTCGGCGCCGCTCCAGGGTTGGCCGCCAACGCAGCAGACAGCAGTCCTGTACTCAGGATGGCGGCGATCACCAGCCTGGCTGCACATTGGGTGTTCATGATGGGTCCTCGCTTTCGGGCAGCGCCTACGGCCGGAGGGCTCGTTCCGGAAGTTCCGGCCGGGCATCCGGCACTCAAGGTGCGTAATAGGCAACGCGCATACCGCAAATCCGCAAAGTGCTGACGGCCGTGCTGGTCGATGCAAGCAGGGTGTACGCATAGTTCGTGTTGTCGACCACATGGGTGAGTTCGGCGCTCAATGACGTTCCATACCCGCTGGCGAATGCCGCTGTCGAACCGATACTCGTTATGTCGTCCGTGGTCTGACCGGGTTGGTAGCGGGTGAGATAAGCGGTTACCGTGCCGGTGGCGTTGGTGTCGTAGTAGTAGATGCGCAGGTACTTGATGGTCGCACCATCGGGAATCGGCATCTCCGTATTGAGCCAGCGGTCCGTCGCAGATGTGCTGGAGGTGCAACCCAAGCCCTGGTAGGTGTAGCCGGCGGTGCTTGAGCGCCCGCGCAGCGTCGCGCCGCTGACGGTGTAGTAACTGAACGTTGCGGTGGGCGCCCTGGCGTCGCTGATGGCGGCATTGTCATCTGGCATCAAGGGCATCGGACCTTCGCCATACCAATCACCCGAAGGCCCGGGAGCAGCGGCGGATGGCAGCGATTGCGCGCCCACTTCAGTGGGCGGCCAGTCTCCGGCGGCGACCGTGCCCGTCCACAGGAGAATCCCCAGGATGGCCGGAGCGACGGCGATGCTGATTTGGTTGCGCGGGTCGTGGTATTTCATGGAACCTGCTCCTGATCGACGAAAGTCAACTGCACCTTCCTTCGTCTTCGACATTAGTCTTGCCGGCACCCGGTACTTTGATGTCGGTCAAGCCATGTGCATGAAGCAAAGCGTATGCAGGCTGGCTGACTGGCCGTCGCGGAATCGCGCGCCGCGCCGTGACTGCAGGCGCATCAGCCGGGCCGACTCCGGGGAGGGTCAAATCCACGCCCTTTTCGCGTAGCCTTCGCGCATGCCCAAGACCCTCAAACCCAAGGCGCCCGGCGCCACCCAACTGCTCGGATTCCTGCAAGCCAGCGCCAGGCTGATGAAGGCCGAGGAGATCGCCGACGAGCTCGGCTTCAACACGGCTGAAGGCATCGAGTCGGTCCGCGCGCTGCTCGAAGAGCTGGTCGGTCAGGGTCGGTTGCTGAAGAACCGGCGCGGCGGCTACGGTCTCGCCGACAAGATGGGCCTGATCGCCGGCACCATCGCTGCCAACAGCGAAGGCTTCGGCTTTTTGCGTCCCGATGAAGGTGTCGGCGACATTTATTTGCCGCCGGCGCAAATGCGCCAGGTGCTGCACGGCGATCGTGCGCTGGTCAGCGTGGTGGGTCGCGACAAGCGCGATCGCCCCGAGGGCGCCATTGTCTCGATCCTGTCGCGGCGATCGCCGCGCGTGGTCGGGCGCTACCTCGAGGAGGCTGGATTCGGCGTAGTGGCACCGGACGATCAGCGTATCCACCAGAACCTGCTGATTCCGCGCGGCCAGGAGAGCGATGCCAGGCCGGGCGACGTGGTGGTCGCCGAGATCGTCGAGCCGCCGAGCAGTCACCGCCAGCCGGTGGCGAAGATCGTGCGCGTGCTCGGCGAGGAGGTCGGCACCTCGCTGGCCATCGACATGGCGATCGAGACCCACAGTATTCCCAATGTCTGGCCCGACGCGCTGCTGCGTGAGATCGCCAGGATTCCAGACACGGTGCGCCCGGCGCAGATCAAGGATCGCGAGGACCTGCGCGAACTGCCGCTGGTGACCATCGACGGCGAGGACGCGCGCGATTTCGACGACGCCGTCTGGTGCGAGCCGACCCGCGGTGGCGGCTACAAGTTGTATGTGGCGATTGCCGACGTTGCGACCTATGTGCAGCCGGGCACCGCGCTCGACAACGAGGCACAACTGCGCGGCACCTCGGTGTACTTTCCGAATCGCGTCGTGCCGATGCTGCCGGAGCAGCTGTCGAACGGTATCTGTTCGCTCAAACCCGATGTCGAGCGCCTGTGTCTGGCGTGCGAGTTGCGCATCGATGCCCAGGGCGAAACCACGCGTTCGCGCTTCTTCCCGGCGGTGATGCGCTCGGCTGCGCGACTGACCTACAACCAGGTGTGGCAGGCCGTCGGCCAGCGTCGAGCGGATGCGCTGGAGAAAGTTGCGGCGGTGCTGCCGCATCTGGAAAACCTCTACGGGCTCTACAAGATCCTGGCGCGTCGCCGCGCCGAGCGCGGCGCGCTCGATTTCGAGGGCCAGGAGGTCAAGTTCCAGTTCGACGAGCAGGGCCAGATCGACGCGGTCAAGCTGTACGAGCGCAACGACGCCCATCGGCTGATCGAGGAATGCATGATCGCCGCCAATGTCGCCGCGGCGAAGTTTCTAAAGCGCAGCCGGGTGCCGGCGCTGTATCGCGTGCATCCGCGGCCACCGACGCACAAATACGAGGAGCTAGCCGACTTCCTCGGCACGGTCGGCATCTCGTTGCCGTCGTA
>JAIMJQ010000014.1 GCA_020693165.1 Xanthomonas sp. | reverse complement strand
GACGCTCTTCCCGCATCCGGGTAACAAGCGTCCAGACCAGTCTGGACCCACCCAGTGCGATCCGGCTCCGGCACTCGCCCTGCCGCATTTCCCGCGTCCCGTGCCCCGTGCCCCGTGCCCCGCTGTTGGCGATCCCATGACCCCCGCCACCCTCCTGACCGCCGGTGCGCTGCTGTGGGTCGGCTTGCTGTTCGCCGCGGCCATTTACGGCGAGCGCCGCCCGCAGGCATTCGCGCGGCGCTGGTCGACGGTCTATGCGCTGTCGCTGGCGGTCTACTGCACCTCGTGGACCTTCTATGGCACGGTGACGCAGGCGATGCGCCACGGTTGGTGGGTGCCGCCGACTTTCGTTGGCACCATCCTGCTGTATCTGTTCGGCTGGCCACTGCTGGTGCGCCTGGTCGAGGAGGCGCGGGCGCGCAATAGCACCTCGATCGCCGATCTTCTGGCCTCGCGCTTCGACAAGAGCGCCGGCATCGCCGCACTGGCCACCGGCATCGCGCTGATCGGGCTGGTGCCCTACATCGCATTGCAGCTGAAGGCGGTGGCGCAGAGCTTCGACCTGCTTGCCGGCGAACTGTTCGGCGGTGCGCCGGGCGGCTGGCGCGATACGGCGGCGTTGGCTGCGGTGATGATGGCGCTGTTCGCGATGCTGTTCGGTACCCGCCGCACCGGCGCCAGCGCGCACGGGATCGTGCTGGCGATGGCCTTCGAATCTCTGATCAAGCTGATCGCATTGCTGGCGGTCGGCGGATATGCCGTGTTCGCATTGCACGGCGACTTCGGCAACCTGCTGCGGGCCGCCAGCGATCTTCCGCCGCCGACGCCGCCAGGCAGCAACTTCCTGACGCTGGTGCTGCTCGGCGCGCTGGCGATGTTCTCGCTGCCGCACCAGTTCCACCTGGCGGTGGTCGAATGCCGCGATCCGCGCGACGTCCGCCGCGCGCGCTGGCTGTTTCCGCTGTACCTGCTGCTGATCAGCGTGTTCCTGCTGCCGCTGGCCTGGTCGGGACAACTTTTACTGGCAGCGACCTCGATTCCGAGCGATCTGTACGTGCTCGGCCTGCCGCTGCGTTCGGGCGCCGAGCCGCTGGCGATCCTCGCCTTCCTCGGCGGCATCAGCGCTGCCACCGGCATGGTGGTGATGGCCACGTTGACCCTCGGCATCATGGTGGGCAACCACTGGCTGACGCCGCTGCTGCTGCCGCGTGTCGGCGGCGATCTGCGCAGCCGCGTGCTGTGGCAGCGACGCGCGGTGATCGTGGCGGTGCTGGCAGTCGCTTACCTGTATTCGCGCCTGATCGGCGCCAGCGACGCCTTGGCGGACGTCGGCGCCATCGCCTTCGCGGCGCTCGCGCAACTGGCGCCGGCGGTGCTGGCAGCCCTTTACTGGCCGGGCGCGAGCCGCCGTGGAGTGCTCGCCGGGATGGCGGCAGGTTCATCGCTCTGGGCCTATACGCTGCTGGTGCCGGCGCTGGCGCATGGCGTGGGTCAGTCGGACTGGCTGGCCGCCGGTCCGCTGGAGTTCGGTTTTCTCGCGCCGCATGCACTGTTCGGGACCGGCGGCCTCGATGCGTTGACGCACGGCGTGGTCTGGAGCCTGGCCGCCAACGTGGCGGCGCTGCTGTGGGTGTCGCGCAATGACGACAGTGCCATGCCCGAAGCCGTCGCCCGCGCGTTGACCCGCGCCGAGCTGCGCGAGGTGGCGGCGAGCTTGCTCGACAACGACCGGGTGGTCGCGTTGATCGGCGCCGCGGCAGCCGACGACGACCAGCGCAGCGCCGAGGACAGCGGATTGACGGCGGTTGAGCATGAACTGTCGGCGCTGGTCGGCGCCGCCTCTGCGCGCCTGTTGCTGGACGCTGCCCGGCGCGGCGCACGCGGTGAATTGCAGGCGATGACCCAGGTTGTCGGCGAAGCGCGCGAAGCGGTCTCGTTCAGTCACGCCATCCTCGATACCGCGCTGGCCAACCTCAGTCAGGGTATCGCCGTCATCGACGGATCCTTGCGTCTGGTGGCATGGAATCAGCGCTACCAGGGGCTGCTCGGCTATCCCGCCGGCTTCCTGCGCGTCGGACGTCCGGTCGCCGATCTGTTCCGCTTCAATGCCGAGCGCGGGCTGCTCGGCCCCGGTGGGGTCGACGAACTGGTCCAGCGCCGGCTCGATTACCTGCGCCAGCGCTCTGCCTATGTGTTCGAGCGCAACTGGCCGGACGGAACAGTGATCGAAATTCGCGGCAATCCGATCGCCAGCGGCGGCTTCGTGACCACCTACACCGACATCAGTGCCTTCCGTCGCGCCGAGGAGGACCTGAAAACGGCCAACGAGACGCTGGAGGCGCGCGTCGAGTCGCGCACCCATGAGCTGCTGCTGGCCACCGACGAGGCCGAGCGCGCCAACCAGGCGAAGACGCGCTTCCTCGCCGCAATCAGCCACGACCTGCTGCAGCCGCTGAATGCCGCCAACCTGTTCACCCACGCGCTGGCGCAGCAGCTGAAGCACCCCGAATACCGGCCGGCGGTGCAGAACATCGCGAGCGCGCTCGGCAGCACGGAATCGCTGCTGTCGGGTCTGCTGGACCTGTCGCGACTGGATGCCGGTGGCCTGACGCCGCGCGTGCGTGCGTTCCCGGCGAGCGAACTGCTGGACACGCTGACGACCGAGTTCGGTGTGATGGCGAGGGAGAAGGGCCTGATCCTGTCGGCGGTGCCGTCGCGACTGTGGCTGCTCAGCGATCCGCAACTGCTGCGCCGGATCCTGCAGAATTTCGTCGCCAATGCGCTGCGCTATACCGCAAGCGGCCACGTGCTGATCGGCCTGCGCCGGCGCTTGGGCAGCGTCGATTTCCTGGTCGGAGACAGCGGCCCGGGGATCGCCGAGAACGATCGCGAGCGCATCTTCGAGGAATTCCAGCGGCTGCAATCGGCGCGCGAGGCCGCGCCCGAGGGACTCGGCCTCGGCCTCGCGATCGCTGCGCGCATCGCCCGCCTGCTCGGGCATCCGATCTCGCTGCGGTCCATGCCCGGTCGCGGCACGCTGATCGGCGTGCGCGTGTCGATTGTCGCCCCGCTGCCTCTGCCAATCGCGGCGGCGACTCCGGCACCGCAACCGTTCGCGACCGGCCACTGCGTGCTGGTGGTCGACAACGAATCGGCCGGACTGAATGCGCTGGCTACGCTGCTGGCCGGCTGGGGCATCGAAGTGCTGACCGCCGGCGACGGCGCCTTGGCAGAGGTCCTGTTGTCGACTCGCCGGGTCGACGCCTGGATTCTCGACAATCACCTCGACGGCGGCGACACCGGCATCGAGTTGCGCGAGCGACTGCGCGCGCGCTTCGGCGACCATCCGGCAATCCTGGTCAGCGCCGACCACGGCCCGCAATTGCGCGCGCTGGCCAGCGAACACGAGATCCAGTTGCTGCACAAGCCGATCAAACCGCTGGCGCTGAGGTCGCTGCTGGCGCGAATTTGGGGGTAGGGGAGCGGTGTTGGTTGTTGGTGTTGGTGTCGGTTAGAGCATTGGGCGTGACGCTCGTCCGAAACAGCCGGAGCGCGATGCCTTTACCAACACCAACACCAACAACCAACACCGCTCTTCCCCATCGACCAATGGGCCGCCGTGGTGGCGTCGGCGTAACATCGCCCGGTCCCTGATGCAGAAACTGACGATGCGAACGCCACTGCTGCTGTTGCCGATGTTGCTCGGAGCCTGCGCGACCATGACGGAAAAGCCTGATGCGTCGAAACTGCCCAAACCCGCAGTGCCGGCCGAATCGATGCGCAGCGATGACCTGCTCAGCGCCGGCCTCGGCCTCGCCGGTCTGGCCGACGCCAAGGCGCCGATGACTGCGGCCGACGCCGCGGGACGCCGGCGACACGCGTACCACAGCAACTGGCGCGGCATTGCCGATCTTTCGGCGGCTGGCGGCTATGGCAGTCTGTACGGCAAGTTCGCCGCGGTGCCCGGCACTGAAACCAAGGCCTGGATCGGCGAGGTCGGGCTGTGGCAGCCGCATGGTGTCATGGTGCAGATTCCCGACAGCTTCGACCCCGACCGCCCATGCCTGCTGCTGGCGCCGGTTTCCGGTTCGCGCGGCATCTATGGCGCGCTGGCGACTGCGGGTGCCTGGGGACTGGCCCATGGATGTGCCGTGGTCTACACCGACAAGGGCGCCGGGACCGGGTTTTACGACCTCGACGCAGCCATCGGCGTTGCCATCGATGGTGAGCCGGTGCCCGCCGGACCCGAGTCAGGGTTCAACGCCGAGGCGGCACCTCCCGTTGCCGACGAGTCGGTGCGCGGCATCGCGATCAAGCATGCGCACTCCAAGGATCATCCGGAAGCGCACTGGGGGCGGATGACGCTGTCGGCAGCGCGCTTCGCGCTGCTGGTGCTGGAACAGCGCTACCCCGGCAAGCGCTTTCGCGCCGACAACACCCGGGTGATCGCCGCCAGCATCTCCAATGGTGGCGGTGCCGTGTTGCACGCGCTGGAACAGGATCAGGATGGATTGATCGATGCGGTGGTCGCCGCCGCGCCGCAGATCAGCGTCGATGGCGTTCCCAGCCTGCTCGACTATGCCACCCAGGCCGCGCTGCTGGCGCCCTGCGCGCAACTGCTGCCGCAGCACGCGGGCGATCCGCTGGCGCCATTCCTGGCGCTGCGCACGGCTGAGTTCCAGGCCCGTTGCGCGGCCCTGGTCGAGCGCGGCTGGATTGCCGGCGACGACATCCCGGCGCAGGCGCGCTCGGCGCATGAGCGCCTGCGCGCGCTCGGCTTTTCGGAGCCGGCGCTGGCCAACAACGCCACCAATATCGTCGCCGACCTGTGGCGCGCAGTGGCGGTGACCTATGCGCAATCCTACGCCCGTGCCGGCGCCGACGAAGCGCTGTGCGGCTACCGCTTCGCGCTGCTGGGCGCCGATGGTCAGGTGCGCCGGGCAACCGCGGACGACCGCGCGTTGTGGTTCGCGACGTCATCCGGGGTGGCGCCGAGCGCCGGCGTGCAGATAGTCGGACCGGCCGGGGGCGCAGCCGATCCGGCGCTGGCCGGCCTTTGGTGTCTGCGCGACGCTTTCGAGGGATCGACGCCGCTCGGCGATCGCCTGCGCCACGGCGAGCGCGAACTGCGCGCCTCCGGGCGCGTGCCGGCGCGTCCCGTCGTGATCATCCACGGTCGTGAAGATGGGCTGGTGCCGGTCGGCGCGACGGCGAGGCCGTATGTCGAAGCGGCACTGCGCCACGGCGCCAGCCGGCTGTCGTACTGGGAAGTCGAGCACGCGCAGCACTTCGATGCCTTCCTGATGCAACCGGTCTACGCCGCGCGACATGTGCCGCTGCTGCCGTACTTCTATCAGGCGCTCGATCAGGTCTTTGCGCACCTCGACGGTGGGCCGGCGCCGGCGCCCAGCCAGGTCGTGCGCAGCCAGCGCCGCGGCATGGCCGCCGACGGCAGCGTGCCGGCGCTGACCCGTGAGCACCTCGGCACGCTGCGTGGCGATCCGGGAAGCGACGCGATCAAGCTCGAAGGTGAGCGGCTGCTGGTTCCGGAGTAGACGTTGGCCGCGCAGCGGTCTACGTGACTGCGCCGCCCGTTCGTCACGTAGCTCGCTCTGCGAGCAACATGACCTACGCACCGTCAGCCTACAACCGCAGCAGCAACTCCTGCGCCAGGCGCATCCAGAACCCGTCGAACCACAGCGCCCAGGCCACGCCGAGCACGGCCAATGCGACCCACCACTGGTTGGTCGAAATCGGATTGGCCTGCACCTGCAGGTCGAGCGCCTGGTCCCAGTGCGTGCGGCCGTTCTTGACCAGGGCGGCGAAGGCGATGCCGTAGGCGAACAGGTTGAACGGCGCTATCTGCAGCGCCTGGCCGATCAGCGCAACGCGTCCGGCGCGCTGGAATCCGACATTCAGGCCCGGTGCCGAGCCGTTGCGGTCGACCACGCGCAGGCCGAGCAGCAGGCGCCCCGGGGTGTAGCCGCTGACGCCGACCAGCACCGCTTCCAGCGGCACCGTCGCCAACGCGAGCAAGGTTGGCACGAACAGCGCGAAGCGCTCCAGCTCCGCCTGTGCGCCATTCAGTTCCCACAGGCCGCTGCGCAGTCCGATGGCGGCGAGCGCTGCCCAACCGAGGCCGCCGAGCAGCATGAGGTCGATGCCGCGCGCCAGGAAGCGCCGCAGTGCGTTGCCGGCGCGCTGGCGCTTTTCGGCGAGATCGCCGCTGCTGGCCGCACTCTGCAGTGCTTGCGCGACCGTCGCCGGCGCTTGCCGGCCGGCAGACTTGCGCCAGTCATCGGCGGGTCGCAGCGGTGCCGTGCCGGGCAGCGGTGGTCGCGAATTCGCCTTCGCCTTGGCCGCTGCCTGACGCTCGCTGGCGCCGCGTGACGTCTCCTGCGGCGGCGGCTTCGGCGACGGCTGCGCACTCGGGGCCATCGACCGCAGCCCGAGCGCGCGCTTGAGCGGCACCCATTCGGATTCGCGCAGCGTCCACACCAGGTGTTCGTCGCCGATGCGACCGCTATCGCGCAACGACTGCAGTTCGTCACGCGTAAGCGGTCCCTGTGCCGTGCCGTGCTGATCCGATACAAACCAGCCATCGCCGCTTTCGATCATGAAGGTACTCGCTCAAGGCCGGATCGCCACGCGCCACGGCGGCCAGCCTGCGCGAGCCTCCCCAGCGGCGTCAAGCGTATGGGACCATTCGCAGCACAGCCCGGCATCGGCGGACCGGGCGCGGCAGAGGACAACGGCATGTTTCGATTCCTCATCGTCATCGCGTTGGCCTTGTCGCTGCCGCCGCTGGCCGACGCCAGCAGCGAGCGTTCGCGCTTCCGTGACATCTGGCAAGGCGAATGGGCCTGGCGGCTGGCGCAGTTCCCGCAATTGGCGACCCGGGTCGGCGTCCATCTCTACGACCATCGCCTTGGCGACGTCAGGCCGCAAGCGCAGGCCGAGCGTCTGCAGTACTGGCGTCGGGTGTTCGACCGGCTGCAGCGCATCGATCCGCGCAAGCTCGATGCCAGCGCGCGCATCGACTATCTGATCTATCGCGCGCAGATCGAGAGCCTGATCGCCAACATCGAGCTCGGCAGCCACGAGATGCCGCTGAATTCGGACTCCAGCTTCTACTCCGATCTGGCGCTGTTGCCGCAGTGGCATCCGTTCCGCAATGCCCACGACGTGCGCAGCTACATTGCCCGGTTGCGTGCAATCCCGGATTACTTCGACCAGCACGTCGAACTGATGAAGGCGGGCCTGAACAGTGGCCGCACTCCGCCGCGCGTGGCTCTGAGCGGCCGCGACGCGCCGATCGCCAGGGTCGCCGCGCTCAGCGACCCCGAGCAGAGCGCTTACTACGCGCCGCTGCGACAGCTTCCGCTGACGATCGCACCGAAGTTGCGCGCCGAGTTGCAGCAGCAGGCGCGCGCCGCGATTTCCGAGGCGGTGATTCCTGCGCATCGGCGCCTGCTGCGCTTCATGCGCGAGCGCTACATTCCCGGAGCGCGCAGCGAACTCGCCGCGACCCGCTTGCCGCAGGGCGCGGCCTGGTACCGGCGCCAGATCATCGATTACGTCACCGAGGACCTGACGCCGCAGCAGATCCATCGGATCGGCCTCGCTGAGGTAGCGCGCATCCGGGTCGCGAAGCAAAAGATCATCGACCAGATCGGGTTCGATGGCGACTTCGCCGCTTTTCTCGATTTCCTGAGGAAGGACCCGCAGTTCTATGCGCGCTCGCCCGACGAATTGCTGGCGCACGCGGCCTGGGTCGCCAAGCGCGCAGACGGCGCGCTGCCCGCCTTTTTCGGGAAACTGCCGCGGCTGCCCTACGGCGTGGCCGCGGTGCCGTCCGAGATCGCGCCGCACTATACGACCGGGCGCTACCTGCCGCCGGCCGACGCCAATACCGAGCCCGGCTGGTACTGGGTCAATACCCACGATCTACCGAGTCGGCCACTTTACGCGCTGCCCGCGCTGACTCTGCACGAGGCCGTGCCGGGACATCATCTGCAACACGCGCTGGCGCTCGAACAGGGCGCGCAGCCGGCTTTCCGGCGCTACAGCTACATTTCGGCGTATGGGAGGGCTGGGCGCTGTATGCCGAAGAACTCGGCGTCGAAATGGGCATCTACCGCACGCCGTACGAGCGCTTCGGGCAACTCAGCTATGCCATGTGGCGCGCCTGCCGGCTGGTGGTCGACACCGGCATCCACGCCGACGACTGGACGCGGCAGCAAGCCGTGGACTACCTGCTGGCAAATACCGCCCTCAGTCGGCATGAAGTCATGACCGAAGTCGACCGCTACATCTCCTGGCCGGGCCAGGCACTCAGCTACATGATCGGCAAGATGCGCATCGTCGAACTGCGCCGCGAAGCCGAAGCCGCGCTCGGCGCCGACTTCGACCTGCGCGGCTTCCACGATACGGTCCTCGAAATCGGCTCGGTGCCGCTGCCGATCCTCGCCGAGCACGTGCGTGGGTGGATCGAGCTGCAGAAGGCTCGCGTTGAATGAAGCGGCGTTGGTGTTGGTTGTTGGTGTTGGGAGAGCGGCTTCTCGCCTTGCTGCCAGCAACCAGCAACCAGCAACCAAAAACCAACAACCTCTCGGGCCGCGCCGGACCGCGGTTGCCAACACCAACAGCCATCACCAACAACCGCCTTTTCACCAGCGCTGGCGATCGTGCGCCTGGCGCCAGATCGCGGCGCTGTTGCGGTTCAGGCGGCGCTGCAGGTCGGCGCGTTCGTAGGGGCCGAGGCGGCCGTCGGCGCGGTAGTGCTGCTCGACGCGCGCGACGTGGGCCTGGCGGGTATCGAGGCGCGCGGCTTCGCGTGGCGTCAGCGCGCCGCGGGCGACGCCGGCGTCGATGCGTGCAGATTGATGGCCCTGACGGGCATTGATGCTGGAATGGGCCTCGGCGGCAGCAGTGGCGGCAAGCGCCAGGGCGAGCAGGATCGACGGCAGGATCTTCATGGCAGGGCTCCGATGGGGTCGCAGTGCCAATCAACGTCGAGGTGCGCGCGGGGTTGACCCGCGTGGGTTCACGTTCAGCTGTCATTGACGCGCGTCGGCAAGGCGCTCGCGCCGACTGTCCGGGAAATGTAGATGTGGGTCAACTATCCGCCCGACTTCGGCGCCGGCAAACGCTGTCCCGTCCTGCTGCTGCACGGCGGGCCGCACAATGGCGTCACCAATGCGTTCGCCTGGCGCAGGAACGCACAATTGTTCGCCGCGCTCGGTTATGTCGTCGCCTGGCACAATTTCCATGGCTCGTCTGGTTTCGGCCAGGCTTTCGCCGACTCGATCAATCCGAAGCAGGATGAGTTGCTCTACTCGATCTTCTGGTACCAGCAGGTCAACGACTGGATCGAGAAGTACGCCAGGCCCGGGCCGTTGTAGGGGGGCAGCAAAGGCGGGGCACGAGGCACGCGAAGCGCTCGTCCGCCCGTGCTTTGGTGGGTCCGGACTTGGTGGGTCCGGACTTGGTGGGTCCGGACTTGGTGGGTCCGGACTTGGTGGGTCCGGACTTGTCCGGACGCTTTTCCTGCTTCGAACCCAAAAGCGTCCAGACAAGTCTGGACCCACCAGGAGCTTACGAATGCGAACCTGCCCTCGTGCCCTCGTGCCCTTGTGCCCTCGTGCCCCGTGTCCCGTGTCCCGTGCCCCGTGCCCCGTTGCTCTATGCTCCGCCGATGATCCTTCACCCGCTCACCGCCCGCTGGCTCGGCCGGCAACCCTACGAGCCGGTCTGGGCGGCGATGCGCGCGTTTACCGACGCTCGCGACGCCGCCACGCCGGACCAGATCTGGCTGCTCGACCACGACCCGGTATTCACGCTGGGACAGGCCGGCAAGCCCGAGCACGTGCTGGCGCCGGGCGATATTCCGGTGCTCAAGGTCGATCGCGGCGGGCAGGTGACCTATCACGGTCCGGGGCAGCTGATTGCCTATCCGATGCTCGACCTGCGCCGGCTCGGCATCGGCGTGCGCGAACTGGTGACACGGTTGGAGCAGGTCGGGATCGACCTGCTGGCCGAGTTCGATATCGCGGCCGAACGGCGCGCCGGAGCGCCCGGACTGTACGTGGACGGGCGCAAAATCATGGCGATCGGCATCCGCGTTCGCCGCGGCTGCACTTTCCACGGCATCGCGTTGAATGCCGACATGGACCTGGAGCCTTTTCTGCGCATCAATCCGTGTGGCTATCGCGGCCTCGAGGTTACCCGGATTGCGGATTTCGGGCCCTCTCCAGCGCTGGTGGAACTCGCCGGGCGCTACCTGCGCTGCTTTGCCGCGACCTTTGGATTCGCCGATTGCACCCCATTTGCCAGCGAAGTGCCGCAGTTTTCGACATGTCCGCCACAGGACGGCGGTGTACGATCTCAGCCCGTTTGATTTCCAGTCAGTCGAGACCCGAATGCCCCAGTTGCAAGGCGACAAGATCATTCCGGCGCTGGTCGTCGGCGAAAAGCAGGTTGGCGAGAGCAAGATCGCCCGAAATCCCGTCACCTTCGACGCCGACCGGCCGGTGCTGCGCAAGCCGAGCTGGATCCGCGTCCGGCTGCCGGGCGGCAATTCGGTCGAGCGACTGAAAGCGACGCTGCGCGCCAACCAGCTGGTGACCGTGTGCGAGGAAGCCTCCTGTCCGAACATCCACGAGTGCTTCAGCAAGGGCACCGCCACCTTCATGATCCTTGGCGAGGTGTGTACGCGTCGCTGCGCGTTCTGCGACGTGGCGCACGGCCGGCCGAAGCCGCCGGACGTCAATGAGCCGCTGAACATGGCGCGCACCATCCGCGACATGGGTCTGCGCTACGTGGTGATCACCTCGGTCGATCGCGACGACCTTCGCGATGGCGGTGCCCAGCATTTCGTCGACTGCATTCGCCTGACGCGGGAACTCAGCCCGCAAATCGTGGTCGAGGTACTGACGCCCGATTTTCGGGGCAAGGGTCGGATGGAGCGTGCATTGGCAGCCTTCGCCGAGGGACCGCCGGATGTGTTCAACCACAACCTCGAAACCGTGCGCGAGCTTTACCGCGAGGTGCGTCCGGGCGCCGATTATGACTGGTCGCTGTCGTTGCTGAAGCGCTTCAAGGCGCAGCACCCGAGCGTGCCGACCAAGTCCGGGATCATGCTCGGACTCGGCGAGACGCAGGACCAGGTGCAGCAGGCGCTGCGCGACCTGCGTGCCCACGATGTCGATATGGTGACCATCGGTCAGTATCTGCAGCCCAGCGCCCACCATCATCCGGTGATCCGCTACTGGACCCCTGAGGAATTCGACCAGTTGCGCGTTTACGGCAACGGCCTCGGCTTCAGTCACGTCGCCAGCGGGCCGCTGGTGCGGTCCTCCTATCACGCCGACCGCCAGGCGCATGCCGCCGGCGTGGGCGCATGAACACAGGGCATTGCGGCAGCGTTTTCCCCGCCGAAAGGGCGACTTCCGTCACTTGTTCCATGCCGTCGCCGGGCGCACTCTTGGCGTCATCGATTGGAGATCTGCGATGAAATTGTTGAATCGGGCGCTGTTGATCGCGTTGACCCTGGCGGTGGCCTCGCCGCTGTTGGCAAAGCCGAAGACGGTCAGCCTTGCCGACCTGACGCCGACGCCGGAGCAGGGTGAGGCCGCCGACTGGGTGTCCAAGTACCTGACGCGCCTGCACTATGCGAGCAAGCCGCTCGATGACGCCATGTCGCGGGAGATTCTCAAGCGCTACGTCGACGCGCTCGACAGCGAGAAGGTGTTCTTTCTCAAGTCAGACATCGACCGCTTCGAGCAGCGTTACGCGACCACCCTCGACGAGGCCATCGAGCGCCGCGAGCTGGATCCGGCATTTGCGATCTACAAGGTGTACCTGAAGCGCCTGCGCGAGCGCACCGACCATGCACGCGAGCTGCTGCCGGCGGGCTTCGACTTCAGCGTCGACGAGGATTACGTCTACGACCGCAAGGACGTGCCGTGGGCGACCGACAAGGCCGCGCTCGACGAACACTGGCGCCAGCGCGTCAAGAACGACTGGCTGCGCCTGAAGTTGGCCAATCGCGACGACGCCAAGATCGCCGAAACGCTGGACAAGCGCTACGCCGACTATCTGACGCGCGTCGAGCAGCTCGACCGTCAGGATGTGTTCCAGACCTTCCTGAATGCCTACGCGATGGCAATCGAGCCGCACACCAATTACCTCGGTCCGCGCGCCAGCGAGAATTTCCAGATTTCGATGCGGCTGTCGCTGGAAGGCATCGGCGCGGTGCTGCAGCGCGAGGGCGAGTTCGTCGTCATCCGTTCGGTAGTCGAGGGCGGTCCGGCGGCGATGGGCGGCAAGGTCAAGGTGGGCGACCGCATCGTCGCCGTTGGGCAGGCCAAGGACAAGCAGCTGACCGATGTCGTCGGCTGGCGGCTGGAGGACGTGGTCGATCTGATTCGCGGCCCCAAGGACACGGTGGTCAAACTCGAAGTCCTTGCTGCCGAATCAAGCATCGGTGGCAACACCGCGCTGGTCGAGATTGTCCGCGACAAAGTCAAGCTCGAGGAGCAGGCGGCGAAAAAGCGGGTGATCGAGAGTGACGGCGCCAACCCGCGCAAGATCGGCGTGATCGAGCTGCCGGCGTTCTACCTCGATTTTGCCGGGCGCGCGCGCGGCGACCTGGATTACCGCAGCTCGACGCGCGACGTACGCAAGCTGCTCGACGAACTTGCCGAGGAGGGCGTCGACGGCATCTTGATCGATTTGCGCAACAACGGTGGCGGCTCGTTGACTGAAGCCACCGAACTCACCGGTTTGTTCATCGACCAGGGACCGGTGGTCCAGGTGCGCGACGGTCGCGGCCGGGTCCAGGTCGAGGCCGACACCGCGCGCGGGGTCGAGTACGACGGCCCGCTGGCCGTCATGGTCAATCGCGCTTCGGCGTCGGCATCGGAGATTTTCGCGGCGGCGATCCAGGACTATGGGCGCGGCATCGTCATCGGCGAGCCGACCTTCGGCAAGGGCACGGTGCAGCAACTGGTCGATCTCGACTACATTGCCAACAAGGATTCGGCGCAGCTCGGACAGTTGAAGCTGACCATGGCGCAATTCTTCCGCGTCGACGGTGGTTCCACCCAACACAAGGGCGTGGTGCCGGACTTGCCGTTCCCGGCGACGCTGGACTCGACCGACTATGGCGAATCGACCTATGACAATGCGCTGCCGTGGACCAAGATCGCGGCAGCCAGCTACGCGCCGGTCGGCAGTTTCGACCGTCTGGTGCCGTTGCTGACGAGTCGCCACGAGTCGCGCGTGGCGGCAGACCGGGAGTTCGCCTTCATCAAGGAGGACATCGCGCAGTACCGCGAGTCGCGTGATCGCAAGTCGATTTCGCTCAGCTACGCCAAGCGCGAGGCCGAGCGCAAGGCCGACGAAGCGCGCATCGCGGCGCGGGCGAAGGCGCGCGGCGAGGTGGAGCCGGAGTTGGCGGATGTGCTCGACGACGGACTCAACCCGGGCGAGCGCGGCGCCATCGCGGCTGCGGCGGACGAGGACAAGGCCAAGGACAAGCCGGACGTGCTGCTGACCGAGGGTGCGCGCGTGCTCGCCGATGCGATCGACTTGATGCAGGACAATCCGCGCATTGCCGAAATTGCCCCGAAACAGTCGGGCAGCGCACTGCCGCCGCCGCCCGGTTCCTGACTGGCGCGGCGCCCGAGCGGGCAAACGTCTCAGAGCTTCACACGAAGGCCGGCCCTTGCGCCGGCCTTCGTGCGTTCAAAGACCTGAATCGATCGCAGTCGGCGAACTCGGCGCGCGCACCACTGGCAAAAGTAGTGCCGGGGGCGTAAGAATGCCGCTGCTGGCCGTCGCGCACAGGGGATAACGCATGCTCGAACACCGGGATCGCACGGTCATTGGCGCCGCCACGCGTCACAGGGGATGGATCGCAGCCCTGGCAGTGCTCATGCTCTTGAGCGGCGCGCCGGCGTGGTCGCAGGAGACGTGTTTCTGGAACCAGGACGGTCCCGGGCAATGGGACGACCCGGCGAACTGGAACAGTTGTGCCTCCGGCAATGGCACTCCGACCGGCACGCCCGGGCCGGCCGACCATGCGGTGATCGGCAATATCACGCCGCTCGCCGAGGTCGACGTGGGTGCCAGTGCGCACACCATCGATCGGCTGACACTCAGCGCCGGGCGCATCTTGGGCGACGCCGACATCGCCGTGACTTCGGCCCTGAGCTGGACCGGCGGCACCATCGACGGTGGGGGAGTGGCGACGCAACTGCTGCTCGACAGTGCCTCGATTTCCGACATTTCCGGAACCAGTGTGCACGTGCTGTCCGGCCGCGATCTGCGCATCCTGGGCGCGCTCACCTGGGTCGACGGCGACATCGAGCTGCGCACGGATGCCGAGATCGACAACCAGGGCCAAATCACCATCAACTATTCCGGTGGCAGCTTCCCGCTGGAACTGCGCGGCGATTTCAGTCCGCTCGCACGCATCCACAATTCATCAACGCCGGGTGCGCGTATCGAGAAGCTCGGCGACCAGCGCGTGATATTTGCCAGCAACGTGACCTTCGACAACGGCAACGATGTGCTGGTCAACGACGGCACGCTGCAGATCAACGGACCCGGCGGCGATTTCGGCGCCTATCAGGTCGCGCCGATCGCGCGGCTGGAATTCGCACCCGAGTTCGGCATCACCCGTACCCTCACCGGCGGCAGCGCAATTTCCGGCAGCGGCACCCTGCACAAGTTCGACGAGGGCACCCTCAGCATCACCGGCGGTTATCTGCTGACCGGTTCCACTGAAGTGGTCGATGGCGTGCTGTTTCTGGATACGCCGGCAGATCCGCTGAGCCTGCCGAGCGTGCGCGTGCAGGCGCCCGGAACCTTGAGCAGCCCCGATAACCTGATTGTGACCGGCACGCTGAATTGGGCCGGTGGCGAGATCAACGGCACCAGCCCTGGAGTGACGCTGACGCTGCCGGTGAGCGCGATCACCACGATTTCCCTCGACGACGTCCGCCCGGCTGCCTACCTGCGATCGCGCGACCTGATCAACCAGGGCAGCGTCACGCTCGCTGCCAGCGCCGGCGTAATCACGCATTTGTGGCTGGATGCCGCCAGCATCGACAATCAGGGCAGTTTCACGATCGACAACAACAGCACCACCGATCAGAACCTGCGGCTGGATTGTCAGTCGACCGATTGCGGCAGTTTCTTCAACCGCTCGGGTGCCTCGCTGACCCTGATCGACCAGCAAGGCATCGTCGCCATCGGCAGCGACCTCGCCGCCTTCGACAATGCCGGGCTGGTGGAACTCACCGCCGGGTGCGGCGCGATCGGGGCGCCCGGAACCGATGCCGGGACTTGGCGCTATGCCGGCAGCTGCACCCTTTGGTTCAACCCGCGAATCGGTACCACGCGGGCGCTGGAGGCCAGCGCAGTGCTCGACCCGATTGGCGGCACCGCGTTGCAACTGGGCGGATCGGTGCGCATCGACGGTGCGTCGCGCAGTTTCCAGAACCTGATCATCGATAAAACCGCCACATTGTTCGGGCCGGCCGCGATCACATTCACCGGCATCGCTACCTGGCGTGGACTGATCGAAGGCAGCGGTCCTTCGGAAACGGTCTCGGTCGCCTCCGGCGCGACCTTGCAGACCAGCGACGACCCGACTGATGGGCCGTCCTTGTTCGCGCGCAGCCTGATCAATGACGGCGATCTCAACCTCAGCGTGCCGCTGGAGTTCGCCGGCGACGCCCAGATTCAGAACAACAGCCTGTTGAACCTGCTGGGCTCGCCAGTGGTCGCCGGCGCCATCGGCTGCGATGCGCTGCCGCCTTGTGGCACGCTCACCAACAGCAGCATTGGCGCCATCCAGTCGGTGAGCATGCTCGCGGGCCCGCCCACCCAGCTGGGCCCCACCATTGCCGTCGTCAACCAGGGCGCGTTGCGCGTCGACAATGGCTTGCTGCGGTTGGAGAGCGCCTATACGGCGCAGCCGGGTTCGGTCCTGGAGGTGTTTGCCGGAGCCGGCGTGCGGCGTTCGTCCAGTAATCTGGTGCTGCAGGCTGGCAGCCTTCGCGGCGCCGGTGTCATCGAAGCCAATCTCGATGTCGATGCGGTGTCCATCGAGCCAGCAGGCGTGTCGGCGGGAAATCTCGGCGTTCTCGGCAACTTCACGGCAACCCCGAGCACGGTCTACGAGTTCGGTATCGCCGGCACTACACCGCCAGCCGCGCCGAAGCTCGGCGACCGCGCGTCCCAGCCCGAAGGCGTGCCCTCTTATGATCGACTGACCATTTCCGGCGGTGCATCGCTCGACGGAACGGTGAATGTGTCCGACCTCGGCTACATCGCGGACGGCAGCGAGGTCTTCGATCTGATGTTGTACGCCGCGCGCAGCGGCAGCGTCAGCGTCGGGCTGAATGCCTTTAACGGCGCCGGTCTCAACCTGCAGATCGAGGCCACCCGGGTCCGGTTGGCAGCGCTGGCCGGTGGCGGTTGCATCTGGAACCCCGGCGGCGTTGGACTGGACGACTGGAGCAATGCCAGCAAGTGGGACACCTGCGGCGGCAGTGTGCCGGGTCCCAGCGATACGGCGATCGTCAGCAGCGGCAGCGTCAATCTGGATACGCCGGTAACGGTCGGGGAACTGCAGTTCACCGGCGGCCTCATCGGCGGCGCCAACGACCTCACCATCAGCAACCAACTGATCTGGACCGGCGGCAGCTTCCAGGGTCCGAGCGGCACTCAGGTCACGCTGTCCTCGGGCGCGCTGGGCAACTTGTCGGGCGGTCAACACACCATCGATGGCCGCACCTTTGTACTGGATGCGACGGCGAACTGGAGCACCGGCCTGATCGAGCTGGCGAATGCTGGCGTACTCCAGATCTCGTCCATCGGGGTACTCAACAGCAACCCCAGCCTCGCATTCGAGAGCATTTTCGGCAGCGGAACCGGGACCGCCGAGGTTCGCAATGACGGCATGATCGTCAAGATCGGTGTCAACTCGGCTGGAATCGGCGACAGCGTCGAATACAGCGGCGTCGGCGCCATCGATGTGAATGCGGGCGAATTCATTTTCGCCGCGACTGCCGCGATGCCTCTGGATGGCAGCTACACCGCCGCCGCTGGCGCCACATTGCACTTTGTCGGGGGCGACCGCAGCTTCGGACTGTCTGCCACGCTCGCCGGCGGCAACCTGGTGTTCGGCGACAGTGGTCCGGTCGGCATCAACACCGTCGATGCCTGCATCGGCAGCGCATCGACGGTCATCGTTCGCAATGCCGAGCTGGTGCTGAACTGCGCCAGCCCGTCTGATCTGGACGGCCTGCTGATGACCGAACCGCTCGCCGTGCTCGAAGGCAGCAGCGCGATTCGCGTCACCGGGAACTTCGGATGGGGCCACGGGACCATCCGTGGCACCGGCCTCGGCCAGACCTTCGAGATCGCGCCCGCCGCGGTCGCGCAATTCGATGCGCCGCTGGGACCGTCGGTGCCGCGCATCTTGAGCAACCGCCGTTTGCGCAATGACGGCACGATCGACTGGATCGCGCCGAACGCCACCGAGATCAACGACGGTGGCCAGTTCGACAACGAACTTGGCGGCCAGCTGATCCTCGGCGGCAGCGGTCCCCGCAGCGTAACCTCCAACACGCCGGTGACGTCGCGACTGGTCAACAACGGCAGCTTGAGCGTGCAGGGCGGTGCCCTCGCCGATGTTGATGTGGCGTTCGACAACTTCGGCAGCGTACAGCTGATCGACGGCGAGCTGCGCGTGCGCGGCGACGGCAACGACGTCGGCACCTACGGCGTCGAAGCCGGCAGCCTGCTGTATTTCGACGCCGCCGCGCGCACGATGGGTCCGGGTTCCGACGTTTCCGGGGCCGGCGGCGTGCGGGTGATCAACAGCGCCGCGGTGACTACCAATGGCGGATTCGCGCCGCACGACCTGCGCATCGAATCCGGCGGCGTGGTGCGCATCGACTCGGCATCGCCGCAGACCATCCAGACGCTGTTCTTGCAGAACGGCACGCTGACCGGCAATGCCGAGGTTCGCATCGGCACCTATTTCGACTGGCGCAGTGGCGGCGTGCTGGCGTCGGTTGGCGTGTCTCCCGGACCGGTGGTGATCCAACCCGGCGCGCTGGTGCAGATGTGCTTTGGCCTCTGCACCCTGTCCAATCGTGTACTGCGCATCGAAGGCACGGCCGATTGGAGTGGCGGTTTCGTCGAAGTTCCGACCGGCGATTCGGCACGGATCGTCGTCGCAGCCGGCGCCGATCTGCAGACCACGAATATCAAGTCGGCGGTGCGCTATCGCTGTTCCGCACCCGCCTGTACGGCGGAAATGGAGATCGAGGGCAGCTTGCGGTTACTCGGGGATGGCGCCATTTTCGAGCTGTCGGCGCCGCTGGCAATCAACGGCGGGACCGTGCTGGTCGACAATTTCAACCTGACCACGCCTGCGATCACACTCGCCAGTGGCTTGATCCAGATCCGCAACAACTCAACGCTGAATGCGGACCCGGTGCTGCTCAACGGCGGCATTCTGCGCGCCGACGGCCAGATCAACGGCAACGTCGACAATGTCGCCGGCCGTGTACAGCCGGGCGCCTCGCCGGGACAGATCGACATCTTCGGGACCTACACCCAGGGCGCTGCCGGCATCCTCGACATCGAAGTCGGCGGCTTGTCGCCGGGCATCAATTCCGATTTCCTGTTTGTCAGCGGTGCCGCCAACATCGATGGCATATTGAACGTCCTCAATGCCGGCTATCCGATGACGGCGCCCGACACGCTCAATTTTCTCAACAGCGACACCGGCCTGAGCGGGACTTTCGCGGTCACCAACATTGCCTATCCAGGCTACGCAGTGACCTACGATGCCAATACTGCGGCGCTGGTTCCGGGTGGCGGCCCGCTGGTCGTCAACAGCGTCGGCGACGCCGGCGACGGCATCTGCGACGTCGGCGAATGCACGCTGCGCGATGCGCTGATCGCTGCCAACGCGTTGCCGGACCCGGACGTCATCGCCTTCGATATTCCGGCGCCGCAATGCACCGGCCCCGGGGGTGCCTGTGTGATCGCTCCGCTGGCCTTGCTGCCGCAGATCACGACGCCGATCCTGATCGACGGTTACAGCCAGAGCGGCGCCGTGCCGAACTCGCAGGCACCCTCGCTCGGTCTCGGCAGCAATGCCACGCTCAAGATCGAGCTCGACGGCAGTCTGGTGCCGGAGTTCTGTGGCGACGGCCTGGTGATCAATGCGCCGGGACAGATCGTGGAGATTGCCGGGCTTTCCATCCATCACTTCTGCGGTGGCATCGTCACCTTCGGCCCGGGCGACGCCAGCTACCGGATTTCCGGCAACTTCATCGGGCTGCGCGCCGATGGCAGCGTCGCGCCGCAAGGCAATACCGTCGGCATTTCCATCCAGGGCGGCAGCGTCCTTGTCGGCGATCCGGCGTTTCCGGAGGCGACCAACGTCATCAGCGGCAACCTCAATCAGGGCATTTCGATCCAGTCGATTCCGCTGCTGGCCGGGTTGGCGGTGCGCGGCAACCTGATCGGCACCAGCGCCGATGGGCTGTCGGCGCGTCCGAATGGCCAGCAAGGCATCCTGCTGACCACCTCGTCGGAAATCACCAACGTCATCATCGGCGGCGATCAGCCGGACCATCGCAACGTGATCAGCGGCAATGGCCAGGATGGCATCCGCTTCGATTGCGCCGCGATTGCCGGAAATTGCTTTGACGGGACCCGCATTCTCGGCAATTTCATCGGGCCCGCGGCCGACGGCAGTGCTCTCGGCAACCTTGGCAACGGCGTCAACCTGTCGGCGATGGATAGCGGTCTGGTCCGGGTCGGCGGGGGCAATCCCGGTGAGGGCAATCGCATTGCCTTCAACGGGGGCAATGGCATCCTCGCCAGTTTCGGCGGCATCGGTCGGGCGTCGTTCGTGCGCAACGACATCTATCTCAATGGCCAGTTGGGCATCGATCTGGGTGGCGACGGACGCACTGCGAACGACGTCGGCGACGCCGATGCAGGCCCCAATGGTCGCCTGAACTTCCCGACCTTCACCAGCTATTCCGCGCCCGGCGGCAACTCCGCAATCATCGACGTCGTCCTCGACACCCCCGACATCGGCGGCAACTATCCGGCACGCGTCGACTTCTACAAGTCGGTCGAGGACGAACCCGGAGTGTGGCTGGGCACGACCACCTGTACCGCGCCGGGCATCAACTGCCCGGCCAGTTTCGCCTTCCCGGGTGGCGTCACCGTCGCACCCGACGACATCGTGCTCGGCATCGTCACCGACAGCTTCGGCAAGAGTTCCGAGGCCAGCTTCTATGCGACGACGACCACCGTCAGCGCCCCCGACGCCACCATCGGCACGCCGTACACGGCGACGGTGCAGGTTGCCGTCGCCGAGCCGTTCAGTGCACTCGGATCGGTCGACATCGATGACGGCGCCGGCGAATCCTGCGTCGCGACCCTGAGCGAGATCAGCCCCGGACTCTCCGGCGGCAGCTGTCAACTGAATGCACTGGCGCCGGCCGGCGCGCGCTCGCTGACCGCCAGCTACACGCCGGAAACGCCGCCGGCGCGGCCGTTCAGCAACAGCAGCGGCAACGACTTGGTGCTGATCAGCGCCGCGCCCATGCCGCCGGTGCTGACCCAGATCAGCCCGTCCAGCGGACCGATGGTCGGCGGCACCGTGGTCACGCTGACCGGCTCCAACTTCGTCATCGGTTCGACCGCGGTGGCGTTCGGCGCGATCCAGGCACCGGTCGTCAATTGCACCTCGACGACCGAATGCACCGCAACCGTCCCCGCCGGCAGCGGAACGGTCAACGTGCGCGTGACCACCGTCGATGGCACCAGCGTCGACACGCTGGCGGACGACTTCGCCTATGTCGCCACCACCGCGTGTACCAATTTCGCCGCGCCGGCACTGTTCGCCACCGGCTCCCAGCCGCGCGACCTCGCACTCGGCGATTTCAACGGCGACGGCTATCGCGATCTCGCGGTGGTCAATTCAGTGTCGATCGGCAGCATATCGGTGCTGCTGGGCGACGGCACCGGGTCGTTCGCCGCGGCGGTCGACTACCCGGTCGGCGCATTCCCGCGCGCGCTGGCGGTCGGCGACTTCAACGGCGATGGCAACCAGGACCTGGTCGCCGCCAACTACGGGGCGACCGACGTGTCGATCCTGCTCGGGACCGGCAGCGGCACCTTTGGCGCCGCGACGTCGGTGAGCGCGGGCCTCGGCCCGCACGGCGTCGCGGTTGGCGACTTCAACGCCGATGGCCGCGCCGATCTCGCGGTGGTGCTGCTGGATGCCGACAGCGTCGCCATCCTGCTCGGCAATGGCGACGGCACTTTCGGCTCACCCAGCGTCACCGCTGGTCTGCGCTCGGTTTCGGTCGGCGTCGGCGATTTCGATCGCGACGGTCGCAGCGACTTCGCCATCGGCAATGTGACATTGAACTCGGCGTCGGTGCTGCTCGGCGCCGGCGACGGCAGTTTCGGTTCCGCGAGCCAGTACGCCGTCGGCAGCAACCCGCGCGACCTCGCCATTGCCGACTTCAACAACGACGGCATCAGCGATCTGGTGGTAGCCAATCGGGGTTCCGACAACCTCTCGGTGCTGCTGGGTGCGGGCGACGGCACGTTTGCGATGGCGACCAGCTATCCGGCAGGTACGCAGCCCGGGGGCATCGATGCGGGCGACTTCGACGGCGACGGCGACATCGACCTGGTGGTCGCGAACGCCGGCAGCAACAATGTCTCGCTGCTGCTCGGCAGCGGTGCCGGCGCATTCGGCGTGCCGAGCAATTTCAACGTCGGCAACGGGCCGAGCAGCGTCGCCTTCGCCGACTTCGACGGCGATGGGCGAACCGACATCGCGACCGCCAACGAGTTCTCGGCCGACGTCGCGATCCTGCTCAGCCTCGGCTGCGCCCCGGCGATCACGTCGATCAGTCCGGCCTCGGGCCCGGAAGCCGGCGGCACCGTGGTGACCCTGAACGGCACCGATTTCGCGATCGGCGCCACCTCGGTGAGTTTCGGTGCGACGCCGGCGACCGCGGTCAACTGCGCCACCACCACTTTGTGCGAGGCGACCAGCCCTGCGGGCACCGGCCTCATCAGCGTGTCCGCAACGACGGCTGCGGGCACCAGCGCCGACACCACGGCCGACGACTTCAGCTACATCGCGGCCGCGCTGCCGATCGTGAACTCGACGGCCGATCCCGGCAACGGCACCTGCGATCTCGCCGAATGCACCCTGCGCGAAGCCATTGCGCTGGCAAATTCGACGCTGGCGCCCGACGTCACCTTCGATCCGGCGGTGTTCAACGTGCCGCGCACGATCACGCTGACGGCTGGCGAGCTGTTGGTGACCCAGAACCTCACCATCAACGGCCCGGCCGCGCTACTGGTCATTTCCGGCAACAACGCGTCGCGCATCCTGTACGCCAGCGGAGTCGACCTGACGCTCGCGAACCTGGCGCTGACCGGCGGCAACTCGACGGGTGCCGTGAGCCCGGGGGTCGGCGGCGCAATCCTGCATACGGCGGGCAATCTGACCCTGACCGACGTCGTGCTCGGCAGCAACAGTTGCTCCGCGGCGGGCACCGGCGGCGCGCTGGCGGTGACCTTCGGCACGCTCACTGCAACCCGCGTCAGCGTGACCGGGAACACCTGCAACAACGTCGGCGGCATCTACCTGCAGGATGGCAGCCTGACCATGGTCGATTCCTCGCTGAGCGGCAACAGCGGCAGCGAAGGCGAGGCGCTGCGGCTGGCCGCGAGCAGCGGGCCGCGGCCGACTGCAGTTCGGGGTGTCGGCATTGCGCAGCTGACCAATGTCACCATCAGCGGCAACAGCACCAGCAGCGCCAATTCAGCCATTCGCGTGGAGCCTCAGGCCGGAACCACGCTGACAACGACCCTCACCAACGTGACCATCAGCGGCAACACCACGACCGCTGTCGGCGGCAACGGCGCGATCTGGCACCGCCCGTTTGGCGGCACCCATGTCACCGTGCTGCGCAACACCATCGTGTCCGGCAATCTGGTCGGCGGCGTTGCCAACGATATCGAAGGCACGCTCGATGCGGGCAGTTCGTTCAACCTGATCGGCGTCGGCGGCGGCCTCGCCAATGGCGTCAACGGCAACCAGATCGGCATCAACGATCCATTGCTGGCTTCGCTATCCGACTACGGCGGCGGCACGCTGACGCGGGCACTGCTGCCCGGCAGCCCGGCGATCGATGCCGGCAGCAATGGCCTGGCGACCAATGCCGACCAGCGCGGCGTCGCCCGCCCGCAGCAGGGCACGGTGGATGTCGGCGCCTTCGAGTCGCAGGGCTTCGTGTTGTCGCTGGTCAGCGGGACGCCGCAGACGACGCCGGTGAACGCGCCGTTCGCCTCGCCGCTGGTCGTCGGCGTCGCGCCGAACTTCGCCGGCGAGCCGGTGGACGGGGGGCGGGTGACGTACTCGGCGCCGGGCGCAGGCGCCTCGGCAACGCTTTCCGGCCCGGCGATCATCGCCGGGTCGCAGGCAAGTGCGACGGCGACCGCCAACGCCATCGTCGGCAGTTACAGCGTGACTGCCGCGGCATCCGGTGCGACCGGAGCACCGACGTTCGCGCTGACCAATGGCGTACTGGCCACGACGACTGCGATCGACAGCATTGTTCCTGCCGTCAGCGTGGTCGGCCAGCCCTACGTGGTCTCCGTAAGCGTGTCGGACGGCGTGTCCGCGCTCACCACCGGTACCGTGGAGGTTCGCCAGTTGAGCGACGGCAGCGTTTGCGCGATCGATCTCGCCAGCGCATCCAGTTGCCAACTGGTCGCGAACAGCGCGCTCACCACGGCCGTGCGCGCCACTTATCTGGGGGCAGGTGCGTACGCGCCGAGCCAGTCGGCGTCGGTTGCGCACGTGGTCGAGCGCGCCGCCACCGCGATCGCGATCGTCAGCGATACACCGGATCCGTCCGCCGTCGGTGCCCCGGTCATGGTGACCATCGCGCTCGACGTGATTGCGCCCGGCGCCGGCGTTCCGAGCGGCGAAATCCTGGTCACCGACGGTATCGCCAGTTGCGGCATCACGCTGCCGAACCTGAGTTGCGAGTTGCTCGCCAAGGCGGTCGGACAGGTGCTGCTGGAGGCCCGTTATCTCGGCGACGCCAACTTCGACGCGAGCATCGCTACCGAGCAGCACCTGTTCGCCGCCGACGGCGCCGACCTCGCGATCGTCAAGCGCAATGGCTTGCGCCTGGTGCCGGGTGGCCAGGCGTCGACGTATATCCTGCTGGTGACCAATGCCGGGCCGCAGGATGTGGTGAACGCGCGCGTGTCCGACATCCTGCCGCCGCAATTCAGCGACGCCAGCTGGACCTGCACCGCCAGTTCCGGCGCCAGCTGTCCGGCGGCGGGCACGGGCACCGTTGACACTCTGGTGCGCCTTGCAGCGGGTTCCTCCGTTACCTTTGCGCTGACCGCCACCGCGCAGATCGCGCCGGAGCAGGTGGTGACCAACATCGCGACGGTGACGCCGCCCGCCAACGCGCCGGATCCGGTCCCGGGCAACAACCAGAGCGTCGACGTCGACGAGATCGGTGTGTTCGGCGAGGGATTCGAGACCGAGGACGAGTAAGCCAGCGATGGCCGCACGCCGCAAAGCGCCACATACCACGACCCGGGTTGTCGTTCCGGCAGGGCCGCAGGAGCGGCGCGAATCGGCTTGCGTGGTCGTGGTCAATGGCGCGCAGCTGGGACTCGAGGCGCGCATCGACGAGAATCCGCTGATGGTTGGTCGTGCCGACGACTGTGGCCTGGTGCTCAGCAACACCAGCGTGTCGCGGCACCATTGCCGGATCTTTCGTGACGGCAGCGGCTATTCAGTCGAGGACCTGGGCTCCACCAATGGCTGCTTCGTCAACGGCGAGCCGGTGCAGCGCCTCGGCCTGCGCGATGGTGACCGCCTGCGCATCGGTCAGTGCGAGCTCAAGTTCTTCGGCGAGGGAAGCGCCGAGGCAAACTACCATCGCGAATTGCTGAACAACGCCGTGTTCGACGCGCTGACCGGTTTCTACAACCGCCGCCAGTCGCGCGAGATGCTTGAACATGCCTTCGATCGCGGTCGCGGCCAGCCGGGGTGTTTGCGCCTGATGATCCTCGACCTCGACCACTTCAAGCCGGTCAACGACAGCCATGGCCATCTTGCCGGAGACCGCGTCCTCGCCGGCTTCTCCACCTTGGTCAAGGGGATCATCGGAGCCGACACAGTCGCCGGACGGCTCGGCGGCGAGGAATTCGTGATTTTCAGCGCGCAGCAGTCGGCCGCCGAATTCCGGGCCTTGGCCGAGCGCATTCGCGAGGCGCTGGAACGAGCGGCGTTCCCGACCGATGCCGGCGTTGCGGTGCGTGTGACCGTGAGCATCGGCATCGCCGACCAGTCGCCCGATATGCGCACGGCGGCGGATCTGCTGCGCGAGGCCGATGGCGTGCTGTACAAGGCCAAACTCGGCGGCCGCAACCGGGTTGTCGACAGCGACGCCTGAGTGCCGACAGCGGTGGCGCAAAACAGTTACGGCAGCAGCGATGGCAATCGAGCTGCTATTGGCTTGTGCGAGCCTTCAGGGATCGACGCAGGAACTGGCATCGACCTGGTCGAGCCAAACCACCAGTTTGCGACCCAACTCGGTGGCTGCGGAGCGCAGGGCAGCGACGCCTGCTGCCGGCTCGGCGGCGACTACTTTGTCGTCGGCGGCGATCGTCGTCGAAACGGCGATGACGCGACTGTCGGCGGCGCAGGCCAGGCTTACGCTGAGCGCGGCGTGCACCACCAGTGCGCCATTCTCGCGTTCGCGCAGCTGGAAAGCCTGCAGCTCGCTACTCAGGCGCAGCGGCAGCGCATGCGCCCGCGGCGATTGGCTGACGACGGCGGCGCTGCCAGCCGCTTCAAGCTGGCGCGCCATCGACTGCTGCAGCAATTCGGGGATCGGCGCGATCCAGCGCACCTCGGCCAACAACTGGACTTCGCCGTTGCTGCGCAGCACCACAACGTCGCTGCCGTCCAGCGGGGGCAGGGCGCGCGGCAACTCGACCAGCAAGGCGCCGGGCAACTGCGTTCGTGCTTCAAGCGGAATCGGGTCCGACAGCGCGTAAGCCGCGCGCTGAGCTGCCTTGGGCAGCATGCTGCCGAGGCAGCCGGCCAGGGCGCAGGCGACGGTCAACAGAACCAGGCTGCGAAGATGCTTCATGGGCGTTTGTACTCGCGGGGACGGTCACGCTGCAGCAGGTAGTCGGCCGGCGTTGATTCCAGTTGGGCGCTTACCCGGTTAAGGCTGGCGGCAAGCCGGCGCAGATCGTCGAGTGCGGCGGTCAGTTCGGGCACCCCCTGTTGTGCCAACTGATTGATCTGCGACTGGTTGCTGCTGAGCAGATTGTCCACCCTTGCGGAGATCTCGCGCAGTGACGCCAGCGTTTGCTTGAGGTCCTCGGTGGCCGGCCCGAAGTCCTGCGCCAGCAGCGCGTCAGCCCGCCCCAGCGTCGTGCCGCCCTGCGCTGCCAGTTCCCGAAAGGCGGTCGACGCTGCGCTGAGGTCGGCAAACGCGCGGTCAGCTCCGCGCAGGGCGTCGCCCAGCGCGGTCTTGTCGGCTTCGACCTGCCTAGCGATCGATTCGATATGGGCCAGCGTGTCGGCGATGCGCTGCGTGTTTTCCGCATTCAGCAACTCGCTGACGCGCGCCAGCGTCTCGTTGAATCGAATCAGGACGTCGCCGCCGTCGGTCATGATTTTCTGGATCGCGCTGGGCACCGCGATGATTACGCCGACCTCGGCGCCCTCGGCAGCTTCCAGCGGCGGAAATCCAGGTGTGCCAGCCACCAGTTCGATGATCGCCACGCCGGTCAGCCCGGTATAGGTCAGGCGCGCAGTGGTGTCGGTCTGCACCGGTGTCCCGGCATCCACGCGCACCCGCGCCAGCACCCTGGATGGATCGTCGCGATCGAGCGACAAACGGCGAACTTCACCGACCTGGATGCCGTTGAAGTTGACCCAGGCGCCCTTGGTCAGGCCAGTGACGGTCTCGGTGAAGACCACATCGTACTCGTCGAATTCATCGTCCAGACTGACCTTGGCGACCCACAACGCAAAAACCAGAGCGCCAAGCAGCGACAGCAACATGAAGGCGCCGATGAGGATGTGGTGGGCTTTGGTTTCCATGGGTCAGAGGGTGGAGGGCACGAGGGGATGTAGGCACGAGGGCACGGGAGAGCCAAAGCAGGAAATCCGGATGCGCGCGCTTTTGCGTGCCCTCGTACCCTCATGCCCTCGTGCCCTCAATCCTTGCCGCGGAAACGTCGCTTGAGCGCTCATGCTATCCCCTCGCGCAATGCTTCGGACTGAGTGTAAGCCATGCGCCCGCGCGGTCCCTGGAAGCACTCGCGGATCCACGGATGGTCGACGTTCTGCACGGCGGCCGGAGTGTCGATGGCGACGACATGGCGGTCGGCGAGCACGGCAACGCGCTCGCAGATGCGGTAGACGCTGTCGAGGTCGTGGGTAATCAGGATCACGGTCAGGTGCAGTGCCTGGTGCAGCGTCGCGATCAGTTCGTCGAACGCGGCCGCGCCGATTGGATCGAGGCCGGAGGTGGGTTCGTCGAAGAACAGGATTTCGGGGTCGAGCGCCAGCGCGCGCGCCAGTCCGGCGCGTTTGCGCATGCCGCCCGACAGGGTTTCGGGAAATTTGTCCGCGGCATCCGGTGGAAGTCCGACCAAGGAGATCTTCAACCGCGCCAGATCGGCGATGAAGTCCTCGTCCAGTCTGCTGTGCTCCTTCAGCGGAACCATCACGTTTTCCAGTACAGTCAAGGAAGAAAACAGCGCGCCGTCCTGAAACATCACGCCCACCCGGCGCTCCAAATGTCGACGGGCGTTGTCGTCGAGCAGCGCCATCTCCTGCCCGAACCACCAGATGCGGCCGGTCTGGTAGGGCTGCAGGCCGAGTATCGAACGCATCAACACGCTCTTGCCGGCGCCAGAGCCACCGATGATCCCGAGCACCTCACCCTTGCGGATATCGATATCGAGATTTTCGTGCACCACTTGAGCGCCAAACCAGTTGCCGAGACCACGTACGCTCATCACCACGTCGCTCATATATCGAGCTCCATGAAGAAGATCGCGGCGATGGCATCGATCAGGATCACCAGGAAGATCGACTGCACCACCGACGACGTCGTGTGGCGGCCCACCGATTCGGCGCTGCCCTGCACCTTCAGACCCTCCAGACAGCCCACCAGCGCAATGATGATCGCGAACAGCGGCGCTTTCGACAGCCCGACCAACAGGTAGCTGATCTCGGCGGTTTCCTGCATGCGTGCGAGGAACAGGCCAGGCGAGATGCCGAGTGCGGTGCCACCGACGAGGGCGCCACCGACGATGCCGGACAACACCGCCAGGAAACTCAGCACCGGCAGCATCACCAGCAGCGCCAACAATCGCGGAATCACCAGCAGTTCGATGGGATCGAGGCCAAGCGCGCGGATGGCGTCGATTTCCTCCCGCGCACGCATCATGCCGATTTCGGCGGTGTAGGCGCTGCCGGAGCGCCCGGCGATCATGATCGCAGTCAGCAACACGCCGAATTCGCGCATGAACGAATAGCTGACCAGTTCGACCGTGTAGACCTGGGCGCCGAAGTCGGCGAGCACGGTGGCGCCGAGGAAGGCCACGACCGCGCCGACCAGGAAGCTCAGCATGCACACGATCGGCACGGCATCCAGGCCGGCGCGCTCCATGTGGTGAACCGCGCTGGTCCAGCGCAATTTCTGGCGTCCGACCAGGATTGCTGCCAAGGTCAACACCGTCTGGCCGCCGAATGCCAACAGCAGCATGAGCTGCTTCCATGCGAACTCGGTGGCGACGCCGACGCGCTCGGCCATTGGGCCGAAGCCGAAGACCCGGGCCTTGCGCACACGCGGCGTCGCCATGCGTTCGCCAACCAGTGCGAGCAAGTCGCGATCGGCTGGCCGCAAGCCATCGATCGCCGGCCACGGACGGCGCCCGAGCCAGCGCTGGATCAGCAGCAGCGCACCGGCCGTGTCGAGCGCTGCCAAATCGCCGGCGTCCACGCGCACCGGGCGTACGTCGCTGCCGGCGACGATGGATTGCGAGGCGCGCTCCGCATTCGGCAGGCCGGCCACGGTCCAGTCACCGCGCAGACGCAGCACCAGGCCCTCGGGCGTTGGTTCGAGTTCGAACGCAGCGCTGGTCATCGCCCGCGGATCAGCGCACCACCAGCACCGGCAAGTCGCCGTGCGTCAGCACCTTCTGCGTCTCGCTGCCAAGGATCAGCGCAGTGATGCCGCGGCGTCCATGCGAAGACATGCAGATCAGGTCGCAATTGCGCGACTTCGCGGTCGCCAGAATCAGCCGATAGGGGTGACTGTCGATACCGTGCGTCACCTCGCACGCTACGCCGGCGGCCGCGCAGGCATCGACGACGTCCTTGAGCACCATATCCGCCTCGATCGCGGCCTGGCGCTGGTACTCATCCTTGCTGGGGAACTGGTAAACCGGAACCATCGCATCGACTGGCGGGATGTACTCCGGCACTGCATACAGCCCGGTGATCCGGGCGCCGACCGCCTTGGCCAGGGCGACAGCAGCGTCGATCGCATGTTTGGCGAGCTCCGAGCCGTCGGTTGCCACCAGGATGTGCCGATACATTGCCGTTCTCCTTGCGCCATTGCGACAATTTCGATCTTAGGCTCTTCGCAGCCATGCCGGGTTGATCATCGGCAAATCGCCCAGCCCGTCGGACTTGAAAGGAATCGGCTGCAAATCCGCCTGAACGGTCCATATTTCGCTGCTTTTTTGGGCAATGGAAGCGCTATTGCCCTGCAAAAGCATCAAAATCTGGCTTCGCCCAGCCGAATCTTCGCTTCGATTTTTCAACTCCGACAGGCTCCTAGTGCCGGTCGCTGCTGCGCGCCTTCCACGCTGCCAGTACTTCCGCTTCGCGCACGGGCTTGATGCCAGCCTTGACCACAGCCCGACGTTCGGCCGGTTGCGCGTGAAACCACGCCAGCGTATCGGCGGCGGTGGTCGCCAATGGCCGGAAGCTCAGTCCCGCCTGCAGTGCGCGGGCGATGCTGATGCGTGCGAAGCCCTCCGACTCCCCCTGGCCCGGCACCCACACCGGCATGTCGCCCCACGGCGCCACCTTCTGTGCTTCGAGGAAGTCGGCGGGCACGAAAATGAACTGCGCGCCCTCCGTGGTCACGGCGCGGATACCGTAGAGCATCCCGGCGACCGACATCGCGTAGTCGGGGCCGGTGGCATTGAAGGTGCCGAAGGCGCGCGCTTCGGCCATGCGGATGGTCCACTCGGCGAGGTCGCGGGCATCGATGAACTGTACCGGGTCGGAACCGTCCTGCGACGGCGCCAGCACCTCGCCGCCGCGCTCGATGCGCAGTGGCCAGTAGCTGAAGCGGTCGGTCTCATCGCCCGGTCCGACGATCAGGCCCGGGCGGATGATCGTGGTCTGGTCCTTGAAGTACTTCGTCGCCTGCGCCTCGCAACCGGCTTTCATCGGGCCGTAGAGTTCCATGTTCGCGATCAGCGTATCGCGAGTCTCCTTGAGGATGTCCACGCCGGTGTACTCGGCCAGCTTGCCGGTCTCATCCATCCCAGGCTGGCTGTTGTCGGCGTATACCGAGATCGTCGAGATGAAGATGTAGTGGCCGACATTGCCGGCGAGCACCTCGCCAACGTCGCGCACCCAGAACGGCACGCTGGTCGGGTTGTCGATGCACACATCCCATTTGCGGCCCTTGAGCGCGGCGACATTGCCGCTGCTGCGATCTCCGGTCAGCTCTTCGACTTCACCCGGCCAGTCCTGCGGGCGCTTGCCGCGGTTGAACAGCGTGATCTTGTGCCCGCGCGCCAGCGCATAGCGAACCTGATGCGGCCCGGTGAATCCGGTGCCGCCGAGGATCAGGATGTTCAGCGACCTCGCTGCCTTGCCCGCGGCCGAGGTCGACGCCAGGGCGCTGCGCACCCCGCTGGCGCCGGTAGCAGCGGCGAGCACGCCAAGCTTGAGCAGATCGCGGCGGGTGGCGGACATGGCGGTCTCCGGCAGTTTGCGGGTGCTGAGTGTAGTGATGGGTTGATAGCCGGGCGTGCGCCAGAGGTCATTGCCCAGTCAATCGGTGAGCAAGGAATAGTGAGTGGTGAGCAAAACCCGGTGAAGACGGGACTTGCGGGTACCAACGATCATTGCGACTGCACTCCGTAGCTGCGGTTGGAACGGCTCGTGTTCACGACTCACCATGCACGATATCTCTGCTCCCGGCCCCTTCAGCTCCACCGCGCTACAATCCACGTCTGGTTCGCGTTGTGCGGGCCGTATGCACGCAAGGACGCGCCATGAGTGAAGAAACCACCTCCCTGACCTTTGCCGAGCTGGGTCTGCCCGATGCCTTGCTGCAGACGCTGATCAGCGTCGGCTACGAGTCGCCGTCGCCGATCCAGGCGGCGACCATTCCGCCGCTGCTGGCGGGCCGCGATGTGCTCGGCCAGGCGCAGACCGGCACCGGCAAGACAGCGGCGTTCGCGCTGCCAATCCTCGCGCACATCGACCTCAAGCTGGCGCGGCCGCAGGCGCTGGTGCTGGCGCCGACGCGCGAACTGGCGATCCAGGTCGCCGAGGCGTTCCAGCGTTACGCGCAGCAACTGCCGAACTTTCACGTGTTGCCGATCTACGGCGGCCAGGGCTACGGGCCGCAATTGCATGGCTTGCAGCGCGGCACCCATGTGGTCGTTGGCACACCGGGTCGAATCAAGGATCACCTCGCGCGCGGCACGCTGGACTTGTCGCAGCTGAAGGTGGTGGTGCTCGACGAGGCCGACGAAATGCTGCGCATGGGCTTCATCGACGATGTCGATGCAATCCTGCAGAAAACGCCGCCGACGCGCCAGGTGGCGCTGTTCTCGGCGACCATGCCGCCGCCGATCCGGCGCATCGCGCAGACCCATCTCAAGGATCCGACCGAGGTCACCATCCGTTCCAGCACGACCACGGTCGCCGCCGTGCGCCAGCGCTACTGGCTGGTCAGCGGCGTCAACAAGCTCGACGCGCTGACGCGCATCCTCGAAGCCGAACCGTTCGAGGCGATGATCGTGTTTGCGCGCACCAAGCTTGGCACCGAGGAACTCGCCGAGCGGCTGCAGGCGCGCGGCTTTGCCGCCGCGGCGATCAATGGCGACCTGATCCAGGCGCAGCGCGAGAAAACCATCGCGCGGCTCAAGGACGGGCAACTCGATATCCTGGTTGCGACCGACGTCGCCGCCCGCGGACTTGACGTCGAACGCATCAGCCACGTCCTCAACTACGACATTCCCTACGACAGCGAAGCCTATGTCCATCGCATTGGTCGCACTGGCCGCGCCGGTCGCAGTGGCGATGCCATCCTGTTCGTGACCCCGCGCGAGCGCCATCTGCTGCACGCCATCGAGCGCGCCACGCGCCAGCCGATCGAGCCGATGCTGCTGCCCTCGGTGCAGGCGGTCAACGACCGTCGGATCGCGCGCTTCTACAAGCGCATCAGCGACGGCCTGGAGGTTGGCGATCTCGACCAGTTCCGCCGCCTGATCGCCGACTTTTCGCGCCAGAACGAAGTCCCGGAGCTCGACATCGCCGCCGCGCTGGCGCGCATGCTGCAAGGCAAGACGCCGCTGCTGCTGCCCGCATCGGGTGACACCTCGCCAGTGGGCGAGGTCGTTGCGGCACGCTCCGAGCGCCCGGAGCGTGTGCGCGGCGAGCGGCCGCGTCGGGATGCTGTCGAGCGTCCGGAGCGCACGCCGCGCGCCTTGTTCAGCGGCGATCGACCCGAGCGTGGCGTGCGACCGGGGTCCGCCGCCGACCGGCCTGAGCGTGCCCCGAGCGCGCCGTTCGAAGCTGAGCGCCGCCCGCGGTCGGCCGATGTCGCTGGAGAAGCGCGCCCGCCGCGGCCGCCGCGCGAACGCGGTCCCCGCAGCGACGAGCCGCCGGCGAAGCTCGAAAAGTACCGCGTCGAAGTTGGCCATCGCCACGGCATGAAGCCGGGCAACCTGGTCGGTGCCGTGGCCAATGAGGCGGGTCTGGAGAGCCGCTACATCGGTCGTATCGAGATCGAGGACGAGTTCAGCACCATCGAACTCCCCGAGGGCATGCCCAAGGAAGTGTTCCAGCATCTGAAAAAGGTCTGGGTCGTGGGCCGGCCGCTACAGATCAGTCGACTCGCCGATGACGCCGATGCGGACGTGCCACGGCGTGCCCCGCGGCCGCCGCGCCCGACCGGCGACGGCCCGCCGCGGCGCAAGAAGCCGTAGGGCGGGGGTTTGGCGCCCGCCATTGACCTGATGGTCGGTGGGTCCAGACTTGTCTGGACGCTGGTGATCCAGCTTGGCAAGGGCGTGCAGACGAGTCTCGATCCACGAAGTCTGGCCGCGCGCGGCGCGCGGATCAGGACGGGTCCACCGACAGCTTTGCCAGGGTTGGTGCCCGCTTGAGCGACAGCACCAGTTCCGACAACTGCTCGAACGCGGGCGGTTCGATCTCGTGGAACTCGATGCCGATGCGCTGGCCACGGACATGCGCCACGCGGGCCTTGGCCGCGAACGGGCGGGTCTCGTCCAACTCCAGCAGTAGATCGATCACTTCGCCGCCGTGGCAGGTCGGCTCGGCATCGGATTCGAGCAGCGCGCCGTTCAAAGACAAGTCGACCACCCGCCCGTTGAGGCCGGCAGGCGCAATGCAGCGGAAACGGCCGGGCAGTTCGAAGCGCGGTTCCTGGCGGCGGTCGAGGATCACGTGGCCCATGTCCAGTGGCTTCTCCATCAGCGAGTCTCACGCTCCGTACTCTGCACCGACGCATCCGCGGAGGATGTGCGCAGGTTCAACTTACCGTATTCTGGTGCAAAGCGCGCGCGCTTGTCGCCCCCGTGAAGTTTCCGGAGGTCGGGCAGCAGACGTCGACGCGATCTGCGGAACTTGTTCATTGACCAGCCGGTCGCGGCTGGTTATAGTTCCGCTTCTGTGCTTCAAGCCCCATTTCTGTTCAAGTCCCTTTGGACGAGGTTTTCATGTACGCCGTATTTGCAACTGGTGGCAAGCAGTATCGCGCAGCCCCTGGAGACATTCTCAAGGTTGAGAAGCTGAACGTCGCCGAGGGCGAGACCATCGAGCTCGATCAGGTGATGCTGGTCGCCGATGGCGATCAGATTTCGATCGGAGCTCCGCTGGTTGCGGGCGCCAAGGTAGCCGCCACGGTAAAGAGCCATGGCCGCGCCGGCAAGGTGTACATCGTGCACTTCCGTCGTCGCAAGCATCACCGCAAGCAGATGGGTCACCGTCAGCATTACACCGAGATCGAGATCACCGGCATCAACGCCTGATCTCCGGTCAGATCAAGAGGATTCAGCGATGGCACATAAAAAGGCAGGCGGTTCGACTCGCAACGGTCGCGACTCCAACCCGAAGTATCTGGGCGTCAAAATCTACGGTGGTCAAACGGTTTCGGCCGGCAACATCATCGTGCGTCAGCGTGGCACGCGCTTCCATCCCGGCAGCAATGTCGGCCTGGGTCGCGATCACACATTGTTCGCGTTGACCGACGGCGTCATCAAGTTCCATGTTGGTGGTCCGCAGATGCGTCGCTTCGTGAGCGTCGTTTCGGCTTAAGCGCGACGCCGCTGTTCTGCGAAAGGCCCCGCTGCGCGCGGGGCTTTTTGTTTCTGAGGACCCAGGGACCCTAGAATGAAGTTCGTCGATGAGGCGCGAATCCACGTGCATGCCGGCAACGGCGGCAATGGTTGCGTCAGTTTCCGGCGCGAGAAGTTCATTCCGCTCGGTGGACCCGATGGCGGCGATGGCGGCAACGGCGGCAGCATCCACCTGGTCGCGGACGAAGGCCTGAATACGCTGATCGACTTTCGTCACCAGCGTCAGTTTCGCGCCGAGCGCGGCCAGAACGGCATGAGCCGGCAGTGCTACGGCCGCGCCGGTGTCGACCTGACCATTCGCGTGCCGGTGGGGACCGTGGTCATGGATGCCGGTACCGATGAAGTGATCGGCGATCTGACCCACCATGGCCAGCGCCTGCTGGTCGCCCAGGGCGGTCACGGCGGCAAGGGCAACATCCATTTCAAGAGCTCGGTCAACCGCGCTCCGCGCAAGGCCACCTCGGGTACGCCGGGCGAAGAGCGCGAACTGCAACTTGAGCTGAAGGTGCTGGCCGATGTCGGCCTGCTCGGGTTCCCGAATGCCGGCAAGTCGACGCTGATCCGCGCCATCTCGGCGGCCACGCCCAAGGTCGCCGACTATCCGTTCACCACCTTGCACCCCAATCTCGGCGTCGTCCGCGCCGCGGCAGACCGCAGTTTCGTCGTCGCCGATATCCCCGGGTTGATCGAGGGTGCCTCCGATGGCGCCGGCCTCGGCGTGCACTTTCTGAAGCACCTGCAACGCACGCGCGTGCTCTGGCATGTCGTCGACCTGGCGCCGTTCGAGGAAGGCGCACCATCAAACAAGCAGGTGCGCGCGATCGAGCGCGAGCTCAAGAAGTTCGACCCGGCGCTGTTGGAAAAGCCGCGCTGGCTGGTGCTGAACAAGGCCGACATGTTGCCGGACGGCGAAGCTGAACTGCGCGCAAAGGCCCTGAAGCGCAGCCTGCGCTGGAAGGGACCGGTCTATCTGGTGTCGGCGTTGGAGCGCAAGGGACTGGAACCGCTGATCTTCGCGACCATGGATGCGCTGGATACCCTCAAGCGCCCAGCCGATCCAGAGCTGCCATCGACTTCAGCGGCGCCCGACGCTGAATGATCGAGTACTTCCCTGCGGCGGCAGACCCCATCCGCCGGGGCAACAAAAACGCCGGCATCTAGCCGGCTTTTTGCTTGACCGTGCAGCCGGTTCAGGCTGCAGCAGCGGCCGGTGCCGACAGCTTGCGCACGGCAGCGGTCAGGCGGCTCTTGTGGCGAGCTGCCTTGTTCTTGTGGATGAAGCCGTGCGCTGAAATGCGATCGATGATCGGCACGGCGGACTGCAGCGCCGACTCGGCGCCCGGCTGGTCGCCGGCGTCGATGGCCTTGACGACCTTCTTGATGGCCGTGCGCAGCATCGAGCGCACGCTGGAATTGTGGGCGTTGCGCTTGTCGGCCTGACGCGCACGCTTCTTGGCGGACTTGATATTGGCCACGAACGGACTCCGAAACGGATAAGGGAATGCAATGGACCGCGAAGCATAGCGGGTCGTGGGCGCGGGCGTCAATCAGGCGGAATGAGAGGGCACGAGGGCACGAGGGCACGTGAAGAGCCGATTCGGAACGATCTTGTGCTCTTGCGTGTCTTCGAGCCCTCGCGCCCCGGCATTCATTGACCCAGCCAGCTGTGGCTGTTTGACAGCAAACTGCGGCAGCCTGATGGCAACTTCGCCAGACTCGGTCATCGCGCTGCCCGCATGTCTAGACTCGCGCCTCCCCTGGTCAATTCTCGGGTCATCGTGAAACTGCTGCGCTCCACCGCCATCGTCAGTTCGATGACGCTGCTCTCGCGCGTGCTCGGCTTCCTGCGCGATCTGGTGTTCGCGCAGAAATTTGGCGCCAGCCTGGCTACCGACGCCTTCTACGTCGCCTTCCGCATTCCCAACTTCATGCGTCGGCTGTTCGCCGAGGGCTCGTTTTCGCTGGCTTTCGTACCGGTGCTGGCGGAGTACAAGAAGCGCGGCGATCCGCAAGAGCTGCGCGATTTCGTCGACCATGTTTGCGGCACGCTGGCGGCGATCCTGTTGATCGTGGTGGCAATCGGATTGTTTGCTGCGCCGGCACTGGTGGGCCTGTTCGCCCCCGGATTTCTCGCCAATCCCGAGAAATTCAAGTTGACCGCGGACATGCTGCGCATCACCTTCCCGTACATCCTGTTGATATCGCTGGCCGGATTCGCCGGCGGCATCCTCAACAGCTTCAGCCGCTTCGCGTTGCCGGCGCTGTCGCCGGTCTTGCTCAATATCGCGTTGATTGCCTCGGCAATCTGGCTGGCGCCGTACTTCACCGAGCCTGTCAAGGCGCTGGCCTGGGGCGTGCTGATCGGCGGCGTGCTGCAATTGCTGATGCAATTGCCGGGTTTGATGCGCCTCGGCCTGTTGCCGCGACCGCGCTGGGGCTGGCACGACAGCGGCGTGCGCAAGGTCATGAAGCTGATGATCCCGACGCTGTTCGGCTCGTCGGTGGCGCAGCTCAACCTGCTGATCGACACGTTGATTGCCTCGTTCCTGTTGACCGGCAGCGTGACCTGGCTGTACTACACCGATCGCCTGCTCGAATTTCCGCTCGGCATCTTCGGCGTTGCGCTTGGTACCGTGATCCTGCCGCATCTGTCGGGCAAGCACGCGGCCGACGACCCGGTCGGCTTCACCGCATCGATCGACTGGGGCTTGCGTCTGGGCTTGTTCATCGCACTACCGGCGGCGCTGTTGCTGATCCTGCTGGCCGAGCCGATGTTCTGGACGCTGTTCGGCTACGGCCGTTTCACTGCGCTGGACGCGCAGATGTCCGCGCTCAGCCTGGCCGCGCTGGCGCTCGGTTTGCCGGCATTCATTGCGGTCAAGGTGCTGGCGCCGGCGTTCTATGCGCGCCAGGACACGGCAACCCCGGTCAAGGCCGGCATCGCCAGCATGGCGTCGAGCATGGTCATGAACGCGATCTTCGTCGGCTTCTGGCTGTGGTTCGACCTTCCGGGTGCGCACGCCGGACTGGCGCTGTCGAGTGCGCTGGCCGGTTACGTCAACATGGGGCTGCTGCTGATGTGGCTGCGGCGGTCGGGCTGCTATCGCCCCGCCCGTGGCTGGCGGCGCTACGCGCTGTCGCTTTTCCTGGCCAGTCTGGCGACCGCCTTGGTGCTCTGGTGGCTGCCACGCCAGTTGCCGCCGTTGCAGTCGCTGGCAGCGCCCGCGCGCCTGGCCTGGCTGGGTGCGGTGGGCGCGGCTGCCGGTTTGGCATACCTGTCGACGGCATTCGCCGCCGGACTGCGGCCACGCCATTTGCGCGACCGCAGTCCGATGGCCTGATTCTGCGTTCGACCGGCTGCGAAACACCGGCGACGTCGAGCTCCAGGCGACGTTCGATCCGCTCCAGTCGCGCTTCGAGCCGGGCAATGCGCTGCTGCATATCGGCATCAAATCATCCAAGGAGTCGGCGACCCAGCCCGCTATACTCGGGATCTTTTGCCGCGCCGCACCATGATTCTCAGTCGAGACAGTAACGGACCGCCGCTGACCGCAGCCGGCAGCGTGGTTGCGATCGGTGCTTTCGATGGTGTCCATATCGGCCATCGGGCACTGCTGACGCAGTTGCGCGCGCGTGCCCATGCGCTCGGTCTGCCGGCAGTCGTGGTTACCTTCGAACCTTTGCCACGGCAGCACTTTGCGCGCGCTCCGCTGCTGCGCCTGACCCCGTTTCGCGAACGCGCCGTGCGCATCCGCGACGTCGGCATCGAACGTGTGCTGAGCCTGCGCTTCGATCACGCGCTGGCGCAGACCTCCGCTGATTCCTTCATCGAGCAGGTGCTGGTGCGTCGGATGTGCGCGCGCGAGGTCTGGGTCGGGCCCGGGTTCCGCTTCGGACACGACCGCGCCGGCAACCTCGAAGTTCTGCAGTCGGCAGGCGCGCGCTTTGGATTTGAGGCGCGCGAGATTGCGGCGCTGACCGCCGACGGCGAGCGCGTCAGCAGCTCGCGCATTCGCGAGATGCTGCTGGCATCGGACTTCGATGCCGCCGGACATGCGCTCGGACGTCGCTACAGCTATTCCGGGCGGGTCGTACGCGGCCAGCAACTCGGCCGTCAGCTCGGCTTCCCCACGGCCAATCTGCGCTGGCCGCAGAACTCACTGGGCTTCGGTGGCATCTTCGCGGTGCGCGTCGATGGCGCCGGCCTGACGCAGCACCCGGGCGTGGCCAGTCTTGGCTACCGACCCGCAGTTGGCGGCAAGGAATTGCTGCTGGAAGTCCATCTGTTCGAATTCGATGGCGACCTCTACGGAAAACGCCTCACTATCGACTTCATTGCGAAGCAGCGGGACGAATGGCATTTTCCCGACCTTGATTCCCTCGTTGAGCAGATTCGTCGCGATGCCGACGAAGCCCTGCGTTTGCTCGGAGTAAGCCGCGCGTGACTGATGACAAGCAGACTGATTACAAGCGGACGCTCTTGCTGCCGACCACGGATTTCGCGATGAAGGCGGATCTCCCCAATCGCGAACCGGCGATGCTGGCGGCGTGGGAGAGCGAGGATCGCTACGCCGCGCTGCAGGCGGCAGCTGCCGATCGCCCGGCTTTCGTGCTGCACGATGGCCCGCCCTATGCCAACGGCGACATCCATATCGGCCACGCCGTCAACAAGATCCTCAAGGACATCGTGGTCAAGTCCAGGTTGCTGTCCGGCTACCGCGCGCCCTACGTGCCTGGCTGGGACTGCCATGGCCTGCCGATCGAGGTTGCGGTCGAGAAGAAGTTCGGCAAGGTTGGCTACAAGCTCGATGCGCGCGAGTTCCGCGCCGAGTGCCGCAAGTACGCCGCCGAGCAGATAGAACGCCAGCGCGTCGATTTCAAGCGTCTCGGTGTGCTCGGTGCCTGGGAGCAGCCGTATCGCACAATGGACTTCAAGTACGAAGCCGATATGGTGCGCGCGCTGGCGAAGATCGTCGAACGCGGACACGTCATGCGCGGTTTCAAGCCGGTGCACTGGTGCTTCGATTGTCGCAGTGCGCTGGCCGAGGCCGAGATCGAATACGCCAACAAGGTCGATCCGGCGATCGACGTGGGTTTCCCCTTTGTCGACGGCGCTGCGCTGGCACATGTTTTCGGGCTGGCCACGGCAGTCGACGACGCCATGGCGGTGATCTGGACCACCACGCCGTGGACGTTGCCGTCGAATCAGGCCGTTGCGGTCAATGCGGATCTCGACTACGCGCTGGTGCGCACCGAGCGCGGGCATCTGGTGATCGCCGATGCGCTGGTCGAGCGTTGCCTGAAGCGCTACCAGCTCACCGGCGAGGTGATCGCGCGGTGTGTCGGCAAGGCCCTTGAACACTGCAATGTGCGCCATCCGTTCTACGATCGCATTTCTTTGCTGATCCTCGGCGAGCACGTCAGCGATGTCGACGGCACCGGTCTGGTCCACACCTCACCGGCCTACGGCGTCGAGGACTTCCAGGCGCTGAAGCGCTATTCGGATGAGGTCATCAATCCGGTACAGGGTGATGGGCGTTTCGTTGCCGACCTGCCGCTGTTTGGTGGCATGAAGATCGCGGAGGCCAATCCGCGCATCGTCGAGCACCTGGCATCGCTCGGTCGTCTGCTGGCGAACGTCGATTGCGATCACAGCGTTGCCCATTGCTGGCGGCACAAGACACCCACGATCTTTCGCGCGACCCCGCAGTGGTTCATCAGCATGCAGGTGGCTGGTCTGCGCGATCAGGCGATGGCAGCGATCGACACGGTGCGTTGGGTCCCGGACTGGGGCAAGGAGCGCATTCAGGGCATGATCTCCGGCCGGCCCGACTGGTGCATCTCGCGGCAACGCACCTGGGGCGTGCCGATCGCCCTGTTCGTCGACAAGGTTGACCAGGCGCCACATCCGCGCTCGGTCGAGTTGCTCGGCGAGGTGGCCAGTCGCATCGAGCAGGACGGCGTCGACGCCTGGTTCGATCTCGATCCGCGCGAACTGCTCGGCGACGAGGCCGAGCGCTACGAGAAGGTCACCGACATTCTTGATGTCTGGTTCGACTCCGGCGTCAGTCATGCCTGCGTGGTCGATGCGCGACCGGAACTCGCGGGGGTCCCTGCGGACCTCTACCTCGAAGGTTCCGATCAGCATCGGGGCTGGTTCCAGTCGGCATTGCTGACCAGCACCGCGATGCGCGGCGCCGCGCCCTACCGTCAGGTGTTGACGCATGGTTTCACCGTCGACGCCGACGGCAAGAAGATGAGCAAGTCGGCCGGCAACGTAGTGGCGCCGCAGCAGGTCATGAAAACGCTGGGCGCGGACGTGCTGCGACTGTGGGTCGCCGCCACCGACTATCGCGCCGAGATGAGTGTTTCCGACGAGATCCTGAAGCGGGTGTCGGAGTCCTATCGGCGCATCCGCAACACCTGCCGCTATCTGCTCGCCAATCTCAGTGGCTTCGATCCGGCGCGCAACCTCGTCGCCCATGCAGAGCTGCTGCCGTTTGACCAGTGGATCGTCGATCAGGCTTGGCAGCTGCAGCAGCGCGTGATCCAGAATTACCAGGATTACCAGTTCCACCTGATCTATCAGGAGTTGCACACCTTCTGCAGTGTGCAACTCGGTGCCTTCTACCTCGATGTGCTGAAGGACCGCATGTACACGCTGCGCGAAGATGCGCATGCGCGGCGCTCCGGACAGACCGCGATGTTCCACGTGGCCGAGGCAATGGTGCGCTGGATGGCGCCGATCCTGAGCTTCACGGCCGACGAGATCTGGCGCTTCCTGCCCGCGCGCGGGACCGTGTCGCCGTTATTCGAGACCTGGTACCAGGGGCTGTCGCCACTGCCGGACGATGGCAATCTGGGCGCCGCCCAATGGCAGCGACTGCTGGCCTTGCGCGAAGCCATAAACCAGTCGCTGGAGCCCCTGCGCAAGGACAAACGCATTGGCTCCGGACTCGATGCCGAGATCGATCTTTACGTCAGCCCGACAGCCATGGGCGGACTCTCCGAGGCCGTCCCCGAGTTGCGCTTCCTGCTGATGGTGTCGGCTGTGCATGTGCACCTGTCGCCCGCCCCAGCCGACGCCGCGCAGATAGAGGGCGGCGCCATCAGCTTTGTTGCGCGTGTCAGCGATGCTGCGAAGTGTGCGCGCTGCTGGCACCATCGCGGCGACGTTGGCGCGCACGCACCGCATCCCGGCCTGTGCGGCCGGTGCGTCGAGAATATCGAGGGATCCGGTGAAAGCCGACTCTGGTTCTGACCGTGGCGGTCGCGGCGGCCTGATCTGGCTGCTGCTGTCGGCACTGGTCATCATCATCGATCAGTGGACCAAGGCGATCGCAGTCGCTGCGCTCGACTACCTGACGCCGGTTGCGGTGCTGCCCGGACTCAACTGGACGCTGGTCCACAATGAGGGCGGCGCATTCAGCTTCCTGAGCAACCACGGCGGCTGGCAGCGCTGGTTCTTCCTGATCATCGCCAGCGGGGTCACCATCGCGCTGGTCGAGTGGCTGCGGCGCACTGCCCGGCGTCAGTGGGTGCTGTGCCTGCCGCTGGCCCTGCTGATTGGCGGCGCCATCGGTAACCTGATCGACCGCGCGCGCCTCGGCTATGTGATCGATTTCGTCGATGTGTACTATGAAAACTGGCACTGGCCGGCGTTCAACGTCGCCGATTCCGGGATTACCGTCGGTATCGTGATGCTGATTGCGTTCGAGTTGTTCGGGAAAAGCCGGGACGCGGGCACTGTAGGCAAACCTTGACCTTGGCGTCATTGCGAGCCACCTCGTCATTGCGAGCGCAGCGAAGCAATCCAGCGACACTTCTTGGTTGTCGGGCCTTCGGATCAAAGCAAATGCAGAGACACTGGATTGCTTCTTCGCTTC
>JAIMJQ010000118.1 GCA_020693165.1 Xanthomonas sp. | reverse complement strand
TCTCGTGGGTCCAGACTTGTCTGGACGCTTCGGGCCAATCGGACCGAGCCTCGCTCTCGTGGGTCCAGACTTGTCTGGATGCTTCGGGCCAATCGGACCGAGCCTCGCTCTCGTGGGTCCAGACTTGTCTGGACGCTTCGGGCCAATCGGACCGAGCCTCGCTCTCGTGGGTCCAGACTTGTCTGGACGCTTCGGGCCAATCGGACCGAGCTTCGCTCTCGTGGGTCCAGACTTGTCTGGACGCTTTTCAGAGTTCAGCCGGAAAGGCGTCCAGACAAGTCTGGACCCACCAAAGCGCGGTCAGTCTGGACCCACCAAAGCGCGGTCAGTCTGGACCCACCAAAGCGCGGTCAGTCGAGGCCCAGATCCCGCAATGGCGCGCGCGCATATGCCGCGCCATGGTCGCGCGCATCCCACACCGTGAACTCCGGTTCCCAGCGTCCGAGCGCATCGATGTCGATCGGACACAGGCGTGGCTCGGGATTGGGGCGCTGGCGACCGAGTTCGGCCTCGATGGCGCGCAGCGCGACTTTCAGCGAATCCCGGTCGAGATCCGTCGCGATCACCGCGGCCTGGTTCAGATAGGCCGGTGCCCCCGCGTGACCCACGGCCGGGCTCGGGTGGCTGCGTGATACCGCGACGACCTCGAAGCGCTTTTTAAGTAACGCGCACGCAGCCGCCAGCTGGCGCTCGGCCTCGACATTGCTGCCGAGCATCAGCAACACCCGCGGCGTCACGGCGTCAATCATTGAGGCGGTCTTCATCCGCCTGCGCCAGTTCCAGTGCCTGACGGTCCATCTCGACGCGAACCGCGATTTCGGCCGGCAACAGGCCGACGATGGTCTTCCATGCCGTCAGGCTCAGGCTGCGCAGCGGGAAGCGGCGCATCAGCTCGCCGGACAGTTCGTGGGTGAAGCGCTCCAGCAACTCGAACTGCTGGCGGCGGCCGAATTCGCGTACTGAAGAGCACACTTCGTCGTAGTCCACGGTGTCGCTGAGCGCGTCGCTGCGCGCAGCCCGGCGCGCGTCCAGGCGCAGCTCCAGATCCAGCCTGAGCGCTTGCGGCGCAGTCTTCTCGTGCGCATAGACACCGATCACGGTGTCGACGCGCAGGTTCTTGATCAGGATGGTGGTCAGGCTCATGGCGTGCTCGGAGGCGTCAGCGTGGCAAGGTCGCGGCGTGGCGTGGCGCGGATGACCGAATCCTCGCGCTCGCCGGCAGCCAGGCGCAAAGCACCGGCCAGCGCAATCATCGCGCCGTTGTCGGTACAGAAGGCCGGACGTGGAAAGTAGACACTGGCGCCGCGCTTGGCGAGCCCCTGCTGCAGGCGTTCGCGCAGACGCACGTTGGCGCCAACCCCGCCGGCCACCACCAGTCGCTCGCGCGCGGTCGCATCGAGCGCGCGCAGGCATTTCCACACCAGCGTGTCGACCACCGCCTCCTCAAAGCCGCGCGCGATGTCGGCGTACTGCGCGGCGGAACTGCGCTGGGTTGCCAGCAGCACCTGGGTCTTCAGCCCGCTGAAGCTGAAATCGAGCGACGGGCGGTCGGTCATCGGCCGCGAGAACCTGAAGGCCCTGGGATCACCGCTTTCGGCCAGGTGCGCCAGTGCCGGGCCACCGGGATAGCCGAGGCCGAGCAGCTTGGCGGTCTTGTCGAAGGCTTCGCCAGCGGCATCGTCGAGGGTGTCGCCGAGCAGTCGGTACTGACCGATGCCGGCGACGTCCATCAGCAGGGTGTGACCACCGGATACGATCAGCGCGACAAACGGAAATGCCGGTGCCGGCGTTTCCAGCAAAGGCGCCAGCATGTGGCCTTCCAGGTGGTGTACGCCGAGCGCCGGGATGTCGAGCGTCCACGCCAGCGTCTTTGCCAGCGTCGCCCCGGTCAACAGCGCGCCGATCAAACCCGGGCCCTCGGTGTAGGCGATACCGTCGAGGTCGCGGCGCGTCATGCCGGCCTCGTCGAGCACCTGGTCGACCAGCGGCAGCAGTCGGTGGATGTGATCGCGCGAGGCCAGTTCTGGCACCACACCGCCGTAATCGCGATGCAGCGCCGCCTGCGTATGCAGGGCGTGGGCGCGCAAGCCATGTTCGGTGTCATACACCGCCACACCGGTTTCATCACAACTGGTTTCGATGCCAAGTACACGCATTGGAATCTGGGCTTTGATCGTTCGGTAAAGTTCGGGTTATCATTGTGGGCTCGCTAGGCGCTGAGCGCCAGCCAGGTGTTACCACGGAGTGTCCATGCCCAACGTTAAAGTCCGCGAAAACGAACCCTTCGAGTTTGCTCTGCGCCGTTTCAAGCGCTCATGCGAGAAGGCCGGTGTGCTCAGCGAAGTTCGCCGTCGCGAGTTCTATGAAAAGCCGACCCAGGAGCGCAAGCGCAAGCTCGCCGCCGCGGTCAAGCGCAACCTGCGTCGCGTCTCGCGTGACGTGACCAAGCGCCAGCGGATGTACTGATCCACGCTGGCGGGCGCCTCGCGCCCGCTGCGTTCAGGGTACTCCAGAGGCCGTCGGCGGATTCCCGCCGGCGGCCTTTGTCGTGCTTTCGTCCAGAGCCTGATGTCCGCAAAGAACGCAAAAGACGCAAAGAAAAGCCTACTGGATAGTGTGTGTTGCAGGAGCGTTGGCGCAGCCCTGGCCCATCCTCTCGGTTCCTTCCCTTTGCGTTTTTTGCGTCCTTTGCGGACCAATGCCTTTCTCCGCCCAGTGTGATCAAGCGGGCGGCGCCCAAGTTGCAGCACAGAGGAAACCCCGATGAGCCTCAAGACCCGATTGATGGATGACGTCAAGGCCGCGATGAAGAGCGGCGACAAGGAGCGTCTGCAGACGCTGCGCCTGATCACTTCGGCGATCAAGCAGGTCGAGATCGACAGCCGCTCCGAAGGCGAGCGCCGGGAACTCGACGATGCGCAGGTGCTGACCGTTCTGGAGAAGATGCTCAAGCAGCGCCGCGACTCGATCCAGCAGTTCGAAGCGGCATCGCGCCAGGACCTGGCCGACAAGGAAAAATCCGAGGTCGCGGTGATCGAGGCGTACATGCCGACGCGGCTGTCCGCAGCCGAAGTCGACGACCTGGTGCGCGCGGCCATCGCCGAAACCGGCGCCACCGGTGCCAAGGACATGGGCAAGGTGATGGCCGCGATGAAAGCCAAAGCCGCCGGCCGCGCCGACATGACCGTGGTCAGCGCGCGCGTGAAGGCGCTGCTGGCCTGAGAGCAGGGGCGCGCGAACCAGGGCACGGGGCACGGGAAGAGCGTCCTCGCGCCGCTCTGGCTCTTGTGGGTCCAGACTTGTCCCGTGGGTCCAGACTTGTCTGGACGCTCCTCCTCCGGCACCGGAAGAGGCGTCCAGACAAGTCTGGACCCGCCAAGGCCCGCACCGTGCCCCGCACTTGCTCTCGCCCTCCATACGCCCCCGTGCAGACGCCCGGTCACACCCCGGTGCTATCCTTTACGGCTCTTTGTCGCCCGCCCGCCGATGAATCCAGCCTTTCTCGACTTCGAACAGCCGATCGCCGAACTGGAAGCCAAGATCCAGGAACTGCGTTTTGCTGGACAAGGCAATGCGCTGAACATCGAGGAGGAGATCGGCAAGCTCAAGGACAAGTGCCGCGCCAAGACCCAGGCGATCTTCGCCAACCTGTCGCCGTGGCAGATCGCGCAGTTGGCGCGCCATCCGCAGCGGCCGCATACGGTCGACTACCTGACCACGGTGTTCGACGAGTTCCATGAGCTGAAGGGCGACCGCCACTACGCCGACGACCCGGCGATCATCGGTGGCCTCGCCCGCATTGCCGGGCGCCCGGTGATGTTCATTGGCCAGGAAAAGGGGCGCGACACCCGGGACAAGGTGCGCCGCAACTTCGGCATGCCGCGGCCCGAGGGCTACCGCAAGGCGCAGCGACTGATGCAGATGGCCGAGCGCTTCGGCCTGCCGCTGCTGACCTTCATCGACACGCCGGGCGCTTACCCCGGCGTCGGTGCCGAGGAGCGCGGCCAGTCCGAGGCGATCGCAATGAGCCTTGAGGTGATGTCCGAGCTGCGCGTGCCGATCATCTGCACGGTGATCGGCGAGGGCGGCTCCGGCGGCGCGCTTGCCATTGGCGTCGGCGACCGCACGCTGATGCTCGAGTACGCGATCTACTCGGTGATCTCGCCCGAAGGCTGCGCGTCGATCCTGTGGAAAAGCGCCGACCGCGCCCGCGAGGCTGCAGACGCGCTCGGCATCACCTCGGCACGCCTTTTGCAGCTGGGTCTGGTCGACCAGGTCATCGACGAACCGCTCGGCGGCGCCCATCGCGACGGCGTTGCGATGGCGGCGACGTTGAAGGATCACCTGGTCCGCCAGCTCGACGGCCTTGACCGCATCGAAGCCGGCAGCCTGGTCGAATCGCGTTATCGGCGCCTGCGTGGTTACGGCTCGCAGCGGACCGAGTGACGCAGGCCGAGCGTGCCGCGCAGCGGCGCTCCTCGGAGTATTCGCAGATGTGTAGGTCGCGTAGCCCGCAGGGCTGCATGACATCGGACTGCCAGTCACGTAGCCCTGCGGGCACCGTGACCTACGCGCAAAGGCGCCGAAAGATCGCATGGCCAAGCCCGACCCGGTTGCAGCCCTCACCGCCGCCATCGAAGCCGCAGTTGCCGACCTGCCGCAGGCGCCGGTCTGGATCGGGTTCAGCGGCGGCGTCGATTCGTCGACCCTGCTCGCCTGTGCGGCCGCCAGTCCACAGGTGCGCGCGCGCGGCTTGCACGCCTTGCATGTGCATCACGGATTGCATGTCGATGCCGACCGCTGGGCGGAGCACGCGCTGAGGTTCGCCGAACGCCTTGCAGTCCCCTGCGCGGTCGCACGCGTTCGCGTTGATGCGCGCGGCCGCGGCATCGAGGCGGCGGCACGCGAGGCGCGGCACGCGGCCTTCGCGGCAGCGTTGACGCCCGGCGCCGCGCTACTGCTGGCGCATCATCGCGAGGATCAGGCGGAAACCCTGTTGCTGCGGATGCTGCGCGGCGCCTCGGTCGACGGTCTGGGTGCGATGCGCCCGCGGCGCGCGATCGGACCCGGCTGGTTGCTGCGCCCGTGGTTGGCGCAACCGCGGGCTGCGATCGTCGCCGCCGCCGGCGACCTTGGCATCGAATGGGTCGAGGATCCGGCCAACCAGGATAACCAGCACGATCGCTCGTATTTGCGCCAACAGGTGTGGCCGCTACTCGCTGCGCGCTTTCCTGCACTCGGCGAGCGTCTCGCGCGCCTGGCCGACCATGCCGCATCGGTCGCCGACGAACTGGAGCAGGCTGCCGCGCGGGTACTCGATCAATGCACCGGCACCAATCCATGCACGCTGTCGATCCCCGGGTTGCTGACTCTGGGCGACGCGCTGTTCGGTGCCGTGCTCCGGCGCTTCGCCCGCGAACGCGGGGTGGCGCCGCCGGGATTCCACGAATTGGCACGTCTGCGGCGCGAAGTGCTGCTGGCGGCGGTCGATGGCAATCCGCGGTTGCGCTGGGACGGCCATGAATTCCGCCGCTACCGCGAAATGCTGTACTTGCTGCCGCAGGCGGCCACCCTCCCGGCGCCGGCCACCGTCCTTGAATGGCCATCAGGAGCGGGCGAGGTCGAACTGCCAGGTGGCCTCGGGCGTTTGTGCGCCGTCGACGGCGACGCTCGGCCGGCGCGCGTGCCGTGCGCACTCGGCGTGCGCTGGCGCCGTGGCGGCGAACGTTTGCGCCCGACCGGATCGGCGCATACGCGCGATTTGCGGCTGATCTTCCAGGAACTCGGGGTGCCGCCGTGGCAGCGCGAACGCGTGCCGCTGTTGTTCGATGGCCAGCACCTGGTTGCCGCGGTCGGCATCGTCGCTGACGACCGTCTCGGCCAGTTGTGGCCGGGAATCCGGGTCGAATGGAAGTCGATGCGGGACTGACCGTGCCGCGCAATGATGGGTGCGGGCAAAGGCCGTTGCCACCCGCTCTGCGCGCATCGATCGCCTGGTTTGGCAACGGCAACGCCTGCTTTTGCTACGATGCCGCGATCGCAACCAAGGAGCGGCAAGCATGGCCAAACTGCTGGTTTTCCTGATCGCCGCCGGACTGGCGATCTGGTGGTTCACCCGTGATCCGGTCGAGGTCGCCTACCAGAAATGCCTGGACCAGGTCGCCGACAGCATGGACAAGTCGGTGACCGGCGGCGACAGCGACGTCGAAAAGGCGATGGCCGATGCGGTCAAGGGTATGGGCAAGGCGATGGGAACCGCTGCCTGCGAGGCAATGCGCGCGGCGTGCAAGGACGATCGCGACGGTGCCTTGTGCAAGGCGGCGATGGCGCAGTTCTAGCGTGGGTCCAGACTTGTCTGGACGCTGTTGGCTATTGGTGGGTCCAGACTTGT
>JAIMJQ010000013.1:24320-44770 GCA_020693165.1 Xanthomonas sp. | reverse complement strand
CCGGCACGGACTTCCACCGTGCTGTGTGAGTGCGCTTGCGGGCGCACTGGGAGCGACCTTGTGTCGCGAGCTCCGGCAGGCACAGCTCGCAACACAAGGTCGCTCCCACAGGACAAGCGCACAGCAAAACGGCGCGACCTCGCGGTCGCGCCGTGGTTTGTTGCAGTTGCGAGGATCAGTTGCTGTGCGACAGACCGCCCGAGTTCACATCCTTGACGCCGCGCACGTTCTCGGCGATCTGGATGGCGAGGGCGTGTTCCTCACCGCTGTTGACCTTGCCGCGCAGCAGGACATGGCCGTCCTTGGTCTGCACTTCAATGTCGGAGCCGTCGACGCGATCGGAGTACATGTAGCTGGACTTGATCTTGGTCGTGATCCAGCCGTCGGCGACATCCTGGGCGGCGCTGGTCTCGACTTTCGACGGCGCCAGATCGACCACCAGCTGGTTGTCGACCGAGCGCACGCCACGCGTGTTGCGCGCGAGCATGCCGGCATAGGCCTTGGCATCAGCGGTGTTGGCGGTGCCCTTCAGTTGCACGCGGCCCCACTTGGTGTCGACATCGGTGGTCAGCGCGCTGGTGTACTTGCTCCACAGCAGCTTGTTCTTGATCGCGGCGGTGATGCTGACGTCGTCGACGACGTCGCCGAAGGTGCGATTCTCGGTGCGTGCCGGCGGCATGTAGTCGCCCATCACGACCAGCTGGTTGTCGACTTCCTTGATGCCGTCGACGCCGAGCGCGATCTGCTTGGCGAGATCCTTGTTGACGTCCTCGTCGACCTTGCCGGTCAGGGTTGCCTTGCCGTTGTCGACCACGACGTTGATCTCATAGGCGCGCAGGTACGGGCTCAGGGCATAGGAAGTCGAAATCCGGCTCTCCTGACGGGCATTGGTGACGTCCTGGGCGGATTCGGCGAAGGCCGAGCCGCTGACGCTGATCAACGACAGCGCGATGGCCGAAACCAGTGCGAGTGTGCGCAATTGCTTGTACATGGTGGTACTCCAGTTCGAGTTGCATGGGTGTGGGTTGCCGGACGCAGCCGGCTGAAGTCGGGGACTGATTCGGGAATCCGGTCGACCGGATCAGCCGCTGGCGGGATTGAACTGCCTGGGCTTGCCGATTGGAGCGTTCTTCACCGGCGGCTGGCTCATGACGCCGTCGTCGCCTCCTGCAGCGCGCAGCGGCGCGCGCGGCGGCACCAATCCGGGCACCAGCGTGTCGGGCAGGTTGCTTTCCAACTCGTGCGTCACTTCGCGCGGCGCCGGGGCGACCGGCGAAACGACAGCGCCGCCCTTGCCGCGCTTGGCGAAGACGGCGGCAAACCTGTTGTTGCCGGCGCGCGGCACCTTGCCGTTGTTCGGATTGTTGTCGTTGTTGCTCATGCGTGCCACCTGTCAGTCAACTGCGTGCCTGCCAGAGATGCGGGGCACTGCAGGGGATTTACCCTGCGCTGACAGTAGCGGTTGACGCATGGCAGGTCGGTGCGCTGTCGCACGCATGCGGTGCGGCATGACATATCCTGCGCCCCGCTTGCGCGGCGAGCGACCCATCGCAATATGCAAATCAAAGAGTTACGGGCTGTTCGGTGAGAGTCCCGGTAACTATTCGGTAGACCTATCGCGAAACCGTTCGTCCTGAGCGTTTCCCCCACGCTGTTCCGGGGGAAACAGTCGAAGGACGCGGACTTGGCGGGTTCGATGGTGCGGCAAGGAACCCGAGCTCAGTCGCACCATTGGAGATGCTTGGGTTTCGCGAATCAAAAGCGGAGCGGGTGCGCGGCAGGCGTCCTTCGACTGCTTCCCGCTCGCAGGGCTCGCGGGAAGCGCTCAGGACGAACGGTGGATTGCGATGGATCCGGGCTCTGGGTCTGCGCATTTCCGCGTCGAACTAGCGAAGACGTGAAAGCTGGCCCTGGCAGCCTGTCGGACTTGAAAAATCGAAGCGAAAATTCGACTGGGCGAGGCCAGATTTTGATGCTTTTGCAGGGCAATAGCGCTTCTATTGCCCAAAAAAGCAGCGAAATATGGACCGTTCAGGCGGATTTGCAGCCGATTCCTTTCAAGTCCGACAGGCTGCTAGCCACGCCCCACGGGTTCACCGAATGCTTACGATCGTGCATAGCCACCCCGAAAATCGAAGCAGCTCGACTCAGGCGCGCACCCACGCCAGCAGGGCCAGGCCGACGACCATGCTGCCGAGGCCGATCGCGCGCAACTGGGCATCCTCCAGTTGCGCCAACGCCTGGACCGCCTCTTTCCAGCGGCCCGGCGCGACGAACGGGAGGATGCCCTCGAACACCAGCAACAGGGCCATCGCCGCCCACAGGTCATTCATGACGAAGACGACCCGCCGGGATCAGGGACGCTTGTCCTTGGTGAAGTACTCGAAGAATTCGGACTTCGGATCCAGCACCAGCACATTGCCCTGCGCCTTGAAACTCTGGCGATAGGCTTCCAGGCTGCGATGGAAGGCATAGAACTCGGCATCCTTGCCGAACGCCTTCGCATAGATCTCGGCAGCCGCCGCGTCACCCTCGCCGCGGATGCGCTGGGCATCGCGCTCGGCTTCGGCCAGCAACACCGACACCTTGCGATCAGCCTCGGCGCGCAGTTGCTCGCCGACCTCGGCGCCCTTGGATCGCAGCGCGTTGGCGACCTGCGCGCGCTCCGAGCGCATGCGCTGGAACACCGCATCGGTGACCTGCTCCGGCAGATCGATGCGCTTGATGCGGACGTCGACCACGATGATGCCGAGAGCGGCGGCCGAGGTGTTCGACGCCGTCTTCAGGTTCGCCATCATCTCGTCGCGCTGGTCGGCGACCACCTGCTGCAAGGTGCGCTTGTTGAACTCGTCGCGCATGCGGTCCTTGACGATCTGACCGAGCGACTGCTGCGCGCGCAACTCGTCGCCGCGCGTCGCCGTGTAGTAGCCCTCGACATTGTCGATGCGCCACTTGACCACGAAATCGACCAGCACGTCCTTCTTCTCGGAGGTCAGGAAGCGCTCCGGCTGAGTGTCCAGCGACAGGATGCGACGATCGAACTTGACGATGTTGTTGACCAGCGGCATCTTGAAGTGCAGGCCTGGCTTGAAGTCGGTGCGCTGGATTTCACCGAGACGGAACAGCACGGCGTACTGGTCCTCGCGCACGGTGAACAGGCTCGATCCGAGCAGCACCAGCACGGCAATAACGATCGGCAGGATCAGGTTTTTCATTTCAGCGTCCCTCCGGGCTGCTGCTCATCGCCGCGCCGGCGCGCTCGGGCATCGGTGCCGACTGCGGCACCAGCTTGTCGAGCGGCAGGTACAGCATGTTGTTGCCCTTCTCGCCATCGACCAGGATCTTCGGCGTGCGCGACAGCACGTCCTGCATGGTTTCCAGGTACAGGCGCTTGCGGGTGACTTCCGGCGCCGCCCGATACTGTTCGAGCAAGAGTTCGAAGCGCCTGGCATCGCCCTCGGCGCGCGCCACGATCGACTCCTTGAAGCCATTGGCCTCGGCCAGCACGCGCGCCTTGCGACCGCTCGCCTTGGGGACGACGTCGGCGGCGTAGGCGCGCGCATCGTTGATCACGCGCTGCTCGTCTTCGCGCGCCTTGATGGCGTCGTCGAAGGCATCCTTGACCTGCTCCGGGACCATGACGTCCTGGAAGTTGATGATGCTGACGCTGATGCCGGCCTCGTAGCCGTTCAGCAGCCGCTGCATGATCTCGCGCGCCTCGTTGGTGAACTCCAGGCGGTTGCCGATCTGCACGTCGTCGAGCGAACGGCTGCCGACGACCTGGCGCACGGCGGCCTCGGCGACCTGTGCCAGCGACTCCTCGACATCGCGCACCTTGAACAGGAACTGCGTGGCATCGCTGACCGTGTATTGCACGGCAAAGTCGATGTTCACCAGGTTCTCGTCGCGCGTCAGCATCGCCACTCGGCTGCTCATCGAGCGCACCTGGGTGACGTCCACCCGCTCGACCTGCTCGATCGGGCGCGGCAGCGTGAAGCGCGGGCCGGGTTCGAGGGTGCGATCGGCCTTGCCGAAGCGCAGCACGACGCCGCGCTCGCGCTGGTCGATGATGTGGAAGGAATCGACCGCGACCCAGACCACCAGCAGGCCAAGGATCAGCCAGCCAAGGCCGCCGGTGCTGACACCACCGCCGCCGTCGCCGGAGCCGCGGGCTGCGCCACCTTTGCCGCCGAACAGGGCGCTCAACCGCTGTTTCGCCTGGCGCAGCATTTCCTCGAGATCGGGCGGCTGCCCGCCGCCGCCACCGCTGCCACCGCCGCTGCCGTCACCCCAGGGATTGCGGCGACCGCCGCCGGGTTCATTCCATGCCATCCGTCATTACTCCGGAGAGACCGCCGACGGTCTCTTTGATCATATAGGGTCGCAACCCCGTGTTTATTGGGGCGCTCGCGGGAAGGTCAAGCGCCAGCAAGCGTCGACGATAGCCGATTGAATGTGCGCGAGGCGTTTGCGGAGCCTCAGCATCCATCTTTTCACGACTCGATCTGTTTGCGGCGCTCAATCAGCGGGGCAAGGGTCAGCGGACCCACTTCGCCGCGCACTCCGACAATGAAGCGCGCCTGACCCCTTGCCCCTTGCCCCCTGCCCCGCGTTTGATTCACGAACCACCGAACCCACGAAGTTCGCCGCAACCTTCGACCAGTCGCCCTCACTCCGCCTCGGCCGGCGACAACAACTGCGTGCGCACCAGTTCGCCCTGCTGGCCGGGTAACGAGGCCAGCTGCAGCGCGAGGCGCCGCGGCAAGTCGATCTCGACATCCCAGCCCTCGCCATCGACGACTTCCTCGCTGCGAATCGCGCCGAGCGAGATCAGGCGCGAGCGCAGGCCGGCGTCGGCATAGGCCAGGCGCACTCGCCGACAGACGCGCTCGGCACCGAATTCAGTCTCGATTGCGGCGCGCAGGCCGTCGACACCGACGCCGGTTGCGGCCGACAGGTAGACACGGGCGCGGACACGACCGGAAAGCAGTTCAACCTGCGGTTCGGCGCCCGACACGTCGATCTTGTTGATCACCTGGATCTGCGGAATCTCGCCCGCACCGATCTCGGCGAGCACCGTCTCGACCTGGGCGATGTGCTCGGGCATCAGCGGATCGGCGCCATCGATCACATGCAGCAGCAGATCGGCTTCACGCGCTTCGGTCAGCGTGCTCTTGAACGCCGCCACCAGTTCGTGCGGCAGGTCGCGCACGAAGCCGACCGTATCGGCAATCGTCACCGAGCCGAAGCTGAAGGCATCGACCCGCCGCACGGTCGGATCCAGGGTCGCGAACAACTGGTCGGCCGCATACACATCCGAGCGCGCCAAAGCGTTGAACAACGTCGATTTGCCGGCATTGGTGTAGCCGACCAGCGCGATCGAAGGCAACGCGCTGCGCTCGCGCGCCTTGCGCCCCTGCTCACGCTGCTTGACCGCGGCTTCGAGCCGCGACTTCAGGATCTTGACGCGTTCGGCGAGCAGCCGACGATCGGTTTCCAGCTGCGTCTCGCCGGGCCCGCGCAGGCCGATGGCGCCGCCGCGCTGGCGCTCGAGGTGGGTCCATCCGCGCACCAGACGCGTGGCCATGTGCTGCAACTGCGCGAGTTCGACCTGCAGCTTGCCTTCGTGGCTACGCGCGCGCTGGGCGAAGATGTCGAGGATCAGCCCGGCACGGTCGACCACGCGGCACTCCAGCAGCTTTTCGAGATTGCGCTCCTGGATCGGCGTCAGCTGGTGGTTGACCAGGACCAGATCGGCGCCGGAAGCGAGCACCAGCGCGCGTGCCTCCTCGGCCTTGCCGGTGCCCACGTAGAGTGCCGGATGCGGGCGATCGACGCGCGCGACGAGTTCCGCCATCACCTCGGCGCCAGCCGATTTCGCCAGTTCGCGAAACTCCGAAGCAGCGGCATCGGCGTCCACGCCATGCACCTTCGGCAAGATCAGCAGGGCGCGCTCACCGCGCCTGGAACGCTCAAACAATCGTCAACTCCCGTGCTCCGCTTCGCCGCCTTCCGACCCGTTGCCTTCCGTAATGCGCACATTGCGCGCCGGAACCACGGTCGAAATGGCGTGCTTGTAAACCATCTGGCTGACCGTATTGCGCAGCAGCACGACGAACTGATCGAACGATTCGATCTGTCCCTGCAACTTGATGCCGTTGACCAGGTAAATCGACACCGGCACGCGCTCACGACGCAGTGCATTCAGGAATGGATCCTGGAGTGAGTGTCCTCGGGACATGACCGCCCTCTCTGATTTGTTGTTGGTTTAGGACGCAGTCGACGGATTGCGCGGAAACAAGGATCGCCATGCGGACCCGAACCGCTGCGCGCACCGGACCCGAAGAAAACCGCCGACCGGCCGAGTTTATCAGTCAGCGGGCGTCAACGCCGCGCAAACATGCGCGCGGACCTCGGCCAAGACGTCGGCGCCACTGGAATCGACCCACTCGACCCCAGGCATGCCACGCAACCAGGTCCACTGACGCTTGGCCAGTTGCCGGGTGGCAAAGATCGCCAGATCGCGGCAACGCGCCAGATCGTACTCTCCGGCGAGATGGCCCCACGCCTGGCGATAACCCACGGCGCGCATCGACGGCAACTCTGCGTGCATGCCCGGTCGCCGCATCAACGTCCGCACCTCGTCAAGAAAACCGGCGGCCAGCATGGTGTCGAAGCGAGCAGCGATGCGCTGGTGCAGCAGCGCCCGGTCCGCGGGTGCCAGTGCGATCAGCGCGCCGGAACGCCGCGGAGTCTGGCGCCAGGCCTGCTGCAGTGCGCTGATCGGAGTTCCGGTCAGGCGATAGACCTCGAGCGCTCGCAGCAGCCGCTGCGGATCGTTGCGATGAATGCGCGCGCCGGCGGCCGGGTCGATGCGCGCCAGTTCCGCATGCAGGTCGGCGGCGCCGCGATCAGCCAGTTCTGCCACCAGTTGCGCGCGCATGGCTGGATCGGCGGCCGGAAGCTCGGACAAGCCCTGCAGCAGCGCGCGCACGTAGAGCATCGTGCCCCCGACCAGCAGCGGCACGCGGCCGCGGGCTTCGATGTCGGCAATCGCCGCTTCGGCGCCGACGACGAACTCGGCCGCCGACCACGGTTCGGTCGGCTCGATCAGGTCGATCAACCAATGGCGGACGCTGGCGCGCTCGGTCGGCGTCGGTTTGGCGGTCCCGATGTCCATGCCGCGATAGACCAGCGCCGAGTCGACGCTGACGATCTCGGCGCCGAACTCGTCGGCCAGCCGCAGCGCGATATCGCTTTTGCCGGCCGCGGTCGGGCCGAGAATGCAGACGAGAGGCTTCATTCGGCTCCCAGAAAGCGTCGCCGCAAGCGCAGGAAGCTGACGGCACCGACCACGTTCAGGATCACCGGCACGGCCAGCGACCAGTAACCGTGGCCGGGCCAGATCGACTCCACCGCGCGATACAGCGCCACGCCGACCAGCGGCGCAGCCAGCCCGCGCATGCCGGTGAGCGTGACGTGTACGCCCATGTACAGGGCGGCCTGCTCCGGCTTCGAGAAATCGTTGTGGCCAAGGTTCCAGCCGAGTTGGCCACCGGCGAAGCCGATGCCGAGCAGCAACGAACCCGTCACCAGCCAGGCCAACTCGCCGGTCGCGCAACCCACCAGGAATGCCACGCTGGCCGACACGAAACTCCACGCGTGCACGCTGCGGAACTGGATGATGTGCACGCGGTCGTAATAGCGGGCCCACAGCACGATCGCGAACGGCAGGATCAGCAGCGGCAGGGTGCCGACCAGCAGCACCTGCGCGAACGGCGACAGGCCGAGGCGCTCGCCGAGCACGATCAGCAACGGCGCCGGCAGCATCAGGTTGCCGCTGCCGAACACGAACATGCTCTGCATGTATTCGCGATAGACCGGATCGTCCGCGAGCACGCGCTTGAACGAGGCCAGCGAGGGCCTGAGGTCACGATCGGCACGCGCGCTTGCTTCACGCTCGCGCAGCGCGCCGTGCCCACGCAGGCGCAAGCGCCGGTAGCGAAAGGCGCCGACCAGGCCGATGCTGGCGACCGCGGTGAAGAAGTATGGAATCGCCGTCGGTTGATTGCCCAGCATCCAGCCCAGCAACGCGCCACTCGCGGCCATCAGCAGCGCGTTCAGCGCCGAGAGCCGCGAAGCCAGTCGCGCGCGCGCCGCGTCCGGAAAGTTGCGCCGCCAGACCACGGCGCGCAAGGTGATGACGCCGACCCATCCGACCCGCGCCGTGATCACCAGCAACACCGTCAGCCACAAGCCGAACGCACCGGCCGGCGCCCACGCCAGTGCCATCACCGCCAGCAGCGTCAGCGCCTGCCAACGCACCGTCCATTCGATCTTGTCGCGACCGAGCTGATGCGCCGCAAACAGGAAGCTGGCGAGGTTGGCGTAGGCCGGCGCGCCGGCCACCAGCGCCAGCGCAAGATCGACCAGCCACGGCGACGCCGCGTGCGCGAAGCTGGCCTTGACCAGCGCCGCTGCAACCGCGCCTTCGACCGCCCCGACGCCAACGCTGACCAAGGCCCAATTGGCCAGTTCCTTGGGGTACTGGGCGCCGCTAGCGCGCATCGACCGCGACCGGATCGACCACCAGTTCGCGCAGCAGTCGGTCGCCATCGTCGGCGGCATCCAGAGACCCCAGCACGAAGCGGATATCCAGGGCGACGCTGTGCGCCTGTGCCGGGTAGGACAACCGCTCCGTGGCAACCTCGCCGGGGCTGCCCGCCAGGGCGACGCCGACCAGTTCGGCACGCGCGTTCAGCACCGGCCAACCAGAGCTGCCACTGGCGAGATCGAAATCGGCAATGAAATTGGCCGCGAGCTGCGCGCCGCTCACGGTCACCGCGAGCACCTTGCCGAAGCCGACCCGCAAGGAACCGTCGCCGTCCACCGCGCGACCGGGGTAGCCGACGGTCATGGCGAAATCTCCGGACGCCAGTCCCGCCGCTTGCAACTTCACATGCGACGCCGGGCGCAGCGGCACGTTGACTTCACTGTAGTCGGCCGGCCTGCCGTCCGGTCCCACATAAGCTCGCAGCAGCGCAACGTCGGCCCGCTGGCGCGGCCAGCTCGGATGGCCGCCAGCATCGCCGAACTCAGCGGCGCCACCGGCCGACACATAGGCCACGCGTACGTCGCGAATTACCAGTTGTCTGACCAGAGAGTACTGCTCACCGTCACGCAGCACGTCGATCCGGCAACGGTATCCGGGGCTGCTCTCGCATGCGGCCAGCAGCCGTCGAGACCTGGCGTCGATGGCCTGCGCGCGCGCGCTGCTGTCCTGCCCCGACGCCCCCCCGGCAAGCACCTGGGCCGTCACATCCTGCACCGACTGGGTTACGCGCACGCTCGGCGCACCCGGCATCTCTTCGCCCAGGGTGCGGGCGACCAGGCCGTCAGCCAGCAGATCGCGGCCCTCGATCGACTGGCTGCGCAGCGCATCGAGCACGCAGAGGCGACTGCCGAGCAGCAGTCCGAGCGACGACACCAGCGCCGCAGTGCAGTCATCGCCGAGCTCGACCACCGCGTTCAGCGGATAGCGCTGCGGATCGGAAAGCTCGCGCGGATCCACGGCGATACCGGCGCCGCGCAGCTCCGCTTCGATCGCGGGCAATTGCTGCGGCTGCCACAAACCCGGCGCGCCAGGCGCGGGCGCGGCGACCGCGAGCAGCGCGGTGTAGAGAATCCGAAAGTTCATGCGCATCCGTGGCGTCCGCGGTCGCAGCGGCGCGCGACTGTACGGGAACGCGATGGAGTGCTCAACATCGCGCGGCAACCCGTCAATGACCTTGACGGGGCGCGTCTCAAGAGGCAGGCTACGCGCCCTTGTGACACCCAGCGTCATTTTGTGACCCATTTGGCATTCCGGGCCCGATCGCTGGTCCTTGTCCATGACACGATAGCGCTCACGCACCCCGTCCTGCACCACAAAGGCATCCACCATGAAAATCGTCTTCCGCACCCTGGCACTCGCACGCTATTTGACGCTGCGCAACCAGCTCAGGGAACTGGAGAAGGCGATCAGCAGCTTGTCCCTTGATCAGCGTCGCGCACTCTACGCGCTGTCGCAGAAGGAGTTCGCCAACGCCGCCGCCTGTTCGGTGCCACATCTGTATTCGAGCGAGAACGCGGAGCGCTACAGTCCGTGGGGCAACGGCACTGCCATCGCATTGGATCGAATCAAGTCGGACAACCTGCCGCTGAAGCTGCGCGGCATCGCCCTGTGGCTGGCGATCGCCTATCACGAGACCAAGGACGTCCCGTACAGCGAGATGCAGGACATGCACCGCGCGGTGATGCGGTCGGTCCGCATGCTGCGCGAATCGGTGGGAAACCTGCCGGCCGGTGACAGCCAGTGGGCGGTGACCAAGGTGGCTTGAAGGCGGTTGCTGGTTGTTGGTTCCCGGTTGCTGGCAGCGAAGCACGCAAACCTTAGCGCAGCGGCACGTGGCTTTGCTGCCAACAACCAGCAGCCGTCTGTTCAATCCGCCGGCACCGTCCGCTCCGCCGCCCAGGCACGCAATTTCGCGACTTTTTCCGCCATCACCACCGATAGCGGGCGCGTTTGTTTCAGTTCGGCGACCAGATGCCGCTGATCCAGCGCGGCACTCTCGCCATGCGCAGCGTACAGCGCGGAGACCACGCCCTGCTCGATTTCCGCGCCCGAGAATCCGTTGCTGACCGCGGCCAGCTCGTCGAGGTCGAAACTCTCGGGCGTGAGGCCGCGCTTGCCGAGGTGCAGCCGAAACAGTTCGACGCGCACGTCGTCCACCGGCAGATCGACAAAGAAGATCTCGTCGAAGCGCCCCTTGCGCAGCAGCTCCGGCGGCAGGTTGTCGATCGCGTTGGCGGTAGCCACCAGAAAGATCTTGCCCTTGCGCTCGGCCATCCAGGTGAGGAAGTAGCCGAGGATGCGCTGGCTGGTGCCGCCGTCGCTGTCCGAGGTGGCGAAAGCTTTCTCGATTTCGTCGATCCACAGCACGCATGGCGCCATCACCTCGGCGTTGCCGAGCGATTCGCGCAGGTTCTTCTCGGTCTCGCCGTGATACTTGTTGTAGACGCTGGCCATGTCCAGGCGCAGCAGCGGCACCTGGAAACCGCCGGCGACGGCTTTGGCCGCGAGGCTCTTGCCGGTGCCCTGCACGCCGAGCAGCAGCAGGCCCTTGGGCGGATCGAGCGGCACCTTGGTCGGTTCGCCCATGAACACCGAGCGCCGTTGTTCGATCCAGCGCTTCATCCGGCGCAGGCCGGCGACGTCCTGGAACGCGATCGGCTCGTATTCGAAGGAGAGCACGCCGGCCTTGTTCAACAACTCGAACTTGGCCTTGGCCACCGCCGGCAGGTCGGCATCGCTGATCATGCCGTCGGTGGCGATGATCCGGCGGGCGATGCGGCGCGCGTCGGTACCGGCCAGACCTTTCAGGTTGCGCACCACCGCCTTCAGCGCACTGGCGTGGATCTGCACACGGCGGCCGGCATGCTCGCGCGAATAGGCGGTCGCCTCCTCGCGCACGATCTTGTCGAGCTCCGCTTCGGTCGGCAGCGACAGCCCAAAGCGCACGGCCAGCGCATCGAGCTCCTTGGGCAGATCAAGATTCGAGCCGACCAGTGCGATGGTATGCGCGGCGACGCCCTGTCGGATGACGATCTCCCGCAGTTGCCTCAGCGTGACCACGTACTTCAGGAATGGCGAGTAGTCGAGCAGCAGGAACACGCTCTTCTGGCGCGTATCGCGAATCGCGTCGAGCACCTCGCCCGAGCTCATCGGCTTGGCGTCCATCTCCATGTCCAGCCGCCGCAGTCCGGTAGTGATGCTCCACGCGTACAGCGGACGCAGACTGGACGCCAGCGCCCTTTGGAAGGAGGCGATGACTTCCAGTTCTTCGTGGGTGTCGATCGCCAACAGCGGCGTATCGGCGCGGATCAGGGCAGCGAGATCGTGATGTTCGTTCATGCGTTCGATGCTAGCCGCTCGACGGTGGCTTTGCGGCGGAGAATGTGAAAGGTGAAAGGTGAAAGGTGAAGGCTCGCAGCTGACCTTTCACCTTTCACCTTTCACCTTTCACCTTTCACCGCTCCTCAGCTGCACGTCGGCAGGCGCAACCGCTGCCCCACCTTCAACGTGTAGTTCGGTCCGCGGATGCCGTTCAGCGCAGCGATCTCCTTGACGCTGCTGCAGCGCGTGCGCCGTGCGATTGCCGCCAGGGTGTCGCCACGGCGTACCTTGTAGCCGACCTCGACGGGCTTTTCGGGGCCTTTTGCCTCCTGCAAGGCGGCGATCCGCGCCAGCAACTGCGGATTGCGGCAGCGCGCGGCGTAGGTATCGATCTGCCCGATCGGCACGCGCAAGGCGCTGGCAACCGGCAGGCGCTGCTCCGGCTGGATGCGCGGATTCAGGTTGCGCAACGTGCGGAACCAGCCCTCGGAGCGACCATCCTGCCCGAGACAGATCGCCAGTTCGGCCAGCGACAGCTCCGATTCCAGCTTGAGCACGCTGACCGTCGCATCGAAACTCGGGAAACGCAGCCCGTATTCCTCCGGGTGCAGGAACAGGTACGCGGCCGCCAGTACGCTCGGCACGTAGTCGCGGGTCTCCGCGGGCAGCGCGTAATAGATGCTCTCGGACCAGAATCCGCGGCCCGGGTTCTGCTTCGCCAGTCGACGCATGCGACCCTCGCCGCCGTTGTAGGCCGCCAGCGTCAGCTCCAGGTTGTCGTTGAATGCACGCAACTGTTCCTCGACGTAGCGCACATTGGCGCGCGCCACCAACGCCGGATCGAGGCGTTCATCGAAACCGTTGCCGCCAAGCCCAAAGCGTCGCGCGGTGTCCGGCATGAACTGCAACGGCCCGGCCGCTCCCGCGCGCGAATAAGCATGCACCTTGCCGGCCGATTCCTTGGCCAGGATCGCGAACAGCAGCGCCTCGGGCAGGCCGGCCTGCTGGTAGGCCGGATACATGTCGTCGCGCAGGAACTGGTAGTTGACCCAGGCCTCGATCAGCTGCGGGCGCATCCACGTCAGCCAATCTTCCAACGCGGCACGCACCGGCTCGTTGAGCGAGATCAGCTCGCCGAGATCCTTGCCGCGCAGCAGTCGCACCGAGCGTTCGATCTCGGGAAGCTTGCCGGGTGCCCGCAACTCATCGCCGGGCGGCTCGCCCACCAGATCGGCATCGACGAAGTCGTCCCAGCCGGCGGTGACGCTCTGCAACCGCACCAGTACCACAAAGGCGCCGACGAAGCGTTCGCTCTCGCAGCCGGGTGTGGTCGTGCACGCCAGCGCGGCCGCTTCGATCTCGCCCAGCGCGGCGCGCATCGCTTCGCGACCGTCGTTGGGACTGCCGGCCCGGATCAATTCGAGGCCGCCCTGGAATCGCGACGTGGCGCTGCCGATGCGGTCGTACAGCGCGGCAACGGCCGCCTCGTCAGTCACCGGTGCTGCTTCGCGCTGAATCGGTGGCGCGCGCTCGGGTGCGCTGGCGCAACCCGCCAGCAATCCCAACCACGCCGCGCACATTCCCCCGGTGATGGAACGCATGCAAGTCGTCGCACTGGATCAAGCTGCAGACACTAGCGGGCGGCCCGCATCGCGGCAATGTCGTGAAGCGGTCAAACGTAAAAGTTGAAACGTCAATGGAAGCCGTGCCCCGGTCGCTGCTGACGTTTGACGTTTTACGTTTCACTCGCGCCGGCGGCCCGTCAGGAGCCGATAATCGAGCCCTCCATTCAAGGCTTGGCACCCATGCCCACCGACCCGCACTCCCGCTACCCCCTGATCCGACCGCGCCGCATGCGCTTCGACGATTTCTCGCGGCGCCTGATGCGCGAAAACGCACTATCCCCCGGCGACCTGATCTGGCCGGTGTTCGTTACCGAGGGCCGCGGCAGCCGCGAGGCGGTGGCCTCGATGCCCGGGGTCGATCGCATGGCGATCGATGAACTGGTGCGCGAGGCGAGTGCAGTGCACGCGCTCGGCGTGCCAGCCGTTGCGATCTTCCCGGTGACGCCGCCGGCCGCCAAGTCGTTGAACGGCGCCGAGGCCTGGAACCCGGATGGCCTCGCGCAACGCGCCGTGCGCGCGCTCAAGGCCGCCGTGCCGACGCTCGGCGTGATCACCGATGTCGCGCTGGATCCGTTCACCACCCACGGCCAGGACGGCATCATCGACGAGGTCGGCTATGTGCTCAACGACATCACCGTCGATGCGCTGGTCAAACAGGCACTGTCGCACGCGCAGGCCGGCGCCGACATGGTGGCACCCTCGGACATGATGGATGGACGCATCGGCGCCATCCGCGCGGCGCTGGAGGCGGCCGGACACGTCAATACGCGCATCCTTGCCTATTCGGCGAAATATGCATCGAGCTTCTACGGTCCGTTCCGCGACGCCGTCGGTTCCGCCGGCAACCTCGGCAAGGGCAACAAGTACACCTACCAGATGGATCCGGCCAACAGCGACGAGGCGCTGCGCGAAGTCGGGCTCGACATCGCCGAGGGCGCCGACATGGTGATGGTCAAGCCAGGCATGCCGTATCTCGACGTCGTGCGCCGGGTCAAGGATCGCTTTGGCATGCCGACCGCTGTTTACCAGGTCAGCGGCGAGTACGCGATGCTGAAGGCCGCCGCGCAGAACGGCTGGCTCGACGAGCGCGCAGTGGTGATGGAGTCGCTGCTGGCGTTCAAGCGCGCCGGCGCTGACGCCATCCTGACCTATTTTGCGCCGCAGGTGGCGCGCTGGCTTGCCGAGCGTTGAGCGTCTTTCTGCAGCAGCGAGATGGCTACGCCGCGACCGCCGGCTCCGTGGCACCGCCGGTCGCGACGCGCACGTCGCTACTGCTACTGACCGTTACGCCGGCGCCGGTTCGGCACCATCCATCGAACCGTTGTCCACCGGTTTTTCGCTCAGCCACCTGTCGATCTCGGCGGCAATCGGCGCCGCGTCGGAGTACGCCGAATCGGGCACCTGAACGGCAATGAGTCCGCTCGCCGGCAATTCGCCGATGGCACCGGACAGCGCCGAGCCGGTGATGAACGCCGGAATGCCCGCTGAAGCCAGCGCGTCCTTGACCAGTTGCGCGTCGAACAGATTCTCGGCGGAGTAGACGCTGCGCATGGGCTGATGGTTGCTGTGCCTGGCGACAAGGTAGCGCAAATGGCGGCTGCAGGGAGCCTTTTTGGGTCCAGACTGGTCTGGAGGCTTTTACCAAGCAGGGCGTCCAGACAAGTCTGGACCCACCAGAGCGCAATCCGAAAGCGTCCAGACAAGTCTGGACCCCCCAGAGCGCAATCCGAAAGCGTCCAGACAAGTCTGGACCCACCAGAGCGCTCCGAAAGCGTCCAGACAAGTCTGGACCCACAATCAGAAAAGCAAAGGCCCCGCGATCGCTCGCGGGGCCTTTGACGTTGCATCATGGGTGATCGGCGCCGAGGCGCCGATTCCCGACTAGCCGTGGAACTTGGCAATCAACGGCACGATCAACAACGCGACGATGTTGATGATCTTGATCAGCGGGTTGATTGCCGGGCCCGCGGTGTCCTTGTACGGATCGCCGACGGTGTCGCCGGTCACCGCGGCCTTGTGCGCCTCGGAACCCTTGCCACCATGGTGACCGTCCTCGATGTATTTCTTCGCGTTGTCCCAGGCGCCACCGCCGGTGGTCATCGAGATCGCCACGAAGATGCCGGTGACGATGGTGCCGACCAGCATGCCGCCCAATGCCGCCGGGCCGAGCAGCAGGCCGACCACGATCGGGGCAACCACCGGCAGCAGTGACGGCATAACCATTTCCTTGATTGCGGCCTTGGTCAGCATGTCCACCGCCTTGTCGTACTGCGGCTTGGCGGTGCCTTCCATGATGCCCTTGATCTCGCGGAACTGGCGGCGCACTTCGACCACCACGGAACCGGCAGCGCGGCCGACCGCTTCCATCGCCATCGCACCGAACAGGTACGGAATCAGACCACCGATCAGCAGGCCGATCAGCACCATCGGGTCGGCCAGATCGAACTTGATGTCCGCCATGCCGTAAAGTTCCAGCTTGTGCGTGTAGTCGGCGAACAGCACCAGCGCGGCGAGCGCGGCCGAACCGATCGCATAGCCTTTGGTGACCGCCTTGGTGGTGTTGCCGACCGCATCCAGCGGATCGGTTACCGCGCGCACATCCGGTCCGAGCTCGGCCATTTCGGCGATACCGCCGCCGTTGTCGGTGATCGGACCATAAGCATCCAGCGCGACGATCATGCCGGACATCGACAGCATCGCGGTGGCGGCAATGGCGACGCCGTACAGGCCAGCCAGGTGGTGGGTGACGAAGATCGCGGCGCAGACGGCGACGATGGGCATCCAGCACGAACGCATCGACACGGCGAGGCCGGCGATGATGTTGGTGCCGTGGCCGGTGGTCGAGGCCTGGGCGATGCCCTTGACCGGCGCGTATTCGGTGCCGGTGTAGTACTCGGTGATCATCATCATCACGCCGGTCAGCAGCAGGCCCACCAGTGCGCTGCCATAGACCTGCATCGCCGTCAGCGTCATCGTGCCATCGGCCAGTTCAGTGGCCGTGCCCGGGAACAATGAGGTGGCGATCGGGTAGAAGGCAATCGCCGCCAATACGCCGGACACCGCGGTGCCCTTGTACAGCGCGGCCATGATCTTGCCGTTGCTGGCCTTGACGAAGAAGGTGCCGATGATCGAGGCAATGATCGACACACCGCTGATGACCAGCGGGAACAACATCGCGTTGGCACCGGTCTGCGCGGCAAAGATGAAGCCGACCAGCATGGTCGCAATGATGGTGACCGCGTAGGTCTCGAACAGGTCGGCCGCCATGCCAGCGCAGTCGCCAACGTTGTCACCGACGTTGTCGGCGATCACCGCCGGGTTGCGTGGGTCATCTTCCGGGATACCGGCTTCGACCTTGCCGACCAGATCCGCACCGACGTCGGCGCCCTTGGTGAAGATGCCACCTCCCAGACGCGCGAAGATCGAGATCAGTGACGAGCCGAAAGCGAGGCCCACCAGCGCGTCGAGGATGACCTGGGTTTCCAGGCCCTGACCCAGCAGGATCGAGTAGAAGCCGGCGACGCCGAGCATGCCCAAGCCAACCACCAGCATGCCGGTGATGGCACCTCCACGGAAGGCGACGGCCAGTGCCGCGCTCATGCCGCTGCGCGCAGCCTCGGTGGTGCGCACATTGGCGCGTACCGAGACGAACATGCCGATATAGCCGGTCAGGCCCGACAACACGGCGCCGATGGCGAAACCGACCGCGGTCAGCCAGCTCAGCGCAAAACCGATGACCACCAGCAACACCAGACCAACGACGGCGATGGTGGTGTACTGGTGGTTCAGATAGGCATTCGCGCCCTCCTGAATGGCGGCTGCGATTTCCTGCATCCGCGCATTGCCGGCCGGCTGCTTCAGGATCCACTGCGTCGATACGATGCCGTAAAGCACCGCGACGACCGCGCATCCCAGCGCAATCATGATTCCGTACTGCTCAAGCATGGAACTTCCCCAGATGGTGAGTAATGGTGCGGAAACTCGAGCCGCAATGGCCCGACAAAAAGCGGGCGGAGTATACGGGTCCAGGCCGCCGATGCACGCACGCCGAGTGCAATGGATGACCTGTTCGGCTTCGCCACCGACCCGCGATCGGACGGCGAACGGAGAATCTGTGTCACAGACCGTGACCTTCGCAACAGTCTGAGCTGACGTCCGCGCCGATGATGCATGACTGTAACAGGGCGCCCGACGAATGGCGGCGAGACCCTCAGCCCAGGAGTGACACATGCCCGACCGACCCGCCTACCTGCTGTTGCTCGTCTCCGGGACCGAGCGGCGGCGGTTCGCCGATTACGTCGCTGAAGTGTCACCCCAATTCACCCGTAACGGTGCCCGGCTGCTGGCGCTGGCGCCTGCGCACAGCGTCGAGACTTTCGGCTACAACGACGGACCGACCAGCGTCATGGTTTCGCGCTGGCAAGATATCGAGCGCCTGCGCGGTTTCTGGCATTCGCCCGAGCATCAGCGCCTTGCCGGCCAGCGCGCCCGCTGCGGCACACTGGTAGCAGTTGCCCTCGACAATCCGATTCGCCAGACCACACCCTCCGCAGCAGATGCCGTGCTGGCACTGTTCCTCGGCGCCGGACCATCACCGGCTCTGCTTGAAGCCGAAGGCGCACGCCTGCTGACGCTGCTGCGCGAGCCGCAGCTCGAGTTGCTGGAAGGCCATTGGGATCGCGGCGACATTGCCCTCTACGGCTGGACCGCGGCACAAAGCGCACGTCGACAGCTGCTGACCTTCTGTTCCGGCCAGCGCGGCCGGGCGCTGCTGTTGCCCGTCCTGCCGTTGCCGCGGGAGGCAGCGGTACCCGCGTTGGCTGACGAACCGCTGTGCGTTGGTTCCGTCGCGGCTTGAAGGAAGGCCTGACCGAGAGGCAGTCGCTGCCGCAGCAGAACGGTCGCGAACCGACAAGCGCATTCGGACCCGCTCAGCGCCGCTCCGACGCGCTCAGCCGCGCGGCTTCGGTGCGGCGACTGCGCTCGACCAGCCAGCGCAGGCCAAGCACCCCGGCAATCATGAACAATGCAACCATCGCCACCAGCACCAGGCTGGCATAGATGATGATCGCCTGGGTCGGGTCGGCAGCATCGCTGATCGCCGCCCAGCGCCAGGCCAGCAGCAACGCGACGGTCAGCAGTACTCCCAGCCCGAGCGCCAGCTTGCCCAGTGCCTGCTTCCAGGCCACGGCACCGAGGCCGATCAGCGGCAACGAGGACAGCACCAGCCATGCCTCGGTGCGCGTCTGCGCGCCGTCCGTCGCCTGCCACAGCAAGTAAACGACACCCAGCGCGACCAGCGCGCTTACACCGCCCGCGCGCCAGACGGCACTGCGCGCGAACATCGCGATCAAGGCGAACTGCAACGCCACTGCAACAAATACCCAGGTTGCCACGATTGCGGGATCCTCTACTAAACCTTGTACTCGACCAGACGCCTTGCTACCAGACGATTGCGCAAGGCGACGTAGTCGGGCAGGCCATCGACGTAAGGAGGATACGCTTCACCCTGGATCAGCCCCTCGAGGTATGCCCGCGCGGCAGGGGTGATTCCAAAACCGTCATCGCGAATGTAGTCGGGCGGCAGCTTGCGTTCCTTGTTGGCGATGTCGGCGAGGTCGGCGCTGACAATCCGGTATCGATATGGACGATCGGCCAGGCGCTTGACGATCGGCATCACCGCATTGCGGCCGGCCAGCGCCAGTTTCACCGCGGCGGCACCGACCTTCATGCTGATTTCGAGATCGGTCTTGCTGGCGATATGGCGAGCCGAGCGCTGCAGGTAGTCCGACACCGCCCAGTGGTACTTGTAGCCGAGCGCCACCCGGATCACTTCCGCAATGGCAGGCCCGGCGCCGCCCAGTTGCACGTGGCCGAAAGCATCGCGGGTGCCGGCCTCGGCGAGAAACCGGCCCTGCGCATCCTTGACGCCTTCGGAAACCACCACGGTGCAGTATCCATGACGCTGCACCGAGTCCCTGACTGCGGCCAGGAAGCGCACCTGATCGAACGGCACTTCCGGGAACAGGATAATGTGCGGCGGATCGCCATCCTTGCTGCCGGCCAGGCCTGCCGCCGCAGCGATCCAACCGGCGTGGCGCCCCATCACTTCGAGGACAAACACCTTGGTCGACGATTCGGCCATGCTGAGCACATCGAGACTGGCTTCGCGCGTCGACACCGCAATGTACTTGGCCACCGATCCGAATCCGGGGCAGACATCGGTCAGCGCCAGATCGTTGTCGATGGTCTTCGGCACGCCGATACAGATGAGCTCGTAACCCAGCGTCTGCGCCACCTGCGACAGCTTGTGCGTGGTGTCGGCGGAATCGTTGCCGCCGTTGTAGAGCAGGTAGCGGATATCGTGCGCGCGACACACCTCGACGAAGCGCTCGTAGTGAGCCCGGTCGCGCTCCAGCGACTTCAACTTGAAGCGGCAGGAACCAAAAGCGCCGCCTGGTGTGTGCCGCAACGCCCGGATCGTCTCCGCATCTTCGTGCCCGGTATCGATCAGTTCTTCGCGCAGAACGCCGATGATGCCGTTGCGGGCGGCATACACGTGGCCGATGCGCGCGGGATGCTTGCGGGCGGTCTCGATCACCGCCGATGCCGTGGCATTGATCACGGCAGTGACGCCACCGGACTGAGCGTAGAGCAGATTGGCTTTGGTCATGGTGTCTGGTTCAGAGGAAACGGGGCACGGGGCAGGAGGCACGGGGCACGGGGCACGGGGCACGGGGCACGGGAAAGACTCGCACGAAGCGAGGCCTTTGTGGGTCCAGACTCGTCTGGACGCCTTTTCCATATGGCGTGAGGAGCGTCCAGACCCGTCTGGACCCACAGGATCAACAGCCTGAAGCGTCCAGACCAGTCTGGACCCACAAGATCAA
>JAIMJQ010000013.1:16599-24170 GCA_020693165.1 Xanthomonas sp. | reverse complement strand
ATCAACAGCCTGAAGCGTCCAGACCAGTCTGGACCCACAGGATCAACAGCCTGAAGCGTCCAGACCCGTCTGGACCCACAAGATCAACAGCCTGAAGCGTCCAGACCAGTCTGGACCCACAGGATCAACAGCCTGAAGCGTCCAGACCCGTCTGGACCCACAAGATCAACAGCCTGAAGCGTCCAGACCAGTCTGGACCCACAGGATCAACAGCCTGAAGCGTCCAGACCCGTCTGGACCCACAAGATCAACAGCCTGAAGCGTCCAGACCAGTCTGGACCCACAGGATCAACAGCCTGAAGCGTCCAGACCCGTCTGGACCCACATGAGCGCGCCGTTCTGTTCGACTCCGGCCTTTCCCGTGCCCCGCGCCCTATCCTCGGCCCCTTCCGGCTGCCCTTTCCCGCGGCGCGCGCCCTCTGCCCCGCCCTTGCGGCGCTCCCACGGTTTGACTTGCCCCTCGCTGGCACGCTAGGTTCGACTATCGTTTGGCTTCACCTTCACGTCCAGCGCTGGCAAGCTCACGCGCCTTATTGACGTTCTGCGAGATTACTAGCATGCGCATCGTACTTCTGGGTGCCCCCGGATCAGGCAAAGGGACGCAGGCCACCCTGCTGAAAAATCGTCTGGACGTCCCGCACATCTCCACCGGCGAGTTGCTGCGCGCTGCGGTTGCCGCCGGCACGCCGCTCGGACTGCATGCCAAGGCGGTAATGGCGGCCGGAGCGCTGGTCTCCGACGAGATCGTGCTCGGCATGCTCGAGGAACGCTTTCGCCAGGACGACGTCCAGCGCGGCTTCATCCTCGATGGGTACCCGCGCAACCTGGCGCAGGCGCGTGCACTCGATGCGCTGCTCGACCGCCTGAAACTGCCGGTGGACAAGACGCTGCAACTCGATGTCTCGGAAGAATCCCTGCTGGCGCGTCTCGCGGGCCGTGCGACTGCCGAGGGTCGGGCCGACGACAATCCACAGGCGGTCGCCCATCGATTGCATGTCTATCAAGAGCAGACCGCACCGGTGATCGATTACTACCAGGGCCATGGCACGCTGGTGCGGGTCCCTGGCGAAGGCAGTGTCGAGGAAATCCTGGAACGCATCATTGCTGCGCTTGGCTGACGGGCGCGTCGAGCCCCAGCTCGGCATCGGTTTCCCCGGATCTGCCGGGCTCGGCACTCCGGGTCACTCGGATTCCGTTGGATGCTGCGGTGCCCGTATCCAGATGTGCAGAACGCCGTCGTCGTCAGCGTCCGTACACGCCAGGTAATGGCATGCTCCGCGCTCGCACAACGCCTCGATGTCCAAAGGCGCGAGCGGATCGGTCGCCCAGATCTCGATCACCGCTCCCGCTGCTGCGCTGCGCAGCGCCAGCCTGGCAAGCACCAACGGCTGCGGGCACAGCAAGCCGCGCGCATCGACGATCCGGGAACTGGAATCAGCAGCTTGCATGCGTGGATGATGCCTTAGCCATGAGCCCTAGGCCGCATACGGAGCCGAAGTGATGAAATCGAGCCATGGCAGCAGGATCGGCGCGTCTGTTGGCGCCGGGGTGAGAAATGCCGGCTAGCGCCCTCCTTCGCTGGACCACCGACCTGCTGCAGCTGCGCGGAACGCCAGCCGACGCGCCGGCTTCCAGCGGGTTGCTGCTGCAACTGCTGTTGCTCGATCTGATCTCGAGCGTTCTCTACCTGCAGGCACTGGGTTCCGAGGTCCTTTTCGGCGCGTTGGTCGGCCGCATGCTGTTGCGAATGGCGATGGTCTATGCGGTCATGCGTGCGTTCGGCCGGACTGCCCGCTTCCTGCAGACCGCGGTGTCGCTGTACGCAATCGGCGTGCTGCTGACTTTCCTGTTGCTGCCGATCGCCGCGGCGCTGGTGCGATCGCAGGGCGCTGCGCCGGATTTCGGACTGCAGTTCCTGCAGCTCGGATTCCTGTCGCTGCTGCTGTGGAGCATCGTCGTCGAAGCCCACATCTACCGGCACGCGCTCGGCCTGAAGTTCTGGTATGCGTTGCCGCTGGCGCTGGGACTGTTCATGCTGTTCAATGAACTGGCCACGCGGATGTTTCCGCTCGAATGAACGACCTGCACATACTCGGGATTTGCGGCACCTTCATGGGCGGCATCGCCGCCATCGCGCGCGAGTCGGGCCTGGCCGTGGCCGGCAGCGACCGCGACGTCTACCCGCCGATGAGCACGCAACTGGAAGCGCTCGGCATCCGCCTGTCCGAAGGCTACGACCCCGCGCACCTCGACCCGGCGCCGTCCGAGGTGGTGATCGGCAATGCGCTGTCGCGCGGCAATCCGGCGGTCGAGGCGGTGCTCAATCGACGCCTGGCCTACACCAGCGGACCGCAGTGGCTGGCGCGCACCGTGCTGCGCCAGCGCCGCGTGCTGGCAGTGGCCGGCACCCACGGCAAGACCACGACCACGGCACTGCTGGCCTACCTGCTCGACCGTCAGGGCCGCGACCCGGGCTTCCTGATCGGCGGCGTACCGCATGACTTTCCGGTTTCGGCGCGCCTGGGCAGCGGCGAGGACTTCGTGATCGAGGCCGACGAGTACGACACCGCGTTCTTCGACAAGCGCTCGAAGTTCGTCCATTACTGCCCCACCGTCGCGATCCTCAACAATCTCGAATACGACCACGCCGACATCTTCCCGGATCTCGCGGCGATCCAGCGGCAGTTCCACCACCTGCTGCGCATCGTCCCCGGCAATGGTCGCGTCATCGTCAACGGCGAGGATGCGGCGCTGGCCGAAGTCCTGAGGATCGGCTGCTGGACACCGGTGGAGCGCTTCGGACTGGAAGGAGAAGACCTCGACTGGCGCGGCGAATTGCTGAGCGACGACGGCAGCCGTTTCCGCTTGTGGCGATCCGGCGTGCTGGTCGGCGAGATCGACTGGTCGCTGCTCGGTCGCCACAATGTCGCCAACGCGGTGGCCGCGATCGCCGCCGCCGCCGCGGTGGGGCTCGGCCCCGCCGAATCGCTGGCACTGCTGCCCGGCTTCGGCAGCGTGCGCCGTCGCCTTGAATGCATCGGCAGCGCCGGCGGCATCGCCATTTACGACGATTTTGCGCATCACCCGACGGCCATTGCCACGACATTGGCTGGTCTGCGCGCGCGCATCGGCGATGCGCGCCTGATTGCTGTGATGGAACCGCGCAGCAATTCGATGCGTCAGGGTGCGCATGCCGCAACGCTGCCGGCGGCGTTCTCGGCGGCAGACCAGGTGCATGTGCTGGCTCGTCCCGAGTTGCAATGGAATGCGCAAGCGTCGCTCGCCACCGTCGGCGAGCGGCTTACCGTGGCGACCACGGTCGATGCGCTGGTCGATCGCCTCGCGCGCCTCGCGCGTCCCGCCGACCATATCGTGTTCATGAGCAACGGCGGCTTCGAGGGCGCAGCGCGACGCCTGCTGCAACTGCTGCAGGGCTCCCCCGCATGAATCTGGCGGCTGACGAGTACGCGCTGTTCCCGCTGTCCACGGTGCTCTACCCGGGCGGCACGCTGGCGCTGCGCATCTTCGAGCCACGCTATCTGTCGATGGTGCGCGACTGCGCCCGCGACGACCGGCCGTTCGGCGTGACCCTGCTGCTGCGCGGCAGCGAAAATGACGACGTCGCATCGGCATTGGCGATCGGCACGCTGGCACGCATCGTCGACTTCAACACCCTGCCCGATGGCCTGCTCGGCATTCGCTGCAGCGGCGAGCATCGCTTCCACGTCGACCATGCCCATGCCCGCCACGACGGCCTGCTGGTCGGCCGGCTCACGCTGTGGCCGGACGAACCGCAAATCGCGCTGCCGCCCGAGTACTTCCTGTTGGCGCGCCTCGCGCAAGGACTGGTCGAAAATCTGGTCGAAGGCGCTGCCGAGCCGACCAAGGCAGAACTCGACGACGCTTCCTGGGTGAGCTTCCGCCTCGCCGAACTGCTGCCGTTTGCGCTTGGCGAGAAGCAGCAACTGCTGGAACTCACCGACGCCCGCGAGCGCCTGCAGCGCATCGTCGATGCGCTGCCGCGGTTTCGCAGCGCGGATGGCGCGTCCGACGAGGCCGAGGACTGAGCGCAAAGAGTTGCTTCACGCGGAGGCGCAGAGCCGCGGAGGAAGGCGAGGAACAGTATCGACGGTGTCTGCTCTGCAAGTTTCATTCGAAACCGGATTCGGAATCTATCCTCGGCTTTTCTCCGCGGCTCCGCGCCTCCGCGTGAGAGGCACTTGTCCACTGCCTCCGCGCCTTCGAGTGAACAATGCTCGTCAACGGGTAACATCGGCGCCTTCGCCAACTGACGGACTCCTGCATGGCCACGCTGAAAAACCAGACCCTGTTCATCACTGGCGGCTCGCGCGGGATCGGCGAGGCGATCGCACTCCGTGCGGCCCGCGATGGCGCCAATGTGGTGCTGGCGGCCAAGTCCGAGCGCGAGCATCCGAAGTTGCCGGGCACCATTTATTCCGTCGCCAAGGCGATCGAGGCGGCCGGCGGCAAGGCGCTGCCCATCCGCTGCGATATCCGCAACGACGAAGATGTCGCGAACGCCGTCGCCGAGGCGGTGAAGGCCTTCGGCGGCATCGACATCCTGATCAACAACGCCAGCGCGATCAGCCTGACCGGCACGCTGGAAACACCAATGAAGCGCTTCGACCTGATGTTCGGCGTTGACGTCCGTGGCACTTTCCTGGCCAGTCAGACCTGCATCCCGCACCTGAAGAAGTCCGCCAATCCGCATATCCTGACGCTGGCGCCACCGCTGAACATGGACCCGAAATGGTTCGCGCCGCACACCGCGTACACCATGGCCAAGTACGGCATGAGCATGTGCGTGCTCGGCATGGCGCCGGAGTTCGCGCCCGACGGCATCGCCATCAACGCATTGTGGCCGCGCACCGTGATCCACACCGCCGCGCTGGCGATGATCCCCGGCGTCGACCCCGAGCGCTGCCGCACGCCGCAGATCATGGCCGACGCCGCCCACGCCATCCTGACCACCCCCAGCCGCCAGCGCACCGGCCAGTTTCTGATCGACGAGAACGTGCTGCGGGAGGCTGGGGTGACGGATTTCGAGGTGTATGCGGTGAAGGCGGGGATGGAGTTGTTGCCGGATCTCTTCTTGTAAACCTTGAAGCAGGGGCGGGGCTGGGGACTGGGGGCTGGGGCGCGCTGAAGTTGATTCGGCGCAAGCTGTTGGCCTCAAACCTGCAGAACCCTCGCATCCACCGCACCGCGCCCCAGCCCCCAGTCCCCAGCACCGCCTTTTCTTTTCCCCACACCGAAACCTCAAGTTCCGCACCTCCATCTACCCGGTAATCCCACCATGCCCACCAACCACGAAACTTTCCTCGCCGCCCAGGCGGTCATTCCCGGCGGCGTCAACTCGCCGGTTCGCGCATTCAAGCAGGTCGGCGGCGAGCCGTTCTTCGTCGCCCGTGCCCAGGGGCCGTACCTGTGGGATGTCGAGGGCAATCGCTATATCGACTACATCGGCTCCTGGGGGCCGATGATTGCCGGGCACTCGCACCCGGCGGTGGTCAAGGCGGTGCAGGAGATGGCGGCGATCGGCATGAGCTACGGTTGCCCGAATCCGCTGGAAACCGAGCTGGCCGCCGAAATCATCAAGCTGGTGCCGAGTGTCGAGTTGCTGCGCTTCGTGTCCTCGGGCACCGAGGCCTGCCTGTCGGCGATCCGTCTGGCGCGCGGGCACACCGGGCGCGACCGCATCCTCAAGTTCGCCGGCTGCTACCACGGCCACGGCGACTCGTTCCTGGTCAAGGCCGGCAGCGGCGTGCTCACTCTCGGCTTGCCGAATTCACCGGGCGTGCCCAAGGCACTAGCCGACTTGACCATCACGGCCGACTTCAACGACCTCGACCAGGTGCGCGAGATATTTCGGGAGATCGGCCACGAGATCGCTGCGGTGATCGTCGAACCGATCGCCGGCAACATGAACATGATCGCGCCGCTGCCGGGTTTTCTCGAGGGGCTGCGCGACGTCTGCGACGACTACGGCTCAGTGTTCATCGTCGATGAGGTGATGACCGGTTTCCGTGTCGCCATGGGCGGTGCCCAGGAGATTTATGGCGTGACCCCGGACATCACGACTTTCGGCAAGGTCATCGGCGCCGGCATGCCGGTCGGCGCCTATGGCGGCAAACGCGAGATCATGGAGAAGATCGCGCCACTCGGCCCGGTCTACCAGGCCGGGACCTTGAGCGGCAACCCGGTGGCGATGGCGGCGGGCCTGGCCAACCTGAAGCTGATCCAGCAGCCGTGGTTCTTCGACAACCTCGCAGCGCGCACGCGCGACCTGTGCCAGGGCCTGGAAGCGTGCGCAAAGGCCGCGGGGGTGCCGCTGCACACCGTAGCCATCGGAGGAATGTTCGGCATGTTCTTCACCAGCGAGCCGCATGTGCATACCTTCGCCGAGGCGCAGCGCTGCGATATCGATGCATTCAAGCGCTTCTTCCACGCATGCCTCAAGCGTGGCGTGTATTTTGCACCGAGCGCTTACGAGGCCGGCTTCACGTCGAGCACGCACGACGAGTCGGTCATCGCCGAAACCCTGCGCGTAGCCGCCGAAGCGTTCGCCGAAATCGCCTGAGGGTCGCACCATCGAACTCAATGCATCGACCGACCTGCTGCGCGTGCTCGCCGATGCGAGCCGCGTGCGCCTGCTGGCGCTGCTGGTCGACGAGGAGTTGACGGTCGCCGAGTTGTCGACCATCACGCGGCTGAAACAGCCGCGGGTATCGACGCATCTGGCGCGCCTGAAGGAGACCGGACTAGTGGTCGACCGCCGCTCCGGCGTCGCCGCCTTCTATCGCGCGGCGACCGCCGACTGGCCGGTACCGGCGCGCGCATTGTGGGACAGCCTCTACCAGCACACCCGCGACGCCGTGCTGGCAGAGGACCGTGTGCGCCGTCAGGCGGTGCTGGCGGCGCGAAGTGGCCAAGGCAACTGGGCCGACACGGTCGCTGGCGACATGGAACGCCACTATTCCCCAGGCCGCACCTGGGAGGCGTCGATGCGCGCCTGCCTGGAACTGCTGGAACTCGGCGATGTGCTCGACGTGGCCTCCGGCGACGGCGCGTTGTCGCAATTGCTGGCGCCGCGCGCGCGCTCGCTGACCTGCGTGGACTTGAGTGAACGCGTGGTCGCCGCCGGCCGCGCGCGGCTGGCTGACCAGCCGCACGCGCGCGTGCTGCAGGGCGACATGCACGAATTGCCGTTGGCCGGTGCCTGCGTGGACGTGGTGCTGCTGCTGCAGGCACTGCCCTATTCCGAACAGCCCGCACGCGTGCTCAGCGAAGCCGCTCGCGTGCTGCGGCCGCACGGGCGCTTGCTGTTGACTTGCCTGGACTTGCACGAACACCGCTCGGTGGTGGCACCATTCGGGCATCGCAACCTCGGTTTCCTGCCCGCCGATCTGCGCCACCTGCTGGCCGAAGGCGGGTTCCACGACGCCCGCATCGCCTCCGGTGGCGTCGAAGCCCGCCCGCCCCATTTCCAGGTGTGGGTGGCGACCGCGCGCCGGTGAAGCGGCGTTGGTTGTTGGTGTTGGTGTTGGTGT
>JAIMJQ010000013.1:12077-16490 GCA_020693165.1 Xanthomonas sp. | reverse complement strand
GTTGGTTGTTGGTTGGTGGTTGTTGGTTGTTGGTTGCAGGATCGAGGACCAGCTCTTGTGGGTCCAGACTTGTCTGGACGCTTCTGGCTCCAGCAGACGAAAGGCGTCCAGACAAGTCTGGACCCACAAGGGCCAGTGCAGGCAAACCGCAGCAGAAGTGGGATCAACCCGCAGCGTCGGATCGACAGGATCGCAGGCAGAGCCCGCTCGCACAGAAGCACGCCACTCCGACCAGGATCGCTTTTCCCTTGCGGGATTCGCCTAGCGAATCCCGCTACAATCCATCGCTCTATCGCGATAAAAGGATCGGCCGTCCAGACGGCTGAAACCACTTGATGATCGAGTTGCCGTACAAGAACCCCGCCGAATCGATGCGTCTGATCTCCGATGCGCAGCGCCGCATCCTGATCCTGGACGGCGCGATGGGCTCGATGCTGCAGCGCTACAAGCTCGAGGAATCAGATTATCGCGGGGGTCGCTTCGCGAACTTCGGCCACGACCTCAAGGGCAACAACGATTTGCTGGTGTTGACCCAGCCAAAGATCGTGCAGGCGGTGCATCAGGCCTATCTCGACGCCGGCGCCGAGCTGATCGAGACCAACAGCTTCAACGCCACGCGCATCAGCCAGGCGGATTACCACCTCGAAGAGGCCACCTACGAACTCAACGTCGCCGCCGCGCGGCTGGTGCGCGAGGCCTGCGACCGCAAGTCCGACCAGACGCCCGACCGGCCGCGTTACTGCGTTGGCGTGCTCGGCCCGACCAGCCGCACCGCGTCGATCTCGCCGGACGTCAACAATCCGGGCTTTCGCGCGATCAGTTTCGACGAATTGGCCGAGGCCTACCGCGAGTCGACCGATGGCCTGATCGACGGCGGCGCGCAGATCATCATGGTCGAGACCATCTTCGACACGTTGAACGCCAAGGCGGCGCTGTTCGCGATCGACCAGGTATTCGAACGCCGCGGCTACCGTCTGCCGGTGATGATCTCCGGCACCATCACCGACCGTTCCGGGCGCACGCTGTCAGGCCAGACCGCCGAAGCCTTCGCCTACTCGCTGCGGCATGCGCGACCTTTCTCGATCGGCCTCAACTGCGCGCTCGGCGCCAGAGACTTGCGCCCGCACGTCGAGGACCTGGCGCGTAGCGTCGATGCGCTGATCAGCACGCATCCGAATGCCGGCCTGCCGAATGCGTTCGGCGAGTACGACGAGTCGCCAGACGACATGTCGGCCACGCTCGGCGAGTTCGCCAGTTCCGGCCTGGTCAACATCGTCGGCGGCTGCTGCGGCACTACGCCGGAACATATCCGCGCGATTGCGCAAGCAGTGGCGAAGCTGCCGCCGCGCGAGGTACCGACGCCGGCGCCGTATACGCGCCTGGCCGGCCTGGAGCCGCTGGTCATCACGCCGGAACTGAACTTCATCAACGTCGGCGAGCGCACCAATGTCACCGGCTCGGCGCAGTTCAAGAAACTGATCAAGGACGACCGCTACGATCTCGCCGTCGACGTGGCGCGCCAGCAGGTGCGCAGCGGCGCGCAGGTCATCGACATCAACATGGACGAGGGCCTGCTCGATTCGGAAGCGGCGATGACCCGCTTCGTCAACCTGATCGCGGCGGAACCGGACATCGCGCGGGTGCCGCTGATGATCGACAGCTCCAAATGGAGCGTCATCGAAGCAGGCCTGAAGTGCAGCCAGGGCAAGGCGATCGTCAATTCGATCAGCCTGAAGGAAGGCGAAGCGTCGTTCCTCGAACACGCGCGCAAGGTGCAGGAATACGGCGCTGCCGTGGTGGTGATGGCCTTCGACGAACAGGGCCAGGCCGACACGATCGAGCGCAAGGTGTCGATCTGCAAGCGCGCCTACCACCTGCTGACCGAGCATGTCGGCATGGCGCCGGAAGACATCATCTTCGACCCCAACATCTTCGCCATCGCCACCGGCATCGACGAGCACAACGACTACGCGGTGGCTTTCATCGAGGCCTGCCGCCAGATCAAGGCGGCGATGCCCGGCGTGCACATCTCCGGCGGCGTGTCGAACGTGTCGTTTGCGATGCGCGGCAACAACCCGGTGCGCGAGGCGATCCACTCGGTATTCCTCTACCACGCGATCCGCGCCGGCATGGACATGGGCATCGTCAACGCCGGTGCGCTGGCGATCTACGACGACTTGCCCGAGGAACTGCGCGAGCGCGTCGAGGACGTGGTGCTGAATCGGCGGACCGATGCCACGGAGCGGTTGCTGGAGATTGCGCCGAAGTATCAGGGCGGCAATCGGGAATCGGGAATCGGGAATCGGGAGAGCGCCGAGTGGCGAGGTTGGGAAGTTGAGAAGCGGCTGGAACATGCGCTGGTGCACGGGATCGACGAGTTTGTCGAGGCCGATACGGAAGCGGCGCGGGCGCGGGCGGACAAGCCGCTGGAAGTCATCGAAGGGCCGTTGATGGCCGGCATGAACGTGGTTGGCGATCTGTTCGGCGCCGGCAAGATGTTCCTGCCGCAGGTGGTCAAATCGGCACGGGTGATGAAGAAAGCGGTCGCCTACCTGATTCCGTACATCGAGGAAGAAAAGCGCCGCAGCGGTGACGTGGCGAAAAACAACGGCAAGATCCTGATGGCGACGGTCAAGGGCGATGTCCACGACATCGGCAAGAACATCGTCGGCGTGGTGCTCGCCTGCAACAATTTCGAGGTGGTCGACCTCGGCGTCATGGTGCCGTCGCAGAAGATCATCGACACCGCGCGCGAGATTGGCGCCGACATCATCGGCCTGTCCGGGCTGATCACGCCCTCGCTCGACGAGATGCACCATGTGGCCAGGGAAATGCAGCGCCAGGGCATGACGCAGCCCCTGCTGATCGGCGGCGCCACCACCTCGCGCGCGCACACCGCGCTGAAAATCGAACCGCACTACAAGGCACCCGTCGTGTGGGTGAAGGACGCCTCGCGCGCGGTTGGCGTGGCGCAGAACCTGGTCAGCGTGCTCGAACGCGAGCGCTTCGTCGCCGAAACCCGTGCCGATTACGCCGAAGTGCGCGAGCGCCACAAGGACCGCGGTCCCGGCAAGAAACTGGTCTCGCTGGCGCAGGCGCGCGGCAATCGATTCGACGGCGACTGGGCCAACCTCGAATCACCGACGCCAGCCAAACTCGGTCTGACCGTGTTCGACGACTACCCGTTGGCCGAGTTGCGCGAGTACATCGACTGGACTCCGTTCTTCCAGACCTGGGAACTGGCGGGCCGCTACCCCGCCATCCTCGACGACGCCGTGGTCGGCACCGAGGCGCGCAAGCTGCTGGACGATGCCACCCGCATGCTCGACAAGCTGATCGCCGAAAAATGGCTGACCGCGCGCGGCGTGATCGGGTTGTGGCCGGCCAATTCGGTCGGGGAGGAGGTGGAGGTGTACGCCGGTGAAGCCGGGGAAAGCAAAGGCGGGGCTGGGGACTGGGGGCTGGGGCGCGATGGCGCGGAACCAGCGCAAGTTCCGGCTCTTGATTCCCGAGATCCCCAGCTTTCTGCTGCGCTCGAACAGAGCCCCCCAGCCCCCAGCCCCCAGCCCCGCCTTGCGCTCACTGACCCGACGAGCAACAAACCGGCAACCCCGCACACCGAAGCAACCGGCCTCCTCGCCACCCTCTCTTTCCTGCGCCAGCAGGCCGACAAGCCACCGGGCCGGCCGAATCTGTGCCTCGCCGACTTCATCGCGCCCAAATCCTCGGGCAAGACGGACTACATCGGCGCTTTCGCGGTCACCGCCGGAATCGGCATCGAAACGCACGTTGCCGCCTTCGAGGCAGCGCATGACGACTACAGCGCGATCCTGCTGAAGGCGCTTGCGGACCGTTTGGCCGAGGCGTTCGCCGAGCGCCTGCACCAGAGGGTGCGCCGCGAGTTCTGGGGCTACGCGACGGAGGAAGCGCTCGACAACGACGCGCTGGTCGAGGAGCGCTATCGCGGCATCCGGCCGGCACCAGGCTATCCGGCGTGCCCGGATCACACTGAAAAGCGGGTGATCTTCGATTTGCTGCAAGCCGAGGCGAACACCGGCATCCAGTTGACCGAGAGTTTCGCGATGTATCCGGCTGCAGCGGTCAGCGGGCTCTACTTCGCCCACCCGGACAGCCAATACTTCGTGGTGGGGCGTGTGACCAAAGAACAGGTGGCCGACTACGCCCATCGGCGTGGGCAATCGATGCGCGAGGCCGAGCGCTGGCTGGCGCCGGTGCTGGATTACGATCCGGAGGAGTAGCTCGGGCTGTGGTCGGTCCGGACCCGTCTGGCCGCTCTGAAAGTTTCGGTGGGTCCAGACTTGTCTGGACGCTCTGCAAGCTCCTGTGGGTCCAGACTTGTCTGGACGCTCTGCAAGCTCCTGTGGGTCCAGACTTGTCTGGACGCTCTGCAAG
>JAIMJQ010000013.1:0-11949 GCA_020693165.1 Xanthomonas sp. | reverse complement strand
CGCGTCGGCCACCTTGACGAAGCCGGCGATGTTGGCGCCCTTGACGTAATCGACGTACTTGGAGTCGCCGGCGACGCCGCCATAGCGCTCGCAACGCTCATGGATGCCCTTCATGATGTCGCGCAGCAGGCGCTGCAGTTCCTCTTCCTTCCAGGTGATGCGTGCCGAGTTCTGGCTCATCTCGAGACCGGAAACGGCCACGCCGCCGGCGTTCGCCGCCTTGCCCGGCGCGAACAGGATGCGCGCTGCCTGAAAAGCGTGCACGCCTTCGAGATCGGTCGGCATGTTGGCGCCTTCGGCAACCGCATTGACGCCGTTGGCCAGCATCATCCGGGCATCGTCGCCGCTGATCTCGTTCTGCGTCGCGCACGGGAAGGCGATCTGGCCGGGCACGATCCAGGGCCGCTGACCGGCGTGGAAGCTGCCGCCGAACTTCTTCGTGTACTCCTCGATGCGCCCACGGCGGACGTTCTTCAACTCCTTGATGAACGTCAGTTTCTCGTGGGTGAAGCCGGCCGGATCGTGGATGAAGCCGTCCGAGTCGGAGAGCGTGACCGGCTTGCCGCCGAGGTGCAGCACCTTCTCGACCGCATGCTGGGCAACGTTGCCGGAACCGGACACCAGGACGGTCGCATCTTCCATGGTCCTGCCGGCGCGCTTGAGCATGTCTTCCATGAAGTACACGGCGCCGTAGCCGGTGGCTTCGGTGCGGATCGGGCTGCCACCGTACTCCAGGCCCTTGCCGGTCAGGACACCGACGTAGCGATTGGTGATGCGCTTGAACTGGCCGAACATGTAGCCGATCTCGCGACCACCGACGCCGATGTCGCCGGCCGGAACGTCGACATCCTCACCGATATGGCGGTACAGCTCGGTCATGAAGGCCTGGCAGAAACGCATCACTTCGGCTTCCGACTTGCCCTTCGGGTTGAAGTTGGAGCCGCCCTTGCCGCCGCCCATCGGCAGGCCGGTCAGCGCGTTCTTGAAAGTCTGCTCGAAGGCCAGGAACTTGAGCACGCCCTGGTTGACCGACGGATGGAAGCGGATGCCGCCCTTGTAGGGTCCGATCGCGCTGTTGTTCTGGATGCGATAGCCGCGGTTGACGCGGATATGTCCGGCATCGTCCTGCCAGCAGACGCGAAACGAGATCACCCGGTCCGGCTCGGCCATGCGCTCGAGGATCTGGTACTCGTTGTATTTCGGGTTGTCGCGGATGTAGTCGAGTACGCTCTCGGCGACTTCACGGAGTGCCTGGATGAACTCGGGCTGCCCCGGGTTGCGCTTCTCCACACCCTCGACGAATTCATTCAAGCTCGGTACTGATTCACGCCCCATGCTGCTCTCCCTGAACGGCCAGGATGGCCAGACGATGCTGCCGCTGGGACACAACAATACTCCTTGAATAACTGTAAACAAGTCGCATTATTGGGGTGATTTGCATGAACATCCGCTCAGTCAGCGCCGCCAGGGGCGACACCACCACGCCCGCATTTCTCGCACCGGCGCGAAAAGCTGCACGCTTGGGCTCGGCGCAAAGCCCTTCGCGATCATCCGCGACCGCTGTGAGAAGTGCGGGCTAGAATCGGCGCATGACATCTCCCGCGAACGCATCGGCCTGGCGCAGCCACCTGCTCTACTTCGGCGCCTGGGCTGTCGGTGGACTTGCGCTGGCGCTGCTGACCCTGCTTTTGCGCTATGGCTGGCCCGCCGGCAGCGGCCGCGGCGACAACGGCAATCCGCGCAGTTACGCCGCTGCGGTGGGCGCTGCCGGCCCATCGGTGGTCAACATCTACGCCAACCGCATCGTCACCGACCAGACTTATTCGCGGCTGGAGGGCAATCCGGCGGCGCAGCGCTTCCTCGGACCGAGCTTTTCGCCGGTCGGGCCACCGCGCCAGCGGCTTGAGGAAAGCCTGGGCTCAGCCGTGATCGTGCGCGCCGACGGCTACCTTTTGACCAACAACCATGTCGTCGAGAACAAGGACAACATTCGCGCCGTGCTCTGGGACGGGCGCACCACCGACGCACGGATTGTCGCCACCGATCCCGATACCGACCTTGCCGTACTCAAGATCGACACCGAGGGTCTGCCGGCGTTGCGCTTCGCCACTGCGGAACAATTGCGCATCGGCGACGTCGTGCTGGCGATTGGCAACCCGTTCGGGCTCGGCCAAAGCGTCACCATGGGCATCGTCAGCGCGCTCGGCAGCGAACGCCTCAACCTCGGCCTTGCCGGCTACGAATACCTGATCCAGACCGACGCGGCGGTCAACACCGGCAATTCCGGCGGCGCGCTGGTCAACGCGGAAGGCGAACTGGTGGGCATCAACACCGCCATGTTCGGCCGCGGCCGCGGCGCCGAGGGCATCAGTTTCGCGATCCCGGTGGAAACCGCACGCAAGGTGCTCGACGACATCGTCAGCCAGGGCTATGTCACGCGATCGTGGCTGGGCGTCGAGTTGAGCGCGATCGAACTGCGCCATTCGGTGACCAATGAGGCGCGCCTCGGTCTGCAGGTGCAGGCGGTTGCACCCGGATCGCCGGCAGCTTTCGCGGATCTGCGTCCGGGCGACATCCTGATCAGCTTCCGCGGCGTGCCGTTGACCTCGCTGGCGCAATTCCGCAACGCCGAAGCCAACCTGCTGCCGGGAACGCTGGCCGAAGTCGAAGCGGTGCGCGCCGGCCTTGCCTTCGTCAAGCCGATCCAGCTGATGCAGAAGCCGCCGGTAGTGAGATAGAGCGGCGCTTGCCGGCACTTTCCCGTGGACCGAAAGCGGGGCAAGGGGCAGCGGGTACCGTTTGCACCACGCCCGGACAGTGAACCGGGGTTGGACTCTTGATGGCGACCAGATGCATCACTGCTTTTGGCGCCCAAGCCAGAAATTCAGTCTCGCGTCATGGCCAAACCCTGCTGCGCGGTTGCCCCCCTGACCCCTGCCCCGCTTCTGACACTTCATTCTCATCCCCCTCAGATATCCACGCGTACACTTGGAGAATGAAGATTCGCGCCATCACCCTCGATCTCGACGACACGCTGTGGCCGATCGCACCGGTCATGGAGCGCGCCGACCTCGCGTTGCAACAGTGGCTGGAGCAGAACTGCCCCGAAGTCGCGCAGGCTGTGCCGATCGACGAGATGCGTCGGCTGCGTGACCATGTGTTCGCTACTCACCCGCACCTCGGGCATGATTTCACCGCCATGCGCATGATCTGCCTGCGCCGGGCAATGAGTCCGTACGGTTACGGCGAGGATGACGTGGAACAGGCGTTCGAGGCATTCTTTGCCGCCCGCAATCGCGTCGAGCTTTATCCGGAAGTCGGCGATGCGCTCGAACGGCTGGCGCGACGCGCGCCATTGGTATCGCTCACCAACGGCAATGCCTGCCTCGACCGAGTCGGGCTGTCGCATCTGTTCCGGGCGCAGATTACCGCGCGCAGCCACGGCAGCGCGAAGCCCGATGCCAGCATCTTCCATGCCGCATGCGCCCTCGCCGGGGCAGCTCCGCACGAGACCCTGCATGTTGGCGACCATCCCGAACAGGACGTGCTGGGTGCGCTAGGCGCCGGCTTGCATGCCGCCTGGATCGACCGCGAAGGCGGTGGCTGGACGCTGGGCGGTACTCCACCGCGGGCGTTCAGCTGCCTGTCGCAACTGGCTGATTTCGTCGAGGCGCTGTAGCTTGGCCGATGGCCGCGCGGCACCTTGCGTCAGCCACAACCGGCAACGCTGCACGGTCGCAAACGCCACGCCAGCAGCGATGATGTGGACCTTTGATCGTACCGGGAAGGCCAGGCGATGAGCGACGAAACCAGCGTGGTAGTGGCCACGACCTCGCGCCTGCGCCTGCGCCGCTTCAACCCGGAGGACGCCGCCTTCATCCTGGAACTGGTCAACCAGCCCGAATGGCTGCGCCACATCGGCGACCGCAACGTCCGCGATCTCGCGGCGGCTCGCGCCTACCTCCGGAACGGTCCGCTGGCGATGTATGCCCGTCATGGTTTCGGCCTGTACGCGATCGAACTCAACTCCGGCGGCGCACCGATCGGCATGTGCGGACTGCTCAAGCGCGATACGCTGCCGGATGTCGACATCGGCTACGCGATGCTGACCGCCCATACAGGCCATGGCTATGCACTGGAAGCCGCCGGCGCCTGCGTCGACCTCGCGCGCAGGCAGTTCCAGCTGGCGCGTCTGATCGCAATCACCGCGCCGGACAACGCGCGCTCGGCGCAGTTGCTGGTACGCCTTGGCATGCGCCTCGAGCGTCGCATTCCGCACGGCGATCCGGCCGAGGAGTTGTGCCTGTATGGGATGGCGTTGTGAGTCGCGGTCGCCGCTGGCGGCGCGCTTGTTCGCGCATCGAACCGGGTGGTGATCCTGTTGACTGCCCGTCGTCCGCAAAGAACGCAAAGATTGCTCAGGGACGGCGCGCCGGCACGATGACCGCCGGGGGAGTCCCTGTCCGCTGCCTTCCTTTGCGTCCTTTGCGGATAAATCTTTCGTTCAGTTACTTGCGATATGTTTGGTGGGCGCGGTCCCGGCCCGCGAGCTTGCGGCAACGCGAATGCAAGCATCTCGCACAGAGCCCGCTCCCACCGGTTCCCGCGTCGTCATTCAACCCTGGTCGCCGACCGCACCGACCCTGACCACGCCGCGACGCGCCAGTTCCAGCGCGTCGGCGTGCCAGTTCATGTAATTCTCGAAGCGCCACAACTGCGGCGAATAGTAAGCCGTGAGCGACATCTGATTGCCGCCGAGCAACTGCGGCATCAGGCCGGTCCAGCTCAGCACCAGCAGGCTGGCAGACTCTCCGCGCAAAGTCACGGTGCCGTTGCCGGCGAAACCGAGGCGACTGCCGGTGGAGCCACGTTCGCGGATCAGGCGCGACTGCAACCGCGGCAACGCTGCGTCGTCGCCAAACTCGGCGTAGACGTCGGCACCGATCGCCAGCGCCACCTCGCGCTCCTGCGCATCCAGCTGTGCCCAGTACTTCTCGCGCTTGGCGACGAACGGAACGAACTGTCGCTCGGCCGCAAGATCCATCCACGCATAGGCGCGCGAACGGTCCTGGCGCACGCCCGTGCCCTCCCAGTACAGCTCGGCCAGCATCGCCTGCGACAGCTTGTCACCCCAGGACGCGGCGCTCTGGAACTCCGCCATCGCTGCCCGCACCTTGCCGTCCTCGAGCAATGCCTGGCCGGCAACACGGTGTTTGAGATCGGGATGGGCGCGCTGGAAGTGGCTCGATTTCCAGACGTCGGGATCGATGTGGCGCGGCTCGAAAACTTCATTGGCGCTGGCGCTGGCGGCGAATGCGAACACGCCGACGCACATCGCGATCATGGTCATTGCTGATTTCATGGCTGCCTCCGTAAGCGCCCTGGTGGCCGGGCGAGAGCTAGCTTAAGCCGCAAGTCCGACGCGCATGCGCATTCTCAAGGAGCGTTAAGAAAACCCTCACCATTGCGCGGCCGTGCTCGCGGCAACGCCTCGACCAAGGCCCGCAGAGCCGCCGAAGACGGATTCGCGAGCAGCGTGCGCGGCGCGCCGGACTCGACTACCCGGCCGCCGTCCAGGACCAGCATCGAGTCGCACAGCCAGGCAACCGCTTCGAGGTCGTGCGAGACGAACAGCAGGGCGGTGCCGCGTTCGCGCGCAACCCGGTCCAGCAAGTCCAGGATCTGCGCCTGGGTCGCGTGATCGAGTGCACTGGTGGCTTCGTCGCAGATCAGCACTTGCGGCCGTGTCGCAAGTGCCCGCGCGATGGCCAGCCGTTGGCGTTGTCCCCCCGAGAACTGACTCGGATAGCGCGACAGTGCGCCGGGATCGAGCCCGACCTCGATCAGCGCCGCCCGCGCCACCGCCGGGCGCTCGCCCACGGACGGCGGCTCAGCAGCTGCGGAGAACGCCTCGGCGAGCATCGCGTCCACCCGCTGCATCGGATCGAGGCTGCGCACCGGATCCTGGAACACCAGTTGCACGCGTGTCCGCCAGCGCCGCCGGAGACGGCGGTCGAGTGCAGCGAAGTCGTGCCCGAACCACTCCACGCTGCCGCCGCGAGGAGGCATCAGGCCGAGCAAGCCGCGCGCCAGAGTCGACTTTCCCGAGCCGGAACTGCCGACCACGCCGAGGCGTTCACCTGCGGTCAGCGTCAGGTTGACGCCATCGACCGCCAACGGCGGCGCCGACTGCCAGGGCCAGCGCCAGCCACTCGCATAGGTCAGCGACAGTTCGCGAGCGCCCAGCAGCCTGGTACCCTCTGCCGATCGCGACGGCGTCGACAGCGTGCGACTGCGGCGCGTTGGCGCGTGCGATCGGGACTCATCCTGCAACCCGGCGCGGCCTTCGCACAGGCGATAAACGCGCGGACAGTACTCCGCCACGCGCGGCAAGTCATGACTGATCAGCAGCAGGCCCATGCCGCGGCGTCGGGCCGCATCCGCCAACAAGTCGCAGATGCGCCTGGCCAGCACCGGGTCGAGCGCGCTGGTCGGTTCATCGGCAATCAGCAGCGCCGGCTGCGGAAGCAGTGTCAGCGCCAGCATCACACGCTGGCGCTGGCCGCCGGAGAGCTGGTGCGGGTACGCCTCGAGCCAGCGCCGTTCGCCGCTCAATCCGACTTCGTCCAGGGCCGAACCGATGCGCCGCCGCAGTTCAGCCGTGGTGGCTTGCGGCGCGTGCACGCGCAGGCATTCGCGCAATTGGGTGCCGACGCGGCGCAGTGGGTGCAGGCTGGTGGCGGCATCCTGGAACACATAGGCGATGCCGCTGCCGCGCGCCTGCGCGAAGTCCGCTGCGGACGCCAGAATGCGGCCGCGAAAGCGCACGTTTCCGGCCTGCACGCGCGCAGCTGCAGGCAGCAGGCCTACCAGCGCACGCGCGATCAGGCTCTTGCCCGCACCGGACGGGCCGACCAGTCCCGCAACTTCGCCGGCAGCGAGCCGCAGGTCGAGTCCATCGATGATCGCCGTTCCCGCATCAAAACCGATGCGCAAACCGGACACGTCCAGCAACGGTGAACTCACGCGCTGCCCCCGGTCAGCACTCGCAGGCGCGCCCTGAGTGCATCGCCGGCCAAGCCGAAGCCGAGCAGCACCAGCGCCAGCGCCAATGCCGGTATCCACAAGGTCCATGGCGCCCAAGCCAGGTCCTGCACGCCCTCGGCCAGTAATGTGCCGAGGCTGCCGACACGCTCGCTCGGACCGAGGCCAAGGAAGGCCAGGAACGACTCCACCAGGATCGCCTGCGGAACCACCATGCCTAGCGTCGTCAGCGCCACCGGCACCAGGTTGGGCAGCAAATGGCGGCGCCATTGCTGCAAGGCCGTGGCGCCCTGCAGCCGGCTTGCCAGCATGAACTCGGTGTGGCGCAGGCGTCTTGCTTCCGCACGCAGGATGCGCGCGGCATCGAGACTGCCGAAACCGCCCACAACCACGATCAACAGCTGCAGCGAGGGCTCGAACAGCGCGATCAGCAGGATCGCGATCAGCATCAGTGGCAGGCTCAGCAGAAGGTCGTTCGTCCGCATCAGCAATTCGTCGACCCAGCCGCCGAAGTACCCAGCGGCGCCGCCGATCGCGCCACCGATGAGCACCGCCAGCACGCCGGCGCCGAAACCGATCGCCAGCGAGACACCAACGCCGCCCATGGTCCGCGCCAGCATGTCGCGACCGATGGCATCGGTGCCGAACCAGTGGCCGTGCGCAAAGCCGGGCGCCAGCAGGTCGCGGCCCCATTCCGGCTGTCCCGGCGCGTACGGCCACATCCACGGCGTCAGCAACGACGCCAGCGCCAGCAGCGCCAGCAAGCCAATTGGCAAGGCGACGGCGACATTGGCGAACAACTGGCGCCAGGGCGATGGCGCGAGAGGGTCAGTGGGCGTCATGACTCGAATCAAGGCGCCGATGATGACGTAACCCATTGAACAACTGCATTTGTCCGCAAACGACGCAAAGAGAGCGAAGGAGGAGAACGGCTGGCCGGCTCATGCGTCTTGCGGCAACTGGCCGGACATCGCTTTCCTTTGCGTTGGTTGCGTCCTTTGCGGACAAAAACCCCCCACGAGGTCGCCACGCGGACCGAAGCACGGAGTCGTACACCCGCTCAGACGACGCTGGCCGCCGCCACATTCAGCGCCTTGAAGTCGATCTCCTCCAGCCGCACCGGCTCGCCGAGATAATGGCCCTGCGCATAGTCGGCGCCGCAGTCGGCGAGCCAGCGCAGCGTATGCATGCTGTCGACGTGCTCGGCGATGACCTGCAGTTCGAGCGCGTGCGCCAGCGACACCATCGAGGCAACCATGGTGCGGTCGCGCGAGGATTCGGTCAGGTCGGTGATCAGGCTGCCCTCGATCTTGACGAAGTCGACCGGCAGGTGTTTCAGATGGCTGATCGAGCTGAAACCGGTGCCGAAGTCGTCGAGCGCGAAACGCACGCCCTGCTTGCGCAGGATCTGCATGAACTTGCGCGCCGCATGCAGGCTACCGATCTCGCTGGTTTCGGTCACCTCGAAGATCAAGCGCGACGCCGGCACTCCGGAGCCTTCGATCATGCCGACGATCAGCTTCAACGAATCCGGATCCTGCAGCGTCGCGTTCGACAGGTTTACGGTCAGACCGACGCGGGTGTTGCCCGGCAACGTCGCCAGGAAGCGCAGCGCCCGCGCGATCACCCACAGATCGATCTTCGGCATCATGCCGACGCGCTCGGCGAGCGGCACGAACACCGACGGGCTGACCCATTGGCCGTCGCGATTGACCATGCGGATCAGCAATTCGAACAGCGCCTCGCCGCCGGTGGTCTGGTGCAGGCGCCAGCCCTGGGCACGCAACGCCGCTTCGTCGGCGTTGCGGATCTCCGCTACCGGCAGGATCGGCTGTGTCAGCAGCAGGAAGCGATCCTCGTGCAACGCATCCTTGAGGCGCACGATCCAGCCGGCGTCGAGTTCGCGCGCGATCCGCGCGTCGCTGCCGGCAACATAGATCTGGGTCTGGTTGCGACCGCGGCGCTTGGCATCCTGGCACGCCAGGCGCGCGTGCTCGATGACGTATTCGGCGCTCGGCGCCTCGCCGCTGAGGATAGCCACGCCGACCGATCCGCAGACCGCCACCGGGCGCCCGTACATCTGGACCCGGGTCTCGCCGAGCAACTCGCGAAAACTGTCGGCGATGGTGAACAGATTCTCCAGCTGCACCCCCGACATCAACAGCGCGAAGTGATCGTCTTCGAGGCGCGCGAGCAAGTCATCCGGGCGCAGCCGCTGCGACATCAGGTGGCCGACGTCGACCAGCACGCGGTCGGCGGCCTGCTCGCCGGCATGATCGACAATTGCATTGAAACGATCGATATCGATGTAGAGCAACGCTGAATAGCCACCACGCTCGCGGCGGCGATCCAGCTCCTGGGTCAACGCCTGGATCAGGAAACGCCGGTTCGCCAGCCCGGTCAGCTGGTCGTGCAGCAATTCCCAGCGCAGGCGATCGGCGCTCTTGCGCTCGGAGATGTTGCGGAACACCACCACCGTGCCCTCGCGGCGACCCTGGATGGCGAGTGGCAGCACCGTGCATTCGACCGGCAGCGCTGCTCCCGAACGTGTCCAGAACACGGTTTCGTAGGATTTGAGCTCGGAGCCTTGCTGATAGGCGCGCGCCAGCGCCGAGTCGGCGGCGTCCACGCGCTCGCCGTCGCCGGCCGCGTAGTGAATCTGCGCATGCGCCGATTGGCCGATCAGATCGCGCTCGCCGGCGTATTCAAGCATCGCCAGCGCCGCCGGGTTGGCGAAGGTGATCACCCCGGCGCCGTCGACGCCATAGACGCCATCGCCAACCGAACGCAGGATACCGTCGAGGCGCACGCGTTCGGCCTCGACCGATTTCTGCGTCTGGATCGTGCGCGCCAAGGCCTTGATGCGCGCCAGCGTCAGCTCCAGCACTTCGTTCTTGAACATGCATTCCATCGCCCCGGCTTCGAGGCACTTCTTGATCACCGCGTCCTTGTAGCTGCCGGTGATGATCGCGATCGGCATGTTGCGCGTCGCCGGTGAGTGCGCCAACCGACGCGTCAGCTCGTCGCCGCTGCCGTCCGGCAGGTAGTAGTCGACGATGGCAAGGTCGTAGGCGCCGCTCTGCCCTTTGGCATAACCTTCCTGTACCGACGCTGCGGTATCGACCACGAAACCGTTGTTTTCCAGCAACTGCCGATAGGCGAAGCGCACGCTCTGCGAGTCGTCGATGAACAGCACCTTGAGCGGCGCCGGCGCCAACGGATGCACCAGCGACTCCGCCGGCGACGTTGCTGTTTCGCCAACCGCAACGTCCGGTGGCAGCAACTGCTTGAGTGCCGCCGGGATGCGCCCGAAGTTGGACCACAGCAGCAGGAAGGCGTTGCGGCGCCGCGCCAGCCACTCCGACAGGTATGGAGTCTTTTCGTGGCTCAGCACCAGCACCGGCAACGACGGCGCACGGCCCTCGCCGAGCTGGGTCAACAGCGCCTCGAATTCGGTTCCGTGGCGCGCTGGCGCGCCGAGGACCATGACCTTGAACTGCTCGGTTCCGGCCTCGACGCCACCGAGCAAAGCACTGGCCTCGGCGTAGGTGGTCAGGATGCAATCGACCTCCTGCTTGCTGGCAGTCAACGTCCGCTGCAGCAAATGACTCAGCGTAGCCGAACTCTCAACGATGACGATGCCGGACATGGGCGCTCCAGGGACTGCCTCATTGCACGCAAGTGCAGGCTGCCGAGGCACAAGGCAGCGCATATGAACAGTTGATTCCGACCATTGCAAGTCCCGATGATATGCGCACGACAACCCTTCGCACTTCGCAGGCAAGGTCATGAACGGCAGGCGCCGCAAGGGACGAAATTGTCGGGTGCTGATGTTCGCCGTACTGCTGGCAGCAGAGGCGGCAGGCGCGTCCACCTGTGCTGCGCCGCATGCCGTCGGCACCACCGCAGCGACGCTGATCGACCCGGCCCGCGACAATCGCGCCGTCGCCACGCGAGTGCACTATCCGGCCGCCAGCGCCGGTGCCGGAACGCCAGCCGTGACCGGCTGCAACTTTCCGGTGGTCGCGTTCGGCCACGGCTTCACCATCGGCAACAGCGCCTACCGCTATCTGGCCGATGCCCTCGCCGAGGCCGGGTTCATCGTGATCCTGCCCGGCACCGAAGGCGGACTGTCGCCGAACCATGCCGAGTTCGGCCGCGACCTCGCCTTCGTCGGCGATGCGCTGGCGCAGACCTCTCCGTGGACCCTCGCAGCCGGTCCGGGTCGCGCCATCGGCGGCCACTCGATGGGTGGTGGGGCAGCGGTGCTGGGCGTGGCCGAGGCCAGCAACGTCGGCGCCCTGTTCGCTTTCGCACCGGCCAATACCAACCCATCGGCAATCGCCGCCGCGGCCGACATCTCGGCGCCCGCGCTGCTCATCACCGGATCGCGCGACTGCGTGACGCCCAGCGCCAGTCACGCCAGCCCGATCTTCGCCGCGCTGGCCACCCCGGCGGAACTCAAACAGCAGATCGACATCGACGGCGGCAGCCACTGCCAGTTCACCAGCGGCAGCTTCACCTGCTCGATCGGCGAGACCAGCTGCGGCGGCAGCGCAACGATCAGCGTCGACAGTCAGCAGTCGCAGACGCTGGCGCTGCTGATCCCGTGGCTGCGCCAGCAGTTCACGCCAGCCGATCTGCTGGTCGACGGGTTCGAGTGATTTTTCAGCGAGTACCGACTACCGGTGCCAGAGCGCGACTCTGAGTCGCGAGATCTGACCGTAGCACTCGCGCGACAAGCCACTCGTAACTATTCGCTAAACCTATCGCGAAACCGTTCATCCTGAGCGTTTCCCCCGTGCTTTTTGGGGGGAAACCGTCGAAGGACGCGGGCGTGCCGAGTTCGACGCACCCAGCGCACTTTGCGCCATTGGCGCTGCTTTGAGCGTTCGCGAAGCGCAA
>JAIMJQ010000117.1 GCA_020693165.1 Xanthomonas sp. | reverse complement strand
CGGGTCCACCGAACACGACGCAAGTCATTGAACGTAAATCACGTTGTCTGCACAGCAGACGACGCGACCCGGACCTCGCCGCGCGCCACCCGCGACGGCGACGATCAGTCCGCCGACACCTGACAGGAGGCGCGCCCGAGGATCGATGCAGTGGCAATCAGCTCGTCGAGCAGCGCCATCGACACCTTGCCGGACACGGCATAGGGATCCAGCGTGGCGCGCTCGGAGTACTTCAGCAGCAGCGACGCGTTGACCTTGGCGAGGTTGACCTGGCCCATGGTCCAGCCGGCGAAACGGCGCTCGGTGACCTCTTCGTAATGCAGGATGACCACGTCCTGGTGGCGCGGATCGCGGGCAATCTGGTTGTACAGGGCATTGACGGCACCGCGACCGCCTTCCAGTACCTGCAGGAACACATCGCCGCCGTGGCAGAGGATTCCGGTGATGCCGCCTTCCGGATTGTGCTTGCGCGAGGATTCCAGAATCGACTCGATCATCTTCGGCGTCGGCTTGGACTTGGTGCGACTGGCGTAGAGCAAACGGACCAGCATGGGATGGGGCCTCAGGGTCGGGTGTGTGTGGGGGTGAGCGAGATGGGTTGCAAAAAAGCGGGGCAGGGGGCAAGGGGCAGGGGAACAACAATCCCGCTCAGAACCGAGACTCCCGCGCTCGCTGAAGGACGACCAACAGCGGCAAGGTCCACTTCCCCTGCCCCCCGCCCCGCTTGTTCATGTCTAGCCCCGCTTCCGATTCAACAAACTCAAGAACTCGCGCCGCAGGTTCGCATCCTTCAGGAACGAGCCGCGCATGACGCTGTTGATCATCTTCGAATCAGCATCCTTGACCCCGCGCCAGTGCATGCAGAAATGGTCGGCCTCCATCACCAGCGCCAGGCCGTCGGGCTGCATCATGTCGTAGAGCAGGCTCGAAAGCTGGGTGACCGCCTCTTCCTGAATCTGCGGGCGGCTCATCACCCACTCGGTCAGGCGCGCGTATTTGGAAAGGCCAATCAGGTTGGAGTGTTCGTTCGGCATCACGCCGACCCAGACCCGGCCCATGATCGGACACAGATGGTGCGAACAGGCGCTGCGCACGGTGATCGGACCGACGATCATCAGCTCGTTGAGCTGCTCGACGTTGGGGAACTCGGTAACCGGCGGCGGCGCCACATAGCGACCGCGAAAGATCTCGTTGAGATACATCTTTGCGACCCGGCGTGCGGTGCCCTGGGTGTTGTGATCGCTGTCGGTATCGATCACCAGGCTACGCAGCACACCGGACAGGTGCGCGCTCACCTCGTCCTGCAGCTCGTCAAGTTCGCCCGGCTCGATGAATGCGGCGATGTTGTCGTTGGCATGGAAGCGATTTCCAGCCGCCTTGATGCGCGCGCGGATGCGCTCGGAGGCTGGAGCGCTCGCCGGCGTCGCTGCCGGCAGCGGATCCGAGTTGTCCGCGCGCGAGGATTTCTTGGCCATGCCGGGATTCCGAATGAGGTCAGGACGGGATCTTCGCAGAATGCCGCGGCCGATGCGAAAGGGACGTCAGCTTGCCCAATGGATGGCTGATTGCTGGCAGCCGATCGCGATGTGCAGGTCTTTCCTGCAACGACGGTCCAGCGCCTATGCTCAGGGGTCGTAGTCTCGCCGAGCGATTGCACACCAGGGACCCTCCGAACAAGTTCTGCGGCCGCGACGGCGGCTGAAATGGTCGCCAGCAAGGATGACACCGAAGGCCATGGCCTGCGCTCTGGGCGAGATGTCAGACGCAGCTGGAGGCCGTTTGAGCCACCGTCCCGAAGGGTTGTGGCCCATTTTGCCTGCCGCGTCGTTCCGGTCCTCGGCTTCGTAGACCATGCCACGACCTTCGGACCGCGCCTGGCGGCAGGCAAAATGGACTCACAACGCGGCTGCATAACTTGTTCAGAGGGTCCCTAGATGCCCGCATTCGAATACCAGGCGCTGGACCAATCCGGGCGCACCCACAAGGGCGTGTTGCAGGGCGACACACCCAAGGCCGTGCGCCAGAACCTGCGCGACCAGGGCCTGGTGCCACTGGAGGTGACCGAGGTCCGCGAGAAAGCGCCGCGGCGCGAGCTCAAGGACCTGTTCGGGCGCGGCATCTCGGCCGCCGATCTGTCCATCCTGACGCGCCAGTGGGCGACGCTGGTGCGCGCCGGACTGCCGCTCGACGAGGCGCTGTCGGCGCTGGCCGAACAAAGTGGCGATGCTCGCGCCCAGCGCATGCTGGTGGCGGTGCGTGCGAAGCTGATGGAGGGTCGCACGCTGGCCGACAGCCTCGGCGAGTTTCCCGACAGCTTTCCGGAGCTGTATCGCTCCGCGGTCGCCGCCGGCGAGCAATCCGGCAAGCTCGACCGCGTGCTCGAACGCCTGGCCGGATTTCTCGAGGAGCGCCGCGAACTCGGCCAGAAGGTGATCGCCGCGCTGATCTACCCGGCGCTGCTGTCGCTGGTGGCATTCGCGATCGTCGCCGGCCTGCTCGGCTACGTCGTGCCGCAGGTGGTTGGCGTGTTCGAACAGTTGCAGCAGCAGTTGCCATGGCCGACACGTGTGCTGCTGGCTTTGAGCGCATTCGTCCGCATCGCCGGCCCGTGGCTGCTGCTGGCGCTGATCGGCGCGCTGGCCGCCTTTCGCGCAGCGCTGGCGAGACCGGCGTTCCGGTCGCGCTGGCACTTGCTGCTGATGCGCATTCCGCTGCTGGGCGCGCTGTTGCGGGCGCAGGACACGGCGCGCTTCGCGCGCACGCTGTCGATCGCCACCGCCGCCTCGGTGCCACTGCTGGAGGCGCTGCGGCTCGGCGCCGCGACGCTGACGCTGCTGCCCTTGCGTGAAGCCATCGTGGCTGCAATCGCACGCGTCCGCGAAGGCGGCAGCCTGAGTCGCGCGCTCGCCGAAAGTGGTCGCTTTCCGCCACTGCTGACGCGCCTGGTCGGCAGCGGCGAAAAAAGCGGCGAACTGGAGCCGATGCTCGATCACGCCGCCGAACTGCAGGAGAAACAGGTGCAGGGCTCGCTGAATGCTTTCGTCGCCATTCTCGAACCGCTGCTGATCGTCGCCATGGGCGGTCTGGTGCTGTTCATGGTGCTGGCGATCCTGCTGCCGATCTTCGAGATGAACCAGATCATCCGCTGAGGCAATCGCCGAACCTACCTGATGAGCGCGGTATGCTGTCCGCGCACAGCTCATGGGAGAGCCATCGATGGCCGGCAAGCGTTCCGCACCCATACCCCGGTCCGAGCGCTCGACCGGCTTTCCGATATGGCTGAAAGCGACCGCCGGCGTGCTCGCGGCGATTGTCGCCGCGCACTTTTACCTGATCTATCGAATCAACCAGTTCGCCGACGGCGTGGTGCAATCGGTGGGCATGTTTGCCACTGCCAGCCATCGCGGCGGCTACTACACCTGGGACGGCAATCTCGGCATCAACAAGCTGCGCATCGAGTCGGACGCTGGCGGCACGGCGAGCCTGTACATTCAGGAACTGGAGCTGGATACGCCGGGTTGGTGGTGGACCGCGCAACTGGTCAATCCGATCGAAAGCCGAACCGGGCGATTCGGTCGTGCGCTCGCGCGAGCCGCCGACACGCGCGGGGGCTCGATGCTGCCATCCACCGACAGCCTGTATCTGCGCTTGCGCGGGTTCGAACTCGATGTCAACGACCTGCTGCCGCCGGGACTGCCCGACGTCGGTTTCACTACCGGCGTACCGTTCGAGACCGAGGGTTGCAGCAACATCCGTTACTTCGTGCCGCTGCAACTGCAGAACGATCTGCGCCTGCCCTACGAGCGGACCGACTTGAGCGTCGGCTTTGCCGTGACCGGCTCCGACCAGGTCACCATGTCGCTGCAAATCGAGGCGCCGGGGCTGGTGAGTTCGAGCTTCGAGATCGACTGGCAGACCGACCAGCCGCGCCGCATTCTGGACAGCGACGGTGTCGGCGAGCGCGCCCGCGCGCTGCGCTGGATCATCAACGACCGCGGCTTCAACGCCGCACGCAACAGTTGGTGCGCGGAACAGGCTGGCGTCGACGCCGACGAGTTCCAGCGCCGCCATATCACCACGGTACGCCGCATCCTCGAAGTCTATGGCGTGCGCATGGCGCCGGAGACCGAGTCGGTCTACTCGACCTTCGCCAGCAACGGCGGCGTCCTGACGATGGAAGCGAAGTGGCCCTCGGAGCTTTCGGCGGAGCTGTTCGCGCAGTACCCGGCCGAGCAGAGGTGGCAGGTGCTCAACGCGCAGATCTGGCACGACAACGAGGCCGGCATTCCAATGGCATTGTCGTTCGTGCGACCGCGGCCGTTGCCGCAGGCGTTCAGCGGCAGCGTCTACGACTTGCTCGCGCGTAACGCCGACGCTGCCGCAGCGAGCGACACTTCGCCATTCGCCGGGCTCGGTGAACGCATGCGCGCGATGACGGACCCACTGCCCGACGCCGCAGCCGCGGCCGCGCCGAAGCCGGTCGAGGCGCCAGCCGCGCGCCCGCCTTCGCGACCGCAACCGACGCCGATCGGCCTCGACACACCGAGCCTGATAGCGGCGATCGGCGAGAACGTATCGATCGAAACCGACGACGGCCGCACGCGCGTCGGCAAGCTCACCGCGGTCAACCCGAAGACACTGACGATCCAGCGGCGCGTCAGCGGCGGCAAGGCCGACCTCGACTTCAGCCGCGAGCGGATTCGCAAGGTGACGGCGAATCCGTGACCTACGGCCGATGGCCGCGCTGCAGATAGGCCTGGCTCTGCATCTCGATCAGGCGTGAACTGGTGCGCTGAAATTCGAGGCACAGGCGTTCGCCGGCGTACAGCTCGGTCGGCGCCGCCGCCGCGCTCAGAATCAGCTTGACGTTGCGATCGTAAAACTCGTCGACCAGGTGCACAAAGCGACGCGCCTCGTTCTCATCGTTGACGCCGAAACGCGGAACGCCGCTCAGGATCACGGTCGCAAAGCTCTGCGCGATCTCGATGTAGTCGGCGGCGGCGCGGGCGCCGCGGCACAAGGCATCGAAGTCGAGCCAGATCAGGTCGCCTGCCCGTCGCCGGATCGGGATGTCGCGATCATTGATGGTGATCGCGCAGCGGGAATCGTGGACAGCGGTTGCCAGGCGCGCGAACGCCTGCTCCAAGGCCTGCTCGGCGGCGCTGCCCAGTGGTTGGTGGTAGACCGGCGCCTGGCTGAGCGCGCGCAGTCGATAGTCCTGCGGGCTGACCAGCTCCATCACCTTGCAGTGGCGCTCGATCGCGGCAATCGCCGGCAGGAAGCGGGAACGCTGCAAGCCATCGCGATAGAGGTTCTTCGGTCCCACGTTGCTGGTTGCGACCAGCGTGACCCCGCGCGCGAACAGATGTTCGAGCAGGCGCCCGAGCAACATCGCGTCACCGATGTCGCTGACGAAGAATTCGTCAAAACAGAGTACGCGTGCGCGCTCGGCGAAATGTTCGGCGACCAGCGCCAGCGGGTCGGTCATGTCCTTGAGTTCCGCCAGTTCGGCATGCACGCGGCCCATGAAACGATGGAAGTGCAAGCGCTGCTTGCGCTCGATGGCGAGGCCATCGAAGAACAGATCCATCACGAAGGTCTTGCCGCGACCCACACTGCCGTGCAGGTAGAGGCCACGCACGCCGACCGGCGGTCGTCCGCTCCGGCTCAGGCGCTGCCACAGACCGGGCGGGCGATGGTTGCGCAATTCCTCGTCGATCCGCGTCAGTTCGGCGAGCGCCTTGCGCTGCTGCGGATCGTCCCGCCAGGCGCCGCTGGCAACGCCAGACTGGTAACGCCCCAACGGCGAATCGGCTGCAACGACGCGAGTCACCGCAACGGTTCCAGCAGCGCGCCAAGGCGTTCGCGCATTTGCACCAGCTTGCCGTGGAAGAAATGTCCGGTATCGGCGAAACGCAACATTTCGACCGGCGGCTGCATCTGCTCGAAATGCGCGAACACCAGCGCCGGATCGACGACCTCGTCGACTTCGCCCTGCAACACGATCCAGCGGCGCGGCGGATGCGCGATGGCGCGAAAGGCAAAGCGCCCGACCGGTGGCGCCACACTGATCAGCAGGTCGGCGCCCAGCGCGGCTGCCATTCGGGCCGACACGTAGCTGCCAAAGGAAAAGCCGGCCAGCCACAATCGGGCCTCGGGCAGCCAGCTGCGCGCCAATGCAACCACCGCAGCCAGGTCATCGCCCTCGCCCTGGCCCTCGTCGAACTGCCCGGTCGAGGCGCCGACGCCACGGAAGTTGAAGCGCACGGTAGCGGCGCCTGCATCGCGCAGCGTGCGCTCAAGCATGGTCACCACCTTGTTGTCCATGGTGCCGCCATGCAGCGGATGCGGATGGCAGATCACCGCCAGCGCACGAGCGTCGGCTACGGCAGCGCCGACGGCCAGCTCCAGCTTGCCGGAGGGGCCGTCGATGGTGAGTTTTTGTGCGGTTTCGGGCCAGCGGGTGAGGGGCATCGGTTGTTGGTTGTTGGTTGTTGGTTGTTGGTTGCTGGTTGTTGGTTGCTGGTTGTTGGC
>JAIMJQ010000116.1 GCA_020693165.1 Xanthomonas sp. | reverse complement strand
AGGTTCAAGGTCACCGCGCAGTTTTGGGTGAAACTGAAGGCTCTCCATGAACCCATGTCGTAAGTCATTGATTCGTCATTGCGAGGCATGCGCGGCGAGAAGGCTTGATCTTCCCTCGATATCGGGCGCATGCCGCGGCAATCCAGCGACTTGACGGCGTCAAGGCAACCGTCGCTGGATTGCTTCGTCGCTGCGCTCCTCTCCATGACAAGGTTCATGGTTCGTGTGCGGCTTCGAACCGAAGCGGGTTGCTCGCACCGGTGTGAGAAATGCAGACTGGACGGCGAAAATGCCAACTCCGTCACAAGCTGACGCTGCGCGTCCTGTGGCTGCAGGCTAGCCCGCTTCTGGCCGCATGTACGGGAACAGCAGCACATCCCGGATCGAGGCCGAATCGGTGAACAGCATCACCAGGCGGTCGATGCCGATGCCCTCGCCTGCAGTTGGCGGAAGTCCGTACTCGAGCGCGCGGATGTAGTCGTCGTCGTAGTGCATGGCTTCGGCATCGCCGGCATCCTTGGCTTGGACCTGGGCGCGGAAGCGCTCGGACTGGTCCTCCGGGTCATTGAGCTCGGAAAAGCCGTTGGCCAGCTCGCGGGCAACGATGAACAACTCGAAGCGATCGGTGACGTCAGGATCGCGGTCGTTGCGACGCGACAGCGGCGACACTTCCGCCGGGTATTCGGTGATGAAGGTTGGCTGCAGCAACTGGTCTTCGACGGTGGCCTCGAAAATCTCGCACATGAGGCGACCCCAACCCCAATCGGCTTTGGTTGCAATGCGCAGGCGCCGGCAATGTTCGCGCATGCGTTCGACGTCGCGGCAATCGCTGCGCTGAATTTCCGGGTTGCGCTGCAGCACGGCCTCGGTCATCGGCAGGCGCGCAAATGCCGGGCCGAAATCGATCGCCTGGCCCTGGTAGGTCACCCGGGAGTCGCCACCGAGCTCCTGCGCCAGTTCGCGCAGCAGTCGCTCGGTCAGATCCATCAGGTCGTTGTAGTCGGCGTATGCCCAATAGAACTCGAGCATCGTGAACTCGGGGTTGTGCCGGGTCGAAACGCCCTCGTTGCGGAAATTGCGGTTGATCTCGTAAACGCGTTCGATCCCGCCGACCACCAGTCGTTTCAGGTACAGCTCGGGAGCGACACGCAGATACAGCTTCATGTCGAGCGCGTTGTGATGGGTCACGAACGGCCGCGCGGTGGCGCCGCCGGGAATGCCATGCATCATCGGCGTTTCGACCTCAAGGAAGCCATACTCGGGTCGTTCCAGGAACTCGCGGATGAAGCGGACGATCTGCGAGCGCGTGCGGAAGGTCTTGCGCACCTCATCGTTGACGATCAGGTCGACGTAGCGCTGGCGATAGCGTTGCTCGGTGTCGGAAAGCCCGTGCCACTTGTCCGGTAACGGCCGCAGCGACTTGGTCAGCAGGCGTAGCGTTTCGGCGCGCACGGACAGCTCACCGGTTTTGGTCCGCATCAGCACGCCGCTGGCGCCGACGATGTCGCCGATGTCCCATCCCTTGAAGGCATCGTAGGTGTCGCCGAGCGTGCTCGCCTGCAGGAACAGCTGGATCGTGTCCGACTGATCCTTGATGGTGACGAAGCTGGCCTTGCCCATGATCCGCTTGGCCATCACGCGCCCAGCGACACTGACGCGCCGACCGAGCGCATCGAGGGCCTCGCCGGTCCACTGTCCGCGGTCGGCGAATTCGCGCTGCAACGGGCCGGCGAGGACGTCGATGCGAAAGTCGTTCGGGAAGGCGATCCCACTTTCACGCAGCGCAGCAAGCTTGGCGCGACGCTCGGCGATGATGTGGTTGTCGTCGCTGGGGATGGGCGTGGTCGATTCGGTCATTCCATGACTCTCCGATACGGGCGCTGGCGATGGTCGGTTATTGAGGCCGAGTTGGTGCACTGTTTTCTGACCTGCCAGTTAAACGCGGAAGCGCAGAGAACGCGGAGAAGAGCACAAGCTCACTGCCTTTTGCAGTCGAGATTGGCAGGTTGGTCGATGTGATCTACAAAAAAAGACCAACCAAGCCATGGCTTCTCTCCGTGTCTCCCGCGTCTCCGCGCTTGACCAGTCCGGCGAAACCTCACAACCCCTGCTTGAGACTGGCCTCGATGTAGTCGTCGAGGTCGCCGTCGAGCACGGTCTGGGTATCGCGGCGCTCGACGCCGGTCCGGAGGTCCTTGATGCGGGCGTCGTCGAGTACGTAGCTGCGGATCTGGTGACCCCAGCCGATCTCGCTCTTGGTCGCTTCCAGCTTGTCCTTCTCGACATTGCGACGCTGCATCTCCTGCTCGTACAACTTAGCTTTCAGCATTTTCATCGCGCGGTCGCGGTTGGCGTGCTGGCTGCGTTCGGTCTGGCAGGCAACCACGGTGTTGGTCGGCACATGGGTGATGCGCACCGCCGACTCGGTCTTGTTCACATGCTGGCCGCCGGCGCCCGACGAACGATAGACATCGGTCTTGAGGTCAGCCGGATTGATCTCGATCTCCACTTCGTCGTCGACTTCCGGCGCGCAGAACACCGAGGCGAACGAGGTATGGCGACGCTTGTTGGAGTCGAACGGTGAAATCCGCACCAGCCGATGCACGCCGATCTCGGTTCGCAGCCAGCCGAAGGCGTGGTCGCCCTCGACGCGCAGCGATGCACTCTTGATGCCGGCGACATCGCCAGCGCTGACTTCCAGCAGTTCGGTGGTGAAGCCCTTGCGCTCGCACCAGCGCAAGTACATGCGCAGCAGCATCTCGGCCCAGTCCTGCGCCTCGGTGCCGCCAGCGCCAGCCTGGATATCGACGTAGGCCGGGTGCGAGTCCATCGGGTTGCTGAACATGCGCTGGAACTCGAGGCGCGACACGTGCTCGTCGATCGCGGCGACATCCTTTTCCAGCGTGGCCAGCGACGCCGCATCGTCTTCGGCGACGATCATTTCGAGCAGGTCGATGGAATCGGCGATGCTTGAAGTCAATGTGGTCAGGCCCTTGACCACATTTTCCAGGCGCGCGCGCTCGCGACCCAGTTCCTGGGCACGTTCGGGCTTGTTCCAGACTTCGGGGTCTTCGAGTTCGCGGCCTACTTCGTCGAGCCGATCCTGTTTGTTGTCGAAGTCAAAGAAACCCCCTCAGCGCACTGACGCGCTGACGCAGATCCGCGAGCTTCGCGGAGAGCGCATTCGTTTCCATGGGCGGAAATCCGGCAGAAAAGTGAACCACGAATGGTAGCAGCGAAACGGTTGTCGGTTGCGGGTGCTGGCCGGTTGTCGGGTGCCGCGGAGCAAGGGCGACTTCGCGAGCTGCGGCTGTTGCGGGTCCAGACTTGTCTGGACGCTGGTGATCCCGGACAGACAAGAGCGTCCAGACAAGTCTGGACCCACAAGTGCAAATGCGGTCGCGACGTACACGTAGCTCCTACACCGCAAATCCATGACGCACACGCACGCTGACGCTTTCGGCGCCCTGCCAGCGCTCGACCGCAAGCTGATACAGCAGGCGCAGACGCGCGGGCGTTTCGTCGAGCAGCGCCGATGGAGCCGAGAACCAGATCGCATCCACCGGGGTGCTGCCGGCGGCGCTTGATCTCAACCGCAACTTGAGATGCTTGTCCTTCAACACGCGCCGCTGCAGCACGAAAAACTCGTTGTCGAACAAGGGTTCGGGAAACGCCTGTCCGAATGGGCCGGCCGCCTCGATCGCGCGCGCGAGTTCAATCGTGAATTCGTTCGCCGCCAGCGGACCATCGGTCCACACGGTACGCGTGCGCATGGCATCGTCGAGCAGGCTGTCGGCAACCGCCTCGAAGCTGCCCGCGAGCGCCCCCAACTGGCGGGCATCGATGGTCAGCCCCGCCGCCATCGCGTGGCCGCCGTAGCGCACCAGCATCGATGGGTGCAGGCGATCGAGCTCGACCAGCGCATCGCGCAGATGGAAGCCTGCAATCGAACGACCTGAACCACGCCATTCCGGCGAACCCGGAGCGGCCGGCGCCAATGCCAGGGTCGGACGATGCAGGCGCTCGGCGAGGCGACTGGCCACCAGCCCGACCACGCCGGCGTGCCAGGCCGGGTCGGCGACGACCAGCGCGGCGGGCAGCGCCCCGTCGCGATCGGCCAGCAGCTTGTCGACGATCGCCGCGGCCGCGCTCTCCATGTCCGCCTGCAGCGAGCGTCGTTCGCGATTGAGTTCCGACAGTCGCTGCGCCAGTTCGCGCGCCTCGTCGACGTCATCGGACACCAGGCAGCGGATACCGAGCGCCATGTCGTCGAGGCGCCCGGCGGCATTCAGGCGCGGACCGATCTGAAAGCCGAGGTCGCCGGCCTGCATCTGCCGCGGGTCGCGCCCGGCACTTTCGATCAATGCCGCCAGCCCGGCACTGGCGCGCCCGGCGCGGATGCGGCGCAGGCCCTCGGCAACCAGGATGCGATTGCTGCGATCGAGCGGCACCAGGTCGGCGACCGTCCCCAGCGCCACCAGGTCGAGCAATGCAGCCAGTTGCACCGGCTGCGTCAGCGCGCCGCGAGCGACCAGTTCGGCGCGCAGTGCCGCCAGCAGGTGGAAGACCACGCCGACGCCGGCGAGCGCGGCCATCGACGGGGCAATGACGCCGGCATTCGGGTTCACCATCGCCAATGCCGGCGGCAGGATCGATCCGGGCAAATGGTGATCGGTGACGATGACGTCGATCGCCGCTTCGTTGGCGCGCTCGACGCCGGCAATGCTGGAGGTGCCCTGGTCGACGGTGACCAGCACCTGCGGCCGCACGGCAAGCAGTTCCTCGACCAAGCCGACCGACAAGCCATAGCCATGACGCTGGCGGTCGGGGACCGCGAAGTGCACATCGACCGCGCCGAGCGTACGCAGGCCGCGCACGGCGACGGCCGTGCCGGTGGCACCGTCGGCATCGAAATCACCGACCACCAGGATGCGTTCGCCGCGGATGATGGCGTCGGCAAGGCGCGCGGCAGCGATGTCGAGCCCGCCGAGGCCGACCGGCGCGTTGAGTCGCGCCAGTCCAAGGTCGAGCTCGTCGACACTGCCGACGCCGCGCGCCGCGAGCAGGCAGGCGACGCGCAAAGGCACGCGGTCGGCGAGTGCGCCTGCATGCACCGGGACCGGCCGCGCGCGAATCTGCATCGGCGTGCTTGCGGCGACGATCGCGGGAGGCGTGTTACTCACCGACGTCGATCTGCTTGTCGCCACGGCGACCCAGGTCGATCAGTTGGGCGCGCACTGCGGGATCGAGTCGGTACTCGGCATCCAGCGCGGTTGCCTTGGCCGGCCGCATCCAGCCGGTCTTGTCGATCGCGGCGAACTGCGCGGCAATGGCGTCGATGCTGCGCGTGCGTTCGACCTTGGACCCGGTGTAATCGAAAGTCGCCAGCGCGGGCGCCAGCGCCAACGCCTGCGGCGTCGCCGCCAGCGCTGAATCGATGCTGCGCAGCGACATCCACGAAAAGCGTCGCACCGCCGGACGGTCGTCGTCCAGCGCCGCGATCAGCCAGGCTGCCCGTATCGGCAATTCCTGCAGCGACGGCGCATGCTCGACAACACCGAGTTCGAACGCAGCGACCGCCTGCCGCACCGGATCCCCCGCCAGCAGCGCCACCAGTCCATCGGCCAGATGCAAATCAGCGCCATCGTGGCGGGCGATGCCGAGGCTGGCGCCATCGTCCTCGCGCAGTGCGAATGCGGGGGCCTCGGCGGCGTGGCAATTCAGGCAGGCATCGGGTTTGCCGGCAGCGAGGCTCGCGACGACGTCGGGCACCGCAATCTCGTGACTGCGATGGATCGTCATCACGCCATACACCGCGCGCGGCATATGGCAGTTCATGCAGCGCGATCCGGGCGAGTCGACCGCGTGGCCGCTGTGCTCGGCAACGCGGTCGCGATAGTCCTGGTGACAACGCAGGCACGGCGCGTCGCCGCGGTTGGCCTGCGGCAGCATCCCGGCGGGATCGCCACCGTGCATGCTGTGGCAACGAATGCAGGTCAGGTCCTCGTCCACGGCGCAGGCACTGGCCTTCAGCCCCTGGAACTCGTAGGCCGACAGGCGGACGCTGCCGTCGTGCCAGAAGCGATTGCGGAACAGGTCCGGCGCATGCGCCGACGGCGACGGCGTGTTCACGTTCAAGGTCACCAGATGCTGCGACAGGTCATCGCCGGGCCGGAAGCTCGGGCCGTCCGACATCCAGCGATCGAGCGCCGCAACGTCGGGCAAGGTGCGTCCGGCGTGACAGGCGCCGCAAACATCGTTGGCGCGCGCGCCGGGCAGTCGCGCCGGATTGACGATGCTGCGATCGCTGCCGGCGGTCACCTTCGACATCCAGCGCAGGTCAAAGCGCTGCATCCGCGCCAGGTGCTCGCCGCCCGGCCCATGGCAGGCCTCGCAGCTGATGCCGAGTTCCGCGACCTCGGTGTCGTAACGCAACTCGCTGCGCACGTCGACCTGCTCGCCGCGCCGCGCGCGTTCGCGGATCTGGTCGACGTTGCTGACGCGCGGCTCGGGTCCGGTGTTGTGGCAAAACACGCAATTGCTGTTCCAGGTGGTGACCTGGGCGTCGAAATGCTGGGTGTCGTCGCCGAGGAACGCGGCATTCATGTGCACCCAGCGCTGTTCGCCGATGTGCCACAGGTAGTGCAGGCGATAGTAGGTCTCGCTGCCGACATCGCGCGTCAG
>JAIMJQ010000012.1:35895-46213 GCA_020693165.1 Xanthomonas sp. | reverse complement strand
GGCACATGCGGCAGTTGGCGGCGATCGCCAGCTTCTCGTGGTAGCAGAAACGCGGAATCTGGATGCCGGCCTTGTCGGCGGCCTGGATGATCATCGCGCCTTTGGGCGCCTGCATGACCTGACCGTCGATCTCGATGTTGACCATGTCCGGGGCCGTCGGGGTGCTGGGCTGCGCGCTCATGCCGCACTCCTCAGCGCATCGTCCACGATCGATCGTTTGTGCGTCACGTAATGCTCGAATTCGGGCCAGAACTGTTTCAGCATGCCTTGCACCGGCCACGCCGCGGCCTCGCCGAAGGCGCAGATGGTGTGTCCCTCGATCTGTCCGGCAGCGCTCTTCAACAGGTGCAGGTCCTCGATGGTGCCGTGGCCGTCGCTGATACGCTTGAGCACCCGGTACATCCAGCCGGTGCCCTCGCGGCACGGCGTGCACTGGCCGCAGGACTCGTGGTAATAAAAGCGGGCGATCCGGGTCAGCGCGCGCACCATGCAGGTGCTGTCATCCATGACGATGACGGCGCCGGAGCCAAGTCCGGAACCGGCCTTCTGCAGCGCATCGAAATCCATCGTGATGTCCATCATCACCGAGGCCGGCAGCACCGGCATCGACGAGCCGCCGGGGATCACGGCCTTGAGGGTGCGACCGGGGCGCAGTCCGCCGGCCATTTCCAGCAGGTCGCGGAACGGCGTACCCAGTGGCACCTCGAAGTTGCCCGGCTTGCGCACATGGCCGGAAACCGAAAAAATCTTCGGGCCGCCATTGTTGGGCTTGCCGATGTTCAAGAACCACTCGGCGCCGTTGCGGATGATCGCCGGCACCGAAGCGAAGGTCTCGGTGTTGTTGATCGTTGTCGGCTTGCCGTAGAGGCCATAGTTGGCGGGGAAGGGCGGCTTGAAGCGCGGCTGGCCCTTTTTGCCTTCCAGCGATTCCATCAGCGCGGTCTCTTCGCCGCAGATGTAGGCGCCTGCACCCAGCGATGCATAGATGTCGTAGTCGAACCCCGATCCCAAGATGTTCTTGCCGAGCCAGCCATGCTGGTAAGCCTCGGCGATGGCGGCATCGAAGCGGTGGAATGGCTCATTCTGGAACTCGCCACGCATGTAGTTGTAACCCGCGGTGGCGCCCATCGCCCAGCCGCCGATGATCATGCCCTCGATCACCGCATGCGGGTTGAAGCGCAGGATGTCGCGGTCGTGGCAGGTGCCGGGTTCGGATTCGTCGGAGTTGCACAGGATGTACTTCGCGCCCGGCGCGTTGCGCGGCATGAAGCTCCACTTGAGGCCGGTTGGAAAGCCGGCGCCACCGCGACCTCGCAGCGCCGATGCCTTGACCGTGTCGATCACCTGCTCGCGCGTCCAGCCCTCGGTCAGGATCTTGCGCAGCGCCTGGTAGCCGCCTGATTTCAGATAGCTGTCGTAGCTCCACGGCTGCTCGAAATGCAGCGTCGTGAAGCACACGTTGTGGGCCTGGGGTAGGTGTCCGAGCGGGTTCATGCTGCTCACTTCAAGGCATCCAGGATCGCATCGACCTTTTCCGGGGTCAGATGCTCGTGATAGTCGCCGTCAACCCACATCATCGGTGCGCGCACGCAGCCGGCGAGGCATTCTTCCTCTTCGATGAGATGGATGCGGCCGTCCGCCGTGCTTTCACCGGTGCTGATGCCGAGCTTGTGCTCCACGTGCTCGACCAGTTTGTCGGCGCCATTCAGCCAGCACGAAATGTTGGTGCAGATCGACACCTTGTGGCGTCCGCACGAGCCAATGTGGAACAGCGAGTAGAAGGTCGCGACCTCGTAGGCCTGCGTGGTCGGAATGCCAAGACAAGTGGCAACCGCCGCGATCAAGTCGTCGGTCAGATGACCCTGATTCTGGTTCTGGGCAATGCGCAGGCCAGCGAGCACCGCGCTGCGACGGCGGTCGGCAGGGTACTTGGCGAGCCAGGCATCGAGCTGGGCACGGCTGTCGGCGGTCAGCACCGAGTCTGCCGCGACAACCGCCGGAATTGCCTGCAGGTGGCGAGCCTTCATCGATCAATCTCTCCGAACACGATATCCAGCGTGCCGATCACAGCGACGACATCAGGCAGCATGTGGCCGCGCACGATCTCGTCGATGGCGGAAAGATGCACGAATCCGGGTGGGCGCAACTTGACGCGGAAGGGCTTGTTGGCGCCGTCGGCAATGATATACGCGCCGAACTCACCCTTCGGCGCCTCGACCGCGCAATAGACCTCGCCGGGCGGCACCGAATAGCCCTCGGTGAACAGCTTGAAGTGGTGGATCAGCGCTTCCATGTCGTCTTTCATCTCGACGCGCGACGGCGGCGCCACCTTGTAGTTGCGCACCATGACGTCGCCCGGATTGGCGCGCAGCCAGGTCACGCACTGTTGCATGATGCGCGCGGACTGGCGCAGTTCTTCGACGCGACAGACGTAGCGGTCGTAGCAGTCGCCGTTGACGCCTACAGCGACATCGAAATCGACCTCGCCATAAGCGGCGTAAGGCTGCTTCTTGCGCAAGTCCCAGGCGATGCCGGAAGCGCGCAGCATCGGGCCGGTCATGCCCATGCGCAGCGCCATCTCCGGCGCCACCACGCCGACGTTGACGGTCCGCTGTTTCCAGATGCGGTTGTCGGTCAGCAGGGTCTCGTACTCGTCGATGCGCTTGACGAAGTCGCTACAAAAGGCCTCGAAGAAATCCAGCATGGTGCCTTCGCGCCATTCGTTGCGGCGCTTCAGGTCGGCGCCCTTGGTCCAGCGGCTTTCCTTGTACTTCGGCATGCGATCGGGCAGGTCGCGGTAGACACCGCCCGGACGGTAGTAGGCGGCGTGCATGCGCGCGCCCGACACCGCTTCGTAGGCATCCATCAGTTCCTCGCGCTCGCGGAACGCGTACAGGAACACCGTCATTGCGCCGAGGTCGAGCGCGTTGGAACCGAGCCACAGCAGGTGGTTCAGGATGCGCGTGGCTTCGTCGAACAGCGTGCGGATGTACTGTGCGCGGATTGGCGCCTCGATGCCGAGCAGGCGCTCGATCGCGCGCACATAGGCGTGCTCGTTGCACATCATCGACATGTAGTCGAGGCGATCCATGTAGCCGATCGACTGGTTGTACGGCTTGGATTCGGCCAGCTTCTCGGTGCCGCGATGCAACAGGCCGACATGCGGGTCGGCGCGCACCACGGTTTCACCGTCGAGCTCCAGCACCAGGCGCAGCACGCCGTGAGCGGCCGGATGCTGCGGGCCGAAGTTCATCGTGTAGTTGCGGATCTCGGCCATCAGTTCTTTCCAGCGGCTTCGTTCTGCGCCTGCAAATAGCGCGAGTCCCCGCGCACCACGCGCGGCACACCCACGCGCGGCTCGATCGACACCGGTTCATAGACCACGCGGCCCTTGTCCGGGTCGTAACGCACCTCGACGTTGCCGATCAGCGGGAAATCCTTGCGGAATGGATGGCCAATGAAGCCGTAGTCAGTGAGGATGCGGCGCAGGTCCGGGTGACCCTCGAAAATGATGCCGAACAGGTCGAAGGCCTCGCGCTCGAACCAGTTCGCCGAGCCCCAGATGTCGACCACCGACGGCACCACCGGCAGGCCATCGTCGGGTGCGAAGTAGCGCACGCGCAGGCGCATGTTGGTTTCGATCGACAGCAGGTGCACGACCGCGGCAAAGCGGTTGGGAATGCCGGCCGGACGCGGGCGGTTGTCCCATGCGAAGCGGCCGGGACCTTCGCCGAGCACGCCGCGGCTGAAGCCCTCGCCGGTCACCGCATCGGTTTCCCACTCGTCATCGCCGTAGGACAGGTAATCGACGCCGCACAGGTCGATCAACTGCTCGAAGCGAAACGCCTTGTCGTCGCGCAGGGCCTTCATCACTTCGAGTACGCGATCGACCGCAACCTCGATCGTGTACTGGCCGAGCGCCTCGCGAGTGCTCAGGATGGCATCGCCGAATCGGGCCTGGATCTGCTCAAGCAACGGACTGGACATTGTTCGTCTGCCTAGCGCGCAATCGTGTTGGTGCGGCGGATCTTGGCCTGCAGTTGCAGGATGCCGTAGACCAGCGCTTCGGCGGTCGGCGGGCAGCCCGGGATGTAGATGTCCACCGGAACCACGCGATCGCAGCCACGCACCACCGAGTACGAGTAGTGGTAATACCCGCCGCCGTTGGCGCAAGAACCCATCGAGATGACCCATTTCGGATCGGCCATCTGGTCGTAGACCTTGCGCAGCGCCGGAGCCATCTTGTTGACCAGGGTGCCGGCCACGATCATCACGTCGGACTGGCGCGGACTTGGCCGGAATACCACGCCGAAGCGATCGAGATCGAGGCGCGCAGCGCCGGCATGCATCATCTCGACGGCACAGCAGGCGAGGCCAAAGGTCATCGGCCACATCGACCCGGTGCGCGCCCAGTTGATCAGCGCATCTGCCGAAGTGACGGCAAAGCCCCGTTGCATCAGTGGGTTGTCGGCTTCCGGTCGCAGGATGTCGTCGACCGTGCCGAGCGGCGTCGGATTGTGGAATGCGCCGGCAATGGCGTCGCTCACTCCCATTCGAGCGCTCCCTTCTTCCATTCGTAAATGAATCCGATGACCAGCAGACCCAGAAATACGCTCATCGAAGCGATCCCCGCCCAGCCGAGTTCGTCGAGCACCACCGCCCACGGAAACAGGAAGGCAATCTCGAGATCAAAAATGATGAACAGGATGGCGACCAGGTAGTAGCGCACATCAAACTTCATGCGCGCGTCCTCGAAGGCCTCGAATCCGCACTCGTAGGGCGAGAGTTTCTCGCTGCCCGGCTTGCGCGGACCCAACACCGAACCAGCCACCAGCAAGCTCGCGCCGATGACGGTTGAAACGACCAGGAACACCGCGATGGGGAGGTACTGCTGAAGATCCATGCCTGACCAGCTCCGGCTGAATGCAAACCCCTTGAAGCCACAGCCCGGCGTGGTGCCGGGCTGCAGGTGTATCTGAATGGTGCCGGCGGACGGACTCGAACCGTCACGGGTTGCCCCACTACCACCTCAAAGTAGCGTGTCTACCAATTCCACCACGTCGGCATTTGGAGCGCTTAGATCGAGATCAATACTACTGCGGTTTGCTGCCGTCTTTCTCCGCTTCGGCAGCGGTCGTTTCGGTTGTTTGCGCCGGCGGGGCAGCACCCTCGACCGGCGCAGCGGGCGCTTCTGCAGGTGCAGCCGCTGGCACGTCACTCGATGTGCTCGCACTCGGCACTTCTGCCGTGCCGCCGGCCGCAGGTGCAGCCGGCACTTCGCTGGCGGAGACCGGTGCCGCCGGTGTCGGCAGCTGGCTCATCACACCGAGCTCAGCGGTGGTGTCGCGTGCGGTTCCGATGCGTGTTTCGTAGATCGCCATGCCCATGCTGAGCACGAAGAATGCGACCGCCAGCCATTTGGTGGCCTTCGACAGGAAGTTGGCCGATCCGCGTGCGCCGAACACCGTGCCGGAGGCGCCAGAACCGAAACCCGATCCTGCCGCTGCGCCAGAACCGCGCTGCAGCATGATGAACGCGATCATCGCGATGGCGACGACCAGATAAACGACAATAAAGGCAATCTTCATATGGTTTTCTACTCAACCGTCCTGGTTGGCTGCGCGGCAGATGGCGTCGAACTCGGCCGGAATCAACGACGCGCCGCCAATCAATCCGCCGTCGATATCCGGCTGATCGAACAGGTCCGCAGCGTTGGAGCCCTTGACGCTACCGCCGTACAGGATCCGACAAAGACTGCCGAGCATAGCATCGCGATTCGCGATCGCGCTACGGATCAGCGCGTGTACGGTTTGCGCCTGCTCGGGCGATGCGGTGCGGCCGGTGCCGATCGCCCACACCGGTTCATAGGCGATCACCGCCTGTCCAAGGGCTGCAATGCCTGCGGCGTCGATCACCGAGTCCAGTTGCCGCAGCACCACGGCACCGGTCTCGTCGCGTTCGCGCTCGGCCAGCGTTTCGCCCACGCACAGCACCGGCGTCAGGCCGGCCGCCTGCGCGCGCAGGAACTTGGCTGCGACCACGGCGTCGGATTCGCCGAGCAGATGACGACGTTCGGAATGGCCGACCAAAACCGTCCGCACGCCGCATTCGGCGAGCATGCTGGCTGAAACCTCGCCGGTGTAGGCGCCATTGGCATAGGCGGCGACATTCTGCGCGCCGACAGCCAGCGGGGATCCGGCAACTGTGGCCTGCGCGGAGGCAATGTGGATGAAGGCCGGCACGACGCCAACGTCGACCCGGCTGCAGGCCGCAGCGGTGACTGCAGCCGCGGCTGACCACAACTGCGCCTCGGCGCGCGTTCCGTTCATTTTCCAGTTACCCAGGACCATCTTGCGGCGCATGTGCCATGCCCTCCGTCTGCGGCCGCGGACCATAGCGGGCGGGGTCTGGGTGGATCAAGCCGGCAACCATGTCACGGTGGTTCGCATCAGCGGATTCCCGGTCCGCTTCCTTGTTCTTTCGGGTCCCGCGCGCCTACAATGGGCGGCTGCCACGATTCGGGTTGCTGTTCACGAAGTCCACCGGGCCTCGTGCTGCCCGTTCGCACAACGCGTGCGGATCGCTGCGGCTCGCTTCGGTGCTGCCCAACCCAAATCATGGCAGCGGAAGCGATTGCGCGTCTTGCTCGGTAGATCGGACTGAGGCAGTCCGTCCCACTGGGCTTGACGTATGTCCCTCCAAACGACAAGGAGTTCGTCATGCCTCTGAATGCCACCCAGACCGGCGCGATCATCGCCATCCATCAGCGCGGTGCGGCCGACACCGGTTCCCCGGAAGTCCAGGTTGCCCTGCTGACCGCGCGGATCGAGCAGCTGTCGCATCACTTCGCCGATCACAAGAAAGACCACCATTCCCGTCGCGGCCTGCTGAAGCTGGTCAACCAGCGCCGCCAGTTGCTTGCGTATCTGAAGCGCAAGGACGACGCGCGTTATCGCGCGCTCATCGAGAAGCTGGGCCTGCGTCGCTAACGCCCGCTCCGAACCATCCGTTTCGAATCTACGCAAGGACATCCCCCAGTGGCGAAGGTCACCAAGCAATTCAAGTACGGCGAGCACCTGGTTACTCTGGAAACCGGCGAAATCGCGCGCCAGGCAACGGCTGCCGTGATGGTCAGCATCGGCGACACCGTCGTGCTGGTCACGGCAGTGGGCGACAAGAAGGCGAAGGAAGGTCGCGATTTCTTCCCGCTGACGATCAACTACCAGGAGAAGTTCTACGCCGGCGGCCGCATCCCGGGAGGCTTCTTCAAGCGCGAAGGTCGTCCGACCGAGCGTGAGACGCTGACCTGCCGCCTGATCGATCGCCCGATCCGTCCGTTGTTCCCTGAGGGTTTCTACCACGACGTGCAGGTGATGGCGACGGTGCTGTCGATGAACCCCGACATCGACGCTGACATCCCGGCGCTGATCGGTGCATCGGCCGCACTGAGCCTGTCGGGCCTGCCGTTCGCAGGTCCGATCGCAGCCGCCAAGGTCGGGTACGCAGATGGCAAGTACATCCTCAACCCGACTGCGACCCAGCTGAAGACATCGCAGTTGGAGCTGGTGGTAGCCGGCACCGAAAAGGCCGTATTGATGGTCGAGTCGGAAGCGCAGCTGCTCGGCGAGGAAGTCATGCTCGGCGCGGTGATGTTCGGCCACAGCGAGATGCAGGTCGTCATCAACGCGATCCGTGAACTGGTCGCCGAAGTCGGCACCACGCCGTTCGTGTGGAAAGCGCCGGTCGAGATCGGTGCGCTGGAAGTGGCCGTGCGTGAAGTCGCCGAAGGCCCGCTGAATGCCGCTTACGACATTCGCGAGAAGCCGGATCGCCGCTCCGCGGTGTCTGCGGCCAAGGCGGCGACGCTGCTGGCTCTGGGCGGCGACAAGGCTGCCGAGGGCGGCTGGACCGAGACCCAGGTCGCGCGCAGCTTCGAGAACCTCGAATACGCACTGGTGCGAAACCGCATCATCGAGGGCCGTCCGCGCATCGATGGTCGCGACAGCAAGACCATTCGCCCGATCAGCGTGCGCGCCGGCCTGCTGCCGCGCACCCACGGTTCGGCGCTGTTCACGCGCGGCGAGACCCAGGCGATCGTCACCGTCACGCTGGGTACCAGTCGCGACGCGCAGATCATCGATGCAGCTGAAGGCGAGACCAAAGAAACCTTCATGATGCACTACAACTTCCCGCCGTATTCGGTCGGCGAGATCAACTTCATGCTGGCGCCGAAGCGTCGCGAGATCGGTCACGGTCGCCTCGCCAAGCGCGGCGTGGTCGCCGCGATGCCGTCGATGGCGGACTTCCCGTACGTGGTGCGCGTGGTCTCCGAGATCACCGAGTCCAACGGCTCCAGTTCGATGGCTTCGGTGTGCGGCGCCTCGCTGGCGTTGATGGACGCTGGCGTGCCGTTGAAGGCGCCGGTCGCCGGCATCGCCATGGGCCTGATCAAGGAAGGCGACAAGTTCGCGGTGATCAGCGACATCCTCGGCGACGAAGACCATCTCGGCGACATGGACTTCAAGGTGGCCGGTTCCTGGGAGGGCATCACCGCCCTGCAGATGGACATCAAGATCGACGGCATCACCGAAGAGATCATGAAGGTGGCGTTGACGCAGGCGCGCGAAGGCCGTCGCCACATCCTTGGTGAAATGGCCAAGGTGATCGACGCTCCGCGTTCGGAGATGAGCACCTACGCACCGCGCCTGTTCACCATGAAGATCCACCCGGACAAGATTCGCGACGTCATCGGCAAGGGCGGTGTCACCATCCGCGCGATCACCGAGGAAACCGGCGCGATCATCGACATCCAGGACGACGGTACCGTCACCATCGCGTCGAACAACCAGATCAACGCCGACGCCGCGCGCAAGCGCATCGAGCAGATCACCGCCGACGTCGAGCCGGGCCGCATCTACGAGGGCAAGGTCGTCAAGCTGATGGACTTCGGCGCGTTCGTGACCATCCTGCCGGGCCGCGATGGCCTCGTGCACGTGTCGCAGATCAGCAACGAGCGCGTCGAGAAAGTCGGCGACAAGTTGAAGGAAGGCGACCTGGTGCGCGTCAAGGTGCTGGAAGTCGACAAGCAGGGCCGTATTCGCCTGTCGATCAAGGCGGTGTTCGAGGACGAGCAGGCCGCAACTGCCTGATCGAAATCGACGCGACGCCGAAGTCGCAGCGAAGCTGCAAGCAACGGGTCCTTCGGGGCCCGTTGTTGTTTTCGGGGGTCGCTGTTGTGGGTCCGGACTTGTCTGGACGCTGTTGATCCAGGCACTTCAAGAACGGGCGCTCTGGGTCCAGGCACTTCAAGCACGAGCGTCCAGACAAGTCTGGACCCACCAAGGCAACAACGCCCGCCCGACCGACACGTCGTGATGGCGGCCATCGCATGGCAACTGGCCATCAACTTGCCGTAAGCTGATGCCTTGACCTCTCGACGAGATCCCCGGTTGTGAGCGCGGTCATCCGCTTTGCCAACTACGAAGACATTCAACGCCTGCCCGAGCACGTCACGGGAGAAATCCTTTTCGGGCAGTTGCACACGCAGCCGCGGCCGACCGCGCGACATGCATTGGTGGAGACCGGGATGGCGCGGGACTTGGGTGGGCCGTTCGGCACCGGCCGCGGCGGCCCCGGCGGCTGGGTCATCCTGGTCGAACCCGAACTGCATCTGTCCGGACACGTCATGGTCCCCGATCTGGCCGGCGGGCGCCGTGAACGGCTGCCGCTGATCCCCGACGGGCCGATCGAAGTGGTTCCGGACTGGATTTGCGAGATCCTCTCGCCGTCGACCGCGAACAAGGACCGCAAGATCAAGCTGCCGCTCTACGGGCAACTCGGCGTCGGGCATGCCTGGCTGATCGACCCGAACGCGAAGACGATCGAGGTTCTGCGCTTTGCCGACGGACATTGGGTGCTGCTCGGCACCTTCGGCGACGACGACTCGATGCGCGGCGAACCTTTCGATGCGGTGGCGATCGATCTGGCGCCGTTGTGGGCGTGGTAGCCGAACTCGCGCGGAATGCGCTTTTGTGGGTCCAGACTTGTCTGGACGCTGTTGATCCAGAACCGAGAAGCGTCCAGACAAGTCTGGACCCACAAAGGCAAAGGTCGTCCAGACAAGTCTGGACCCACAAAGGCAAAGGTCGTCCAGACAAGTCTGGACCCACAAAGGCAAAGGTCGTCCAGACAAGTCTGGACCCACAAAGGCAAAGGTCGTCCAGACAAGTCTGGACCCACAAAGGCAAAGGTCGTCCAGACAAGTCTGGGCCCACAAAGGCAAAGGTCGTCCAGACAAGTCTGGACCCACAAAGGCAAA
>JAIMJQ010000012.1:33182-35876 GCA_020693165.1 Xanthomonas sp. | reverse complement strand
ACAAAGGCAAAGGTCGTCCAGACAAGTCTGGACCCACAAAGGCAAAGGTCGTCCAGACAAGTCTGGGCCCACAAAGGCAAAGGTCGTCCAGACAAGTCTGGCCCCACCAAAGCCAAAGCCGGGTTCGCCTAAGACCATTGGCGCCGGTCCGTTCAGTTCGTTGCACTGCAGCATCCTGCTAGCATCCCCGCACCACAAGCTGGAGCGCGGACATGTCCGATCCCAAGGCCGCATGGATGCCCGATTGGCAGTCCATGCAGAAGCAGTTCTTCTCCGCATGGACCGACGCCGCGCGCAGCGGAGCGGCGCCGGCGATGCCGGTGCATCAAGGTTTCGATGTCTGGCTGAAGCTGTTCAACCAGAACAACACCGGCAATGAAGTGCTGGACAAGGTGGTCGGCAGCGCCAAGCAATTCGCCGAGTTCATGCAGGGCGTCGTCGGCCAGTTGGCCACCACGCGCCCGGACCTGACCACGCCCGCCGCGATGCGCGAGGCGCTGGAAAAGGCGCTGGGCGGCATGACCGCGCACAAGAATCCGGTCATCGACGCGCTGCGCGGGATCAGCAGCGAAGGCGCCAAGGGCTTCGAGGACATGTACCGCGAGTGGATGCAGCTGGCCAAACCGCTCGAAGCCGATGCTCGCGCCTACCTGCATATGCCGGCGTTCGGCATGAACCGCGAATCGACTGAGCGCCAGCAGGCGTTGATGCAGGCCTTCGCCGATTTCCAGGAGCAGAACTCGCGCTACAACGCGGTGATGCTCAAGGCCAGCCGGCTGGGTCTGGACAGGTTCGAGTCCAAGCTCGCCGAGCGCAGCGAGCCGGGTCGGCAGATCACCAGCATGCGCGCGCTCTACGATCTTTACGTCGATGCCGCCGAAGAGGGCTACGCCGAAGTCGCGCTGTCCGACGAATTCCGCGAGGTCTACGGTGCGCTGGTGAACGCGCAGATGCGCGTGCGCCAGATGGTGCAGGGCGAGATCGAGCGTTCCACCGCTGCACTGGGCATTCCCGGCCGCACCGAGCTCGATTCGGTCCACAAGCGCCTGGCGGAAATGCGTCGGCGCGTTGCCGACCTCGAAGACAAGCTCACGGCGTTGTCCGCCGCAGCGCCGGCTGCAGCGGTCGCCACGGCGAATGCGCCCAAGGCGAGAACTCCGGTGTCGAAGAAGCCTGTCGCGGCGAAGGTGGCTGCCAAGTCGGCGCCGTCGCCAGCGGTCGTGGTCGAGCCGCAAGCCACGCTGGAGTTCAAGGCGCCTGCTGCGAGCAAGGCGACGAAGAAGCCGGCAGCCGCCAACGCCGTCGGCACTGCCCCGAAGTCCACCACCCGTCGTAGCCGGAGCTGATCGCCATGGGACCGTTGCGTATCGACCCCAAGTCCGCTTTCGAAGAAGTGGCCCGTTACAGCCAGAAGCTCACCGCCGGCGCCAACGTGTTGCGCCAGGTCGAGAACTTCGACTACGGCGTGACCGAGAAGGAAGTCGTCTACCGCGAAGACAAGGTGGTGCTGTATCGCTTCAAGGGCGATCGCGCGCCGACCAGCAAGACGCCGACCATGATCGTCTACGCGCTGGTCAATCGCCCGTTCATGACCGACCTGCAGGCGGATCGCTCGCTGGTGCGCAATCTGCTGGCGCTCGGCGAGGATGTCTATCTGATCGACTGGGGCTATCCCGACGCCGCCGATCGCTATCTGTCGCTGGACGATTACATCAACGGCTATATCCGTCGCTGCGCCGATGTCGTCGCCAAGCGCCATGGGCTGAAGGCGATCAACATCCTCGGCGTCTGCCAGGGCGGCGCGTTCTCGCTGTGCTTCGCCGCGATCTATCCGGAAAAGGTCAAGAACCTGATCACCATGGTGACGCCGGTCGACTTCCATACGGCGGACAACATGCTGTCGCACTGGACCCAGGACATGGACGTCGACCTGATGGTTGACACGCTCGGCAACGTGCCGGGCGATCTGATGAATTTCTGCTACCTGACGTTGAAGCCGTTCCGGCTGAACCACCAGAAATACATCGGACTCGTCGACATTCTTGACGACAAGGTCGAGCTGGAGAACTTCCTGCGCATGGAGAAGTGGATCTTCGATTCGCCGAACCAGGCCGGCCAGGCCTTCCGCGAGTTCATCCGCGACTTCTACCAGGGCAACAAGCTGATGAAGGGCGGCCTCAAGATCGGCGACAAGGACGTCGATCTGAAGCGCATCACCATGCCGGTGCTGAACATCTACGCCGAACAGGACCACCTGGTGCCGCCGAGCGCGTCGATCCCGATGAAGGACGTCGTTGGTACCAAGGACTACACCGTGCTGGCGTTCAAGGGCGGCCACATCGGTATCTACGTCTCCGGTCGCGCCCAGCGCGAAGTGGCGCCGACGATCCACAGCTGGCTGGACAAGCACGCCTGAAATGCGGCAAGTGGTGAGTGGCGAGTGGCGGCCTGCGGCGTTGCCGCAGGCCTGCTCTATGTGGGTCCAGACTTGTGAAGCGGGCAGACCTGCTCCATGTGGGTCCAGACTTGTCTGGACGCTGTTGACTCAAAATCGACATCACCACCAAGAGCGTCCAGACAAGTCTGGACCCACAGGAGCAAAGCAACAGCGTCCAGACAAGTCTGGACCCACAGGAGCAAAGCAACAGCGTCCAGACAAGTCTGGACCCACAGGAGCAAAGCAACAGCGTCCAG
>JAIMJQ010000012.1:22086-33053 GCA_020693165.1 Xanthomonas sp. | reverse complement strand
ACAAGTCTGGACCCACAGGAGCAAAGCAACAGCGTCCAGACAAGTCTGGGCCCACCAAAGCGAGAGCTTTAGAGCCCGAGCACCTCGCGACCCTGCTTGAGCACGATGTCGACCGGAATATTCTGCTGCTGCAGGCGATCGAGATCGGCCTGCAGCGCCGGACCGACCTTGCCCAATTCGTCCTGAAAGGTGCTGGCGCCGGCGTAATCGCCATCACCCTGCAAAGTCAGGATCTTCGCCGACAGGCCGTTGACGGCGATCGCCATCTTGTCGAAATCGACTCGATACTTGCCGCTGACGGCGTCGCGAGCGAACGCGCCCTTGTCTTGCAGATAGTTGAAGGCCACCATGTTGGCCTGGCCATGGGCGCTGCTGGCGCCGAAGCGCACCGAGCGGAAGATGCCGGCAAGGAAGGTCACGTAGTTGTCCTTCAGCCTGGCGGCGTCGAGTTCGCCCATTTCGCCGAGCCTGCCGATCATGTACAGACCGAGGATGTCGGCCTTGCCTTCCTCGTAGCTGCTGGCGAGATCGGTCAGTGCCTCGCGCACGGTGCCCTTGCCGTCGAGCGTATTCTTGATGCCGAGGCCATGGGCGACTTCGTGGAACATGACGTTCTCGAAGAAGGCGTCGAACTGCACGTGCGCACGCTGGCTCTCGTCGATCAGCGCATCGGCGATCGGCTCGACGATGGTGTCGAACTTGGCGCGCATGGTGTTCTCGAGCTGCAGACGCCTTGAGCCCTTGGCCAGCTGTACGGTCTCGTCGTTGGGCAGGTTGATGGCAATGGTCTTGGCGCCCGAGTTGGCGTCGCCACCGTAGTAGATCGCGAAATAGGCGTTGAGATCGGCGTCGGTGCCGGGCATTTCCGCCTTGTATTGCTCGTCGACCGGCAACCCGCGCTGCAGCGCCGGCAGGTGCTGGGCGAAGCGCGCCAGGCGCTCGCTCCAGGCGATGTCCTTGACCAGCACGAAGGCTTCGAACGCGGCCTTGGTGCCGTAAAGCGCATCCTGGTAGCTTTCGATCGGGCCGATGACGATGTCGATCGGACTCGATTTCATGTCCATCCATGCCATGTCGCTGGGCTGGTAGTCGCCGCTCAGCAGCGCATCAGCGCGCTGCCTCAAATACCCGGCGAATCCGGCATCCGATGCGACCTCGGCCGCCTGGCGCAGCAGACCGGCCGCCTGTTCAAGCTCGGTCTTCCAGGCTTCGTGATAAGGGACGACGATGAGCTTGCCGGCCTCGTCGCGGCGAATCAGCGTGTACAAACTGTCCTTGCCCGGCAAATCGGCGGCCGCGAACTCTTCCTTGGTCATGTCGACCGGGTAGAACTGCGCACCCGGCGGACGCTCACCGATACCCTCGACGAAGGGCTTGTCGCCGTCGAGCCGGTCCCATGGTCCGTAGTTGATCTCGACGAACCGGCGGGTGGCCGGATCGGTGATGCCGTTGAGCAGCGCGTCCTTGTCGCCCCAGACCTGCTTCCAGAACAGCGCGTCCATGATCTCGCCGGCTTGCAGCAGCAGGCCGATAGCCTGGCGGTCGCCGTCGCCGAGCGCGCCGAGATCGGCGGTCAGCGTGACTTCGGCATAGGCCGCGACCTTGGACGCAATGGCGTCGCTGGCCTGCGCCGGCGCTTCGGAGGTGGTGGCGGGCGTCGGCTCGGCTACGGAATCGGCTTGCGGCCGCTGGCAGGCGGTCAGCGCGGTACCGAGGATCAGGGCGAGGGCGAGGTTGATGCGGCGTGGTGTCATGAGGTTCTCCAGGCAGGGCGTCGATGCTATTGCAATCGCGCCCGGCGCGCCTGCTCGGGTCCTTCGTTTCGCCAGCGGCGAGAGGGATTGCGTGTTTCGTGCTCGTCGATCTGCCCTATGCTGAGGTCATGGCCAAAAGCAGATCGACGCCGCTTACGCAGCCCAAACGCCCGCGCCGCTGGCGACGCTGGCTGTGGATTCTGGTGCTGATGCCGGTGGTCCTGAGTCTGTTGCTGGTGCTGGTCTTCCGGTTCGCCGCGCCGCCGCTGTCCGCCGTGATGGCGCAGCGGATCATCGAGGCGCGACAGGCCGGCAACGACGATTTCCGCATCGACTACCAGTGGTGTTCGTTCGAATCCTTCGGCCCGTATCTGCCCTTGGCGGTGATCGCTTCCGAAGACCAGCGCTTCCTCGAACACCACGGCTTCGATACCGTCGAAATCCAGAAGGCACTGGACGTCGCCGAGGAGGGGGGGCGCTTGCGCGGCGCCAGCACGATCAGCCAGCAAGTCGCCAAGAATCTGTTCCTGTGGAGCGGCCGCAGCTGGGTGCGCAAGGGGCTGGAGGTCTATTTCACCGCGTTGCTGGAACTTGCGTGGCCGAAGCGGCGTCTGCTGGAGACCTACCTGAACATTGCAGAGACCGGCGATGGCGTGTTCGGATTCTGCTCGGCTTGCGATGCCCGCTTCGGCAAGCCGTGCTCGACGTTGGCACCGTACCAGCTGGCGCTCATGGTGGCGACGCTTCCGGACCCACGCCGGCGTCGCGCCGATCAGCCGACGCCCTACCTGCATCAGCGCGCGAGCTGGATCGTGCGCCAGATGGAACAGCTCGGCGGTCCGGCGCTGCTGCAGCAGATGGAGTCGGGGAAGGCGGTGGAGTAAGCGGGGCGGGCGGCCGCGTGGGTGCGCGGGTTCGCCGGCAGGAAATGGGGCAGGGGGCAGCGGGCAGGGGCCCAGCACCGCGACACGATCGGCCCTTGCCGCGGACTTCAGCCACTGTCCCTTGCCCCTTGCTCCTTCATCGTGGCATCGCGTCGACTCAATCACTGGCAGCCGGTCCGCGGTGCGCCCGTGAGCGTGCAGCTTCCCCATCGCGCTATGCACCTGGTGTCCGCCAGCGGCGGTGGCATGACCCGCTTCGCGCGCGAGCTCTGCGCGCACGGCGACGCCCATGCACTGCTGCACGCGGCGGCGGATACATGGGTGGTCGAGGCCGGTCGCGGCGACGGCGCGCGCTACACGCCGTATCGGTTGCGCAGTGGCGACGATGTCGCCGATTGGCTGGATGGGCTGCTGACCGACCACGCTTGCGAACTGCTGCATGTTCACCATCTGCACGTCGACACGCTGCCGTTGCTCGAAGCCTGGACCCCGCGCGGGCGGCATTGGATCGCCAGCTTGCACGACGTCGGGTTCATGCGTGCCGATGCCTTCGTCGACGGCGTCGGGCTGCCTGATATCGACGACGCCTGGAGCGCGCGCTGGCAGCGGGTGCTGGCGACCGCTGCGGCGATCACCGCGCCATCGGCATTTCTCGCGCGGTTGTTCGCCAACGCGTGTCCCGGATTGTCGGCGACGGTGGTCGCGCCGGGTGTCGCGCTGGCGGAAACCGCACCGCGACCGGCGCGAGCGCTGCGCTCGATCGCCATTGTCGGTGCGCTTGGCGCGCACAAGGGCAAGGACCGCCTGCTCCGCTGGCTGGCGCATCCGGCCGCGGAGAGCTATCGCTGGACGCTGATCGGCTACACCGAGGATCAACTGCATCCGGGATGGCTGGCCGATGGCCGCCTGCGCGTGCACGGGCCATTCCTGCCCGAATGCACGAACGAATGGCTGCGCTATTACGACGTCGACCTGGCGATCTTCCCGAACCGGCTGGCCGAGAGTTTCAGCTATGCGCTGTCGGACGTCTGGGCAGCCGGCGTCCCGGTGCTGGTGCCTGACGTCGGGGCGCTGGGCGAACGCGTGCGCGCGTTCGGCGGCGGTGGGTTGATGCCGCAGCCGGACGATTGCACCGCTGTCCATGCGCAGCTCGCGCAGCTCGCTGGCGACGGCGGCGAGATGCTCGCCCGCTGGCGCGTGGAAATCGCCGATCACCGCAATGTGATGGTCCCTGCGATCGACTCGATGGTGGATGCCATGGCCCGAATCCACGAACGCATTCCAGCGACAACTGCGGAGGTCGCCACGTCGGCCGTCGACCGTCTGCAGTGGTTCCTGCGCACACAGCTCGACGACACCGTCTTCCGCCACGAAAACATCCGCCTGGCGCGCGACTACGCGCAGGTGCGCGCGTGGGCCGACAAGCTCGAAGTCGACGTCGCCCGCCTCGATCATGATCTGCGCCAGATCGCTGAACTGCGCGGCGTACTCGAGCGGCAGCTGCGCCAGCGCGACGAGGCGATCGATGCCCTGCGCACGCGCAACGAAACCGTCGAGCGCGATGCCACGGCGTTGCGCGCACGCAATCTGGCAGTGGAGACCGACGCCGCGCGGCTGGCCGCGCAGGCGAGGGCACTGGGCGATCAGCTTGCCGCACGGACGGCAACCATTGCGGAACTATCGGCGCATCGCCTGCATCTCAGTCTGCAACTCGGTGTCGAGCAGCAGCGCGCCGCGCTCCTCGCCGATGTCTGCAACGCCCACGCCGGAGAGCTTGCCATCATGCATCAACGCATTAATGCATTGGAGATTGAATTGCGTCCGTTGCGGGTCAAGGGTGCGCGCCACGATCGCGCGCTGGCGTGGCTGCCGACGCCGCTGCGGTGGCTGCTGCGTGGACTGCACAACGTGCGCCACCAGCGGCAGCTGGCAAGGGGCGAAGGATGAGCGCAATCGACGCCGTCGACGTGCAGATCGTTGCCTGGCGCAGCGACGAGGGGCAACTGCGCCGGCTGCTCGATAGCCTCGTGCTGGAAGCCGCCCCCGGTATCGCTCTGCATGTGGCGATTGCCGACAACAGCGTGGATGCCCAATGCGCCGCGCAACTGGGGGCGCTGGTCGCGCCATATGCCGCGTGCTTCGCCTCGCTGCGCGTCACCATCAACGCTGACAATCTCGGCTTCGGCCGTGCCCACAACGCGCTGGCGCGCGATGCCCGCAGCGACTGGCTGCTGCTGATGAACCCGGATGCGGCGTTGCTGCCCGGTACGCTGTCGGCGCTGCTGGAGCGGGCGGCAACGGATGCCGCCGCGGCAGCCTTCGAGTGCCGCCAGCAGCCGTTCGAACACCCGAAGAACTACCACCCGATCACGCTGGAAACCGAATGGTGCAGCGGCGCCGCGCTACTGCTGCGACGGCGTGCCTTCGAGGACGTCGGCGGCTTCGAGCCGCGCCTGTTCCTGTATGGCGAGGATGTCGACTTGTCCTGGCGCTTGCGTGCGGCCGGCTGGAAGCTGCGCTTCCTGCCGAACGCGGTGGTGGTGCACGACAGCTACCGCCACGCCGGCGAGGTCAAACCGGCGCAGGTGGCCGGCGGCACGCTGGCCAACTTGCTGCTGCGGATGCGCTACGGCAACTGGCGCGATGTCCGCGATGGCTACCGGCAACTGCTGCGCGAGATCCGCGTCGGCAACAGTTTCCCGGGTCGCCGGCGGGCATTGCTCGGCAATCTGCACAAGAGCCTCAAGCTGCTGCCGCATTTCCGGCGCACGCGGGTCGCCGCCAACGACGATTTCGCGCCGCGCTTCGCCGGCTGGGATTTCGAGCGTCGCCGCAAGGGCGCCTACTTCACGCCGCCGAGCGTCGATGGCATGCCGCTGGTGTCGATCCTGATTCGCACGCACCGACGCCCGCAGTGGTTGCGCGAGGCGTTGATTTCGGTCGAACGCCAGACCTGGCCGCATATCGAGATTGTCGTCGTCGAGGACGGTCCGAATCTCAGCCAGCGCATGCTCGAGATCGAGTTCGCGCATCTGAAGTCGCGATTGCGCTATGTCGCCACCGGAAGCGCCGTCGGCCGCGCGTGCGCGGGCAACCTGGCGTTGTCAATGGCGCGCGGCGAGTGGCTGAACTTCCTCGACGACGACGACCTGCTGTACGCCGATCATGTCGAGAGCCTGCTCGCGGTGGCGCAGGCCGAGGGCGTGCCCGGCGTCTACGGCATCGGCTGGGAAGTGCCCACCGAGATCGACAGCGAGCAGCCGCTACGCTACCGCGAATGCGATTGGCTGCTGCGTTTCCAGATGCCGTTCAACCACGCCACGCTGTGGGTCGAGAACTTCATGCCGATCCAGACCGTGCTGTTCCACCGGCGCCTGTACGAACGTCACGGTGGTTTCGCCGAGGACATGGAGCAGTTGGAAGACTGGAACCTGTGGACGCGCTACACGCTCGAGGACCGCTTCGTGCTGGTCGACAAGACCACCAGCCTGTATCGCGTGCCGGCGCGGCCCGAGGTCGCCGAGCGCCGCCAGCAGGTGCTCGACCAGGCCTATCGCGACGCCCGCGAGCGCCAGGTGGCGATGCGCGCGGCGCTGTCGCCGGCGGCGATCATCGACGAGGTCAAGAGCTCGCACACGCTGAACGCGCCACCGACCACGCGCCACTTGGCGCGACGCCTCGCCGAGCGCTTCCTTGCCGGTCGCTGGCTGGTCAACTGGATGCTGCGGCGGCGCGGCGTGGCTTGAGACCTCGTCAGCGGTACCCAGGCTGGTTGAATGCGGAGACGCGGAGGACGCGGAGAAGCGCGCATGAGATCAGATGGGTGCATTGGTTGCCATGAATTTCGCTCGGGTTCCTGGACGATATTCAAGGCAACCCATGCATTTCGCTTGCTCTTCTCAGTGGCCATCCTCCGCGTTCTCCGCGTTTTCCGCGTTTAGCCGGCCCGGTCGACGCAAGGAAGCAAGTGTCGTTAGGATCGCGGCTTCCAGGCGGTAGGGCAGCCCATGCGCATTTCCCGCGGTTACCATCCAGGCGAGCTCCGGCCCGGCGAGGAGGTCGTCCTCGGCGAAGTCATCGCCGGTCACTGGACGCGTGTGCTGCGCCTCAAGCGCGGAGACGCCGTGCACCTGTTCAATGGCGACGGGCGCGAATACCGCGCAGTGCTCGAATCGGTCGAGCGCAAACGCACGACCGCACGGATCGAAGCGGAACTGGAGCCGTTGCCGGAGTCGCCGCTGGCGCTGACACTGGTGCAGGGCATCTGCCGCGGCGAGAAAATGGATCTGGTGTTGCAGAAAGCCACCGAATTGGGCGTGCGCGCGCTGCAGCCGCTGACCAGCGAGCGTACCGAAGTGCGCTTCGATGCCGAGCGTGAGGCAAAGCGCATGGCGCACTGGCAGCAGGTGATCGCGTCGGCGTGCGAGCAGAGCGGACGCGCGGCGTTGCCAACGTTGGCGAGTCCGCTGGCACTGCCGGCGTGGTTGGGCCGGATCGATGCGCGCGATGACGGATCCGGGGAGCTGCGGCTGATGCTCGATCCGGGAGGCGAAGTCAGCCTGCATGATCTTCCGGCGCCGGAGGCTGCGATCCTGGCGGTCGGCCCGGAGGGCGGTTTCAGCGACCATGAGCGCGAGCTACTGCAGCGAATGGGTTTCAAGACGCTGCGCCTCGGTCCGCGCGTGCTGCGCACCGAGACAGCTGGCCTCGCGGCGATCGCCGTGCTGCAGTCGCATTGGGGGGATCTGTAGGTCACGTAACCCTGCGGGCAACGTGACCTTCTATCGGTCACAACTCAGCCATCTCGCTGCTACCGGGCAAGGCTTGCGAAAATCATCTCGACAGCCTCACGATCGCGCTCGAAGTAATGCTCGGCGGGCGCCGTGTACATCAGGAAGCTCAGGCTGCCGTCCTCGCCCTCGGCCAGCAGCAGGCCGCGGTAATGCAGGCCGGCGCTCGAATCGAAAACGAGTTCCGCGCGAAATCCCGCGCGTCCGTTCAACGTCGACGGGTGCAGATCGCGTGCAGCGACGTTGAGCAGGCCCGATCCGCGCAGGCCCTCGACGATCAGTTCTGCGATCTCGATGCTGCTGAGTTCCGCGCGGAAACGTGCGCCCTCATCGCGCTCGCCGCGCAGGCGGGCGCGGAACACATGCTCGCCGGGTTCGATGTCGGTGTAGATGCGCAGCGCATTCAGGCTGGCGCCGTCGCGCGTCCACAGGCGCTGGCCGCGGTAGCCGAGGTCGCTCCACGACAACGGCGTGCTCAGTGCCAGGCCGTCGACGGTCTGCGCGCCGGGTTTGATCAGCGGCGACGAGCAGCCGGCGGGCAGGGCCAGGACAAGTGCGGTCAGGAATTGTCGGAAATGGCCAGCAGAGCGGGTTGCGCATGTGGGAGCGACCTTCTGTCGCGAGCTGCTGCGAAGGACAGAAGCTCGCGACACAAGGTCGCTCCCACCATTGCCGATTCGGCTCATCGCAGCCAACCCTCGATGATGGCGCGATCTTCCGCCTGCGGTGCGCGCGCCAGGTATTCGGTCAGGGCGGCGCGCGCTTCCTCGTGGCGCCCGAGTTGGCGCAGGCTGAGTCCGAGGCCGCGCCACGCTTCGGGCGGGGCACCCACTTGCGCGATGGCGCTTCGATAGGCGGCGATCGCGCGTTCGCTGTCGCCCTCGTGGGCCCGTCGACGGTACATTTCCGCGGTGTAGTAGGCGTGGTCGGCGCCGGCGCGGGGCAGGGCGCTCAGGCGCTGCATCAGCACCTCGGTCTGGCGGAAGTGGCGGCGACCGATCTCGTCATCGAGCCACAACCGACGCTGGCCATCGACCGCTTCGAAAAACACGTCGGCGCCGATGGTCGCGGTGTCGTCGCCGGTCGTCGCTGCCTGCGTCAGCCGGTCGCGGCGCTCTTCGCTGGCCGGATGGGTGGCGAATATCGACGACAGCAGTTCGCGGTCGCGGACCTTCTCCTCCTCCCAGACCGCAGCCCACAGCGCGCCGGCGCGGCGGTCGTCGTAGCCGAGCTGGCGCAGCCGCGTCAGGCCGTAATCGTCGGCTTCGCGCTCCTGGTCGCGGCCGAAGGCGTACAGCGTGCTGTAGGCGCCCATGCTCGCGGCCGCACCGAGCACGCCGCCGCCGAGCAGTTGCAGCGCCGCCGCCAGATTGCTGGTCGACTTCAGCTTCTGCCAGCGCGCCAGCGAATGCCGTGCCACGTAATGACCGATCTCGTGGCCGAGCACGAACGCCAGTTGCGCCTCGTCCTCGACGCGCAGCAGCAGGCCGGTCCACACGATCAGCATGCCGTTCGGCGCCATCTGAGCATTGAAATACGGCTGGCGCACCAGATGGACGCGAATCTGCGGGCAGTGGTCGCCGGCCAGCCGGCAGGTCAGTTCCGACAGATAGCGGTTCAACACCGGATCGCGCACCAGCGCGGCCGAGTTCATCAGATCGGCCTCGTAGCGATCCATCTGCATGATCAGGCCGGCCTCGTCGCTGGCGGCGTCGGCTGGTGCCGCGGAGGGCAGCAGCGGATCGACGCGTGGCGTCGCGCAGGCGGCGAGGAGCAGGGCGAGGAGCAGCGAGGGCACGAGGGCACGAGGGCACGAGGGCACGTAAGAGCCAGATGCCTCGCAGCTTTGGCTTTTCACGTGCCCCCGTGCCCTCGTGCCCTCGTGCCCTCCCTGCATCACAACGGCACCCCATCCAGCAACTTCGCCACCGAAGCCGCGGCACCTTCGGCATCGCGCAAATCGCCGGTCTGCGAACTCAGCAGGTTGAACCAGACCACGCGGCCGTCGTCGAGGTCGACCAGCGACGCAAAGCCGATCTGTTGTCCCAGCGACAGCCCGACGCCGAACAGCATGCCGATCGCCATCGCTGCCTTGCGCTCGCCGGTGGCGTAACTGTCGCGTACGAACACGAACAGCGCGTAGCGCGCGTCGGGGTCGAGCACGCGCACACCGGGGCCGAGCGTCCAGTCGAAGGCCTCGCCCTTGTGCGGCAGCGGTACGCCGAAGTGGCGATGCAGCAGGATGCTGAGGCCGACCGCCTCGTGCAGCAGGATGGTCTGCCGCTGGCGGTCCTTGAGTGCGTCGTCCTGCGCCACTCGATAGTGGGTCAGGCGCGCTTCGCGCGCGGCCAGCGCCGCATCCAGCGCGACGCCGACGTTCTCGCGAGCGCTTAGCGTCCAGTCCGCGCGCGGCTGCTGCACGCCACTGGTCAAGAGTTCGGTCAGCTCGATGTCGGGTTCGACGATCAGCACTTCGGCGCCGCGGCCGAGCGCGGCCTCCGGGGCCACGCCATCGGCGCGATGGTGCCGGGTCTGGGCGCAGGCGGCCAACAACAGTGCCGCGAGCAAGCACAGCGGGAGCCGAAAGCGTCCAGACAAGTCTGGACTCAGAACAGCGGGCTTGCTTTTGCTCTGGCGGGTCCGCGCTCGCGCGGACGCTTTTCGGGATTCCGCCGAAGAGCGTCCAGACAAGTCTGGACCCACCACCGATGGTGAGTCGTCGAGCCTCACTCAAACCCGTTCGCGAACACGCCGTTGCCGGTCGGCAGCGGCCACACCCAGGCGCCGCGTGCGCGCGTCCACACGGCCAGCGTGGTGAAGCCGCGGTCGATGGTCATGTCCCAGATCATCACGTTGGGCAGGCCGGTGTGCTTCTGCCACACCACCGGTTCGGCTTCGACGTCGTCGGTGTAATACAGGCCCCAGTCGGAACCGGCGAAAACCTGGGTCGGCTGGTGCGGGTTGACGATCACGCTGTTGACCGGGATGTTCGGCAGGTTGCCGGAGACGTTGCGCCAGGTGAACGACGCGCAAGCCGCGGTGCACTTGACCTGGAACACATGGCCCGGCGTCGTCGGCGTGTTCTGGTCGAAGCCGGCGATCACCGCATAGCCGATCAGCGGGTCGAGCGGATCGGTGGCCACATCCAGCACGAAGCGGTTCGGCAGCACCGTGTTGGCGCCGGTGACGTTGACCCAGGTTGCCGAATTGGCGACGTTCTGGCCCATGTTGAAGCCGATCCAGACATTGCCGTCGTTGGTGCCGGCGATGGCGTTGTTCGGCGTGTTCACCGCATACGCGACCTGGTTGATGAAGGAGCGATCTCCGAGCGTGCCCTTGGTCAGGTCCGGGCTGTTGGCCACCCAACTGCTGGTCGGCACACCGCCGGTGATCGATTCCCAGACGCGGTAGCTGCCGGCGATGATGCGTCCGCAGCCGGTCGCGGCCGGGCAACCGCTGGATTCGCCGCCGAAGCGGTAGAGGTCGAAGTTGGTCAGGAAGCTCTTGCGGTCGGCGCCCCAACCGCTTGGCGATGCGCT
>JAIMJQ010000012.1:0-22080 GCA_020693165.1 Xanthomonas sp. | reverse complement strand
GCTGGTGCTGCCGAGCCCGCCGGATGCGGACGAGGTGGCGCGGATGTTGCCGTTCTGGCTGGAGTAGTACCAACGCTGCTGCAGAATCGGCTCGATCGTGCTCCAGAAGCCGTCGCCGCCGTTGCGCGAAGCCCACGACTGCGGCCCGAAGTTGCCAGCCGGCCAGGTCGACACCATGCACGAGTTGTCCTGCGCACCGCCGACGGCGCTGGCGGTGGGCGCGGTGTTGAAATGGGGACTGATGCCGCCGGAATAGAATTCGATGGTGTTCAGCGTGGCGTTCAGCGAAGTCCAGGTCGGCGATGCGGTCATCGCGTTTCCACTGTAGTAAACGCCGCCGTCGGTGCCGATCAGCAGGCGATTGGGGTCATTGTTGACGAAGGCGCGCGCGTGGTGGTCGACGTGCGGCGCGCTGCCGATATTGCTCCAGTTGGCGCCGCCGTTGGTGGAGCGGAACGTGCTGAAGGCGCTCAGGATCACGATGTTCGGGTCGGTCGGATGCACCAGCAGGCCGGCGTTGTACCAGCTTTGCGTTCCGGAGCCGCCGATGGTGCCGGTCTGCGTCTGCGTCCAGGTGTCGCCGCCGTCATTGCTGCGCCAGACGCCGAGGATCGTGCTGCCCGAGTTGGGAACCGCGACCTGGGCGTAGATCACGTCCGGGTCGGACGGCGACGCGGCGATATCGATGCGGCCGAGCGGATTGCCCGGCACCGGGATGCCTTGCGCCGTTCCGGCCGGCCAGCCGTTGTCCGGTCGCGAGATGGTCGTGAAGGTCGGGCAGCCGCTCGCGGGTACCGTGGCACGGTACAGGCCGTTGGCGCCATTCTGTTCCAGGCCGACCTGTACGGTGGTTGCGAATGCACGCGTGCCCACCGACGCGACCAGCCTCGTGGTGGCGCCCTGGTCGCTCGCAATCAGGCCAGTGATGTCCTGGCGCTGCGTCGGGAACGCATTGGTCAGGCACGGTCCGGTCCAGTTGTCGCCGCCGTCGTAGGACAGATAGACGCCGGTCTTGGCGCCGACGATGACGATGTTCGAGTTGTTCGGATCGACCACCACCTTGCCGATCGCCTGGTATTGCGGAGGCAGGCCGGCGCTGGGCGGGTAGAAAGGATTGAAGACATCGGCGCCCTTGACTGACCACGTGAGGCCGCCGTCCACCGACTTCAGCACGCCATTGGAGCCGAACGAGAACGAGCCATAGCGCAAGTCGCCGGTGCCGGCGTAGAGGATGTCGGGGTTGTTCGGATCCAGCGTCAGATCACCGATGGCGCTGTTCTGGATCGGTTCGGCGTCCGCCGAGTTGTCGGTGGTGTTGACCCATGTGGTATTCGCATCGCAGCAGTTGCTGGTCCTCCAAACACCGCCGCCGTCCGATCCCATCCAGGCGATTGCCGGATTCGTGGGGTGTCCGAGCACCACATTGGCGCGCCCGGAAACGCCGCCGCCGGAGCCCAACGGACGCGGGCCGAGCGGCGTGAACGCCGCAGGGTTCAATGCTTCGCCCGCGCTGCGCGCCAACGGAACGCCCGCGGGCAGTGCCCGCGACACCTTCGCGGCTTCGACGCTGGCGTCGTATAGCCAGCGCGGGTTGAAGTGGCCGGTCGGATAGGTGGCGCGTTCCAGCCAGAACGGGCCGCCGTAGGCCTCCCGGGCGATCGCGCCGCGCAGGGCCGGCGCGTCCGCCGCATCGGCGCGCAGGTTCGCGCGGTTGCTGGCGGTGCAGCCGCCGAGACCGACCAGAGCGGCCGCCAGTGCGGCCCGTCGAATCGAGGGATGGCGAATCATGATGCTCCGGCACGGTTGTCTGAACTGCCGCGATCATGCGGCATTCCGAAGGCTTGTTGGAACCCGTCGCGGCGGTGGAACCGGTCAATCCCTGCCGTTGAAAATGGGTCAATTGCGCACAGCTGCAGCGTGCGCAATTCGCCCGTCAGTTCCAGCTACAAACGACCTTGCCGCAGTTGCCCGATTCCATCAGGTCGAAGCCGCGCTGGAAGTCGTCGATGTGGATCTGGTGGGTCAGCACCTTCTGCAGCGGGAAGCCGGTCAGCACCATCTGCGTCATCTTGTACCAGGTCTCGTACATGCGCCGGCCGTAGATGCCCTGCAGCGTGAGGCCCTTGAAGATCACCTTGTCCCATTCGATGCCGGCGCCCCTGGGCAGGATGCCGAGCAGCGCGACCTTGCCGCCGTGGTACATGCAGTCGAGCATGTCTTCGAAGGCGCGCTGGTTGCCGCTCATTTCCAGGCCGACGTCGAAGCCCTCCATGTGCAGATCGGACATGACGTCCTTGACCGACTGTTTGGCGACGTTGACCACGCGCGTGGCGCCCATGTCGGCGGCCAGCTTCAGGCGGTAGTCGTTGACGTCGGTGACCACCACATTGCGCGCGCCGACATGCTTGCAGATGCCGGCGGCGATGATGCCGATCGGACCGGCGCCGGTGATCAGCACATCCTCGCCGATGACGTCGAATTCCAGCGCGCAGTGCGCGGCGTTGCCGTAGGGGTCGAAGAACGCTGCCAACTCCGAGGAGATCTGGTCCGGGATCGGCCACAGGTTGGAGGCCGGCATCGAAATGTACTCGGCGAAGGCGCCGTTGCGGTTGACGCCGATGCCGATCGTGTGTGGACACAGATGCTGCTTGCCGGCGCGGCAGTTGCGGCAGACGCCGCAGACGATATGGCCTTCGGCGGACACGCGCTGGCCGAGCTGGTAGCCGCGCACGCCGGGGCCCATGTCGACAATGCGGCCGACGAACTCATGGCCGATCACCAGGCCGGGCTTGATCGTGCGCTGGCTCCACTCGTCCCATTTGTAAATGTGCAGGTCGGTGCCGCAGATCGCGGTCTTCTCGAGCTTGACCATGACATCGTTGGGGCCGATTTCCGGCAGTGGCACTTGCTCCATCCAGATGCCCTTGCCGGCTTCGCGCTTGACCAGGGCTTTCATCATCTGCGGCATGGGGGTGTTCCGAGGCGTGTGCGGGTGCGAGGATTATAGAGTTGCGATCGGTCAGCGAGCGCCACGCTCAGATCCCCGCCTCGCGTTCCCTCCAGTCCTCACGCACGCGTTCCATCGCCGATGCCAGTTGCGCCCAGGCCAGTCGCGGAATCCGGGTCGGCCGCGATTGCCCGGCGAGATGCTGGACGGCCACCGGTTCGCGCCAGGCGAAGACGATGTCGTTGCTGCAACTGGTGTCGGTCACCACCAGTGTCGAATCGCCGAAGGCGTCGCGGATGTGTCCGATGCAGCGCTCGTAGTCGGGGTAGCCGTGAAACAGGTTGAAGACAGCGACGCCGCCGGCCCGCAGCGCGCGCAGGCAATCGCGGTTGAATTCTGCTGTGCACAGATGTCCGGGAATGCCGCCGGGGTTGTAAGCATCCACCAGCAGCAGGTCGAGCGTGCGCCGGAAGCTCGGGCGGCGGATGAACTCGGCGCCATCGGCGAGGTGTATGGCGAAGCGGGCGTCGTCTGGCGGAATCCTGAATTCGCCGCGCAGCGCCAGCACGCGCGGATTGATCTCGGCGACATCGATGACCGTGTCCACAAGATGACGATGGCAGAACTTCGCCAGCGAGCCGCCGCCGAGGCCGATCATGGCGATCCGCGCCGGTGCAGGATTGAACAGCAGGCCAGCCATCATGGTCCGCGTGTACTTGAGCAGCAGCGCGTCGGGGTCGCGCAACGACATCCGGCTCTGGGTCTCGCCGAGATCGAAATGCAGCGACTTGACCAGTTCGGTGTCGACGCAGAATGGCTGCGGCAGAATGCTCAATGCCGATCAGCGCCGACGACCGCGCGTGGTCGAAGTCAGTGTCAGCGGCGTGCTGATCAGCTTGCCGCGAACGGCTTCGAAGATCGGGTTGGGCGCCTCGCGGTTGCTGACGTAGCGTGCCACCGAGGCGGCGGCGAGCCGCGCAATCTCGAGTGGAATCGGGTTGTTGGCGCCTTCCCAATGGTGCAATGCCGGCGGCGTCGGAAACGGAATCCCCTGGATCGCCGTGCGGAAGTGCTCGTCGACCGGCTCGGTCGCGGTTGGCTGGTCGATCACTACGGCGGTGAACGCGCTGCGACCGGGCGTGCGCAGGAATTCCTGGTAGCCGTGCAGGCATTCGACAAACATCTCGCGCCGCGAGGCGCGCCGCGCCGGCGTGCTGATCGCTGCCGACATCCGCACCGCGGTGCGCGTGATCAGGCTGGCGATGCTGGTTTCCAGCGCCGCCAGATCGGCGAATACCGAACTGACTTGCGGCGCACAGAGGTTGACCCAGGCGGCGCTGACCGCCGGCGACCGCTTCAGATCGGGCGTGCACAGGACGCGCCAGGTGTCGGTCAGTGCGCGCCACGCGGAGGCCGTGGTCGGCCAGCACAGCATTTGCGCCTGCACGCCATCCTCGTCGGGTTCTGCTGCGTGGCCGAAGAAGGCGAGGGAGTCGAGCTGGGTCAGTTCGTTGAGTTTGCCGGCGGCCGGCTTGCGAGATGCTTGCATGGTTGGTCTCCTGGGTCTTGCGCCATGCCGTAACATGCGCGGTATTGGCGTCGAAGGCCCACTTTGCGACGACGGAGGCTGTCGACAGACAGAGTAACAGAGGGGCGATCAAGGGGGCTTTGGCGTCCGCAGCCGGACGCCGCAGCCGCCGCGGGAACTCGCCGAATTCTCCGCAATCAGGTCAATCCCGGCGGCATCGAGGGCGCCGAGGATCTTCGTCAGCGAGTCGACCATGCCACGAACGGTCCCTTCGCAGGCCTCCATGCGCTGCACGGTGGGCAGCGAAACCCCTGCCATACTCGCGAGCTGGCGCTGGTCGATGCCGAGCAGGGCGCGCGAGGCACGTAGTTGAGCGGCGGTGATCATGATTGTCCCGATATCCCATGCGGAGTATGCCACTGATGTCTAGGACATCTATATTGATGTTATTGGTATCATCCCTCATCAACGATTTTTGTGGTCATCTGCTGCGGGAGCTGGAAGGGTGCAAGCGTTGTTAGATTCGCCGTTGACCTGCTCGCTGCTGCTCCTGCTGGCAAGGCTGGCGATCGGGCTGGCGGGATTGATCAAACCACGCAGCCTGGAATTTTCCGGGCGCATCCTCTTCATTGTCGGCGCCGTCGTCGGGCTGCTGCTGGCGATCTGCGCCGCGCTCAGCATTGTCGCGCCCGCCGAGGCACTGGTGCTGCCGATCGGACTGCCGGACTTGCCGATGCACCTGCGGCGCGATGCGCTGAGCAGCGTGTTCCTGTTCCTTCTGGGCTCGGCTTCGGTCGGAATCTCGCTGTTCGCGGCCGGCTATTTCCGCAGCGGCGAGGGCACCCTGCCGGGTGTGCTGTGCCTGCAATACCACCTGTTCCTGGCGAGCATGGGATTCGTCCTGCTGGCGGACGATGCCTACGCCTTCATGGTGGCGTGGGAGACCATGGCACTGTCTTCTTACTTCCTGGTGACCACCCAGCACCGGATTCCCGAGATTCGCCGCGCCGGTTTCCTGTACTTGTTGATTGCGCACGTCGGTGCGCTCGGCATCCTGCTCGCCTTCGGAGTCCTGCAGGGCGGTAGTTGGCAGTTCACCTTCGACGCCATGCGCGCGGCGACGCTGTCGCCGGAATGGGCCACGACCGCCTTCCTGCTGGCGTTGTTCGGATTCGGCGCCAAGGCTGGCCTGGTGCCGCTTCACGTCTGGTTGCCCGAGGCGCATCCGGCAGCACCCTCGCCGGTCTCCGCGCTGATGAGCGGCGTGATGCTGAAGACCGCGCTTTACGGCGTGCTCCGCATCAGCTTCGACCTGATCGGCGATCCGACCTGGTGGTGGGGAATGGTGGCTCTCGGCATCGGCCTGTTCACCGCAATGTATGGCGTCGTCTTCGCGGCGGTGCAGTCGGACATGAAACGCCTGCTGGCTTACTCCTCGATCGAAAACATCGGCATCCTGTTCACTGGCGTCGGCCTCGCCATCGTGTTCAACGGAGTCGGCATGGGCACACTGGCGGCGCTGGCGCTGGTCGCCGTGCTTTACCACGCCCTCAACCATGCGTTCATGAAGAGCCTGCTGTTCCTGGGTACCGGTGCGGTGCTGCATGCGACCGGCGAGCGCAATCTTGGTCGTCTTGGTGGCCTGATCCACGGTATGCCGTGGGTTGCCTGGCTGACACTGGTCGGCGTACTGGCGATCGCTGGCTTGCCGCCGCTGAACGGATTCGTGTCGGAATGGCTGTTGCTGCAGGCCTTTCTGTTCGCCCATGAAGTTCCCAAGCCGTTCGTCAACATGCTGTTGCCGCTGGGTGCAGCGGTACTGGTACTGGCGGCGGCGCTCGCCGGCTACGTCATGGTCAAGTTCTTCGGGATCGTCTTCCTTGGGCAACCGCGTGAGCCGGCGTTGCGTAAAGCGCACGATGCCGGCTGGCTGGAGCGCCTCGGGCTGCTGTGGTTGGCGGCTGGCTGCGTGGCGCTGGGAGTGCTGCCGGCCCAGTTGGTGCCGCTGCTGGCTGCGGTCGTGGGAACGCTGGGAATCGATGCCTCCGCCATCGCCGATTTGCATGAGGGCAGCTGGTGGATGTTGACCTCGATGCCGACGCGCGGCGTGACCTATGTGCCGCTGGCGTTCCTGCTGTTGGTCGCTGCCGCGATGCTGGCGGCGGTATTCATCGGTCGCGTGATGTATCGACGTCGCACTCGTCACGCCGACCCCTGGGACTGCGGCTACGCGCGCACCGACGCCCGCATGCAGGACACGGCGGAGGGATTCGGCCAGCCGATTCGCCACCTGTTCCAGCCATTCTTTGCGATGCAGCGCGAGCTGCCGACGCCGTTCGATCGCGCGCCTCGCTATCACGTGGTGGTGACCGACCGCCTGTGGCGCCTGCTGTACCTGCCGATCGAGCGCATTGTGCAGCGTGGCGCCGCGGCCGTGGCCGTGCTGCAGCAAGGACGCATTGCCGTCTATCTGCTGTACAGCTTCGTCACCCTGCTCGTGTTGCTGGCGCTGGTGCTATGAACGTGCTTTCCTGGATCGCGCAACTGGTCGAAGTGCTGCTCGCCGTGGCCGCGGCGCCGCTGTTACTGGGCTGGGTCAATCAGTGCCGTGCCTGGCTGCAGAACCGCTCGGCGCCCAGCCTGCTGCAGCCGTATCGCGGCATCCACAAGCTGTTTCACAAAGATGCCGTGGTCGCGAGCAATGCGTCGTCACTGTTCCGCGTCGCGCCCTACGTGGTGTTCGGCGCGATGGTGGCTGCTGCGGCGATGATTCCGTCGCTCGGTACGCGCTTGCCGTTCACCAGTGCTGCCGATGCGATCGCATTGGTCGGGCTTTTTGCCGCCGCCCGGATGTTCCTGTCGCTGGCGGCAATGGATATCGGCACCGCATTCGGTACGCTCGGCGCGCGCCGCGAGATGATGGTCGGGTTCCTCGCCGAGCCGGCGTTGCTGATGGTGATCTTTGTCGCTTCGCTGCTGACTTCGACCACAGCGCTGCCGCTGATCTCGGAGCGTCTGGTGCTGCAGCCGCTCGCAATCCACGCCAGCCTGCTGTTTACGGCGGTCGCCTTCACCATGGTGATGCTTGCGGAAAATGCGCGCATCCCGGTTGACAATCCGGCGACGCACCTCGAACTGACGATGATCCACGAGGCGATGCTGCTGGAGTACTCGGCCCGGCATCTGGCGCTGATGGAGTGGGCAGCGGCGCTCAAGTTGTTCAACTACGCCTGCGTCGGACTGGCATTGTTCGTGCCGTGGGGCCTGGCGCCGGATGCCGAGCCGCAGCAACTGGGACTGGCAGTGGTGCTGCTCGGCGGCAAGTTGCTGGTCGTCGGCGTCGGACTGGCGCTGATCGAGACCCTGTCGGCGAAGCTGCGCGTTTTCCGCGCGCCGGAGTTTCTCGCCACCGCCTTCCTGCTGGCGGTGCTCGGCCAGCTCACTTACCTGCTGCAGGTGTCCTGATGAATCCGCCGTCGCTTGACCTGCAGATCCTCAACGCGCTGGCAGCGCTGTTGCTGCTGCTGTCGTTCGCGATGCTGTCGCAGCGGCGCATCGTGTCGCTGGTCAACCTGCTGGCCTTGCAGGGCCTGATGCTCACCGCTGCCACGCTGCTGGTCGCATGGCGCACCGGCGAGACCCATCTGTACCTGTCGGCAATGTTGACCTTTGCGCTCAAGGTCGTATTCCTGCCGTGGTTGCTGCACCGACTGATCCGGCGCCTGGAGGTCTACTGGGATACCGAACCGTTACTGAATATCCCCGGGACGATGCTGGTCGGCGTCATGATCGTTGTGTTCGCCTTCGGATTGGCGCAACCGATTGCCGAACTGGCCAGCACTGCCACGCGCAGCGCACTCGGTATTGCCGTCGCGGTGATCCTGCTGGCGTTCCTGATGATGATCACGCGCGCCAAGGCGATGTCGCAGGTGATTGGCTTCCTGTCGATGGAAAACGGCCTGTTCTTCGGTGCGATGAGCGCCACCCACGGCATGCCGATGGTGGTCGAACTCGGCATCGCGCTCGACATTCTGGTCGCGATGCTGGTCCTCGGCGTGTTCTTCTTCCAGATTCGCGAGCAGTTCGACAGCCTCGACTTGCACCACCTGGAGACGTTGAAGGAGGGGGAATGAGCGTGGCGCAGGCACCAGCGGAACATGCGGCAGTGGTCACGGCGAACGCGACGTGCATCGGTGAAGCGCGGCGGGGGGCTGCAGTGGCTGCAGACACGTCTGCAGCCATCCGGGCCTCAGCGCGTTCGTTACAACAGCAGCGACAAGGGGCGCCATACTGATGTGGCTGGTTCTCCTCCTCGCTACCCCTCTCTCAGGCGCCCTGCTGCTCGGGCTGTTCGGCGCGCACCGGCGCGCGCCCGATTTCAACGTGGCGTTCAGCGTGCTGACTTTCTTCGCCGCTTGCCTGTTGACTGCGCAGGTGATCGAGAACGGCGATCTGATCTTTCTCAACCAGCAATTCTTCATCGACCCGTTCAACGTGTTCCTGGTCACGCTGACCGCGTTCGTCGGCCTGACGACGTCGCTGTTCTCGAGCCCGTACATGCGCATCGAGCGCGACCACGGTCGCGTCAGTGGGCGCCAGCTCAGGCTCTACCACAGCATGTATCAGCTGTTCATGGCGACCATGCTGATCGCGTTGACCACCAACAATCTCGGACTGATGTGGGTGGCAATGGAGGCAGCCACGCTGTCGACGGTGTTGCTGGTGACGCTGTACCGCACGCCGGCCAGTCTCGAAGCCGGCTGGAAGTACTTCATCCTGTGTGGCGTCGGCATCGCCCAGGCGCTGTTCGGAACCATCCTGCTGTACTTCGCCGCGGAGAAAGTGCTCGGGATGGCGGGTGTCAACGCCCTGTTGTGGACTGAGCTCAACGGCGTCAAGGGTCAGCTGGAGCCGGCCGTGCTCAGCCTCGCCTTCGTGTTCCTGCTGGTCGGGTACGGCACCAAGGTCGGCCTGGCGCCGCTGCACAATTGGCTGCCGGATGCGCATGCCGAGGGCCCGACGCCGATCTCGGCAGTGCTCTCGGGCCTGCTGCTGAATGTCGCCATCTACGCGGTGGTGCGCTGCAAGGTGCTGGTCGAGGGTTCGCTCGGCAGCAACCTGCCGTCGAACATGCTGATGGGCTTTGGCCTGTTGTCGGTGGTGCTGGCGGCATTCTTCCTGTGGCGTCAGAAGGACATCAAGCGGCTGTTCGCGTACTCGTCGATCGAACACATGGGCATCGTCACCTTTGCCTTCGGCATGGGTGGTCCGGTGGCGAATTTCGCCGCGCTGCTGCACATGACGGTGCACTCGCTGACCAAGTCGGCGATCTTCTTCGCCGTCGGCCATGCGGTACAGAAATCCGGTTCGCAGCAGATGGACGATATCCGCGGTCTGGTCACGACCAACCCCACGATTGGCTGGGGCCTGATGCTGGGTACGCTGGCGATTCTCGGCATGCCGCCGTTCGGGGTGTTCGCCAGCGAGTTCCTGATCCTGACCACGGCGATGCAACAGCAGCCGTGGGCGACCCCGATCCTGCTGCTGGCGCTCGCCGTGGCGTTCGCGGCGATCTTTGGTCGCGTGCAGCCGATGGTGTTCGGCGAAACCAACGGCAAGCGCCTGCCGCATCCGCCGGCACTGCTGCCGGTGTTCGTGCACCTGCTGCTGGTGCTGTTGCTGGGACTGTATATCCCGCCGTACCTGGCCGACTGGTATCGGGCGGCGGCGGCATTGATCGGGGGAGGCTGAGATGGCGATCGAGCGGCTTATCGCGCGTTCCCAGCCGATGCCAGGGGCACCTGGCATGCATGCGCTCGACCTCGATGCGCCCGGCTGGCTGGCGGCGCTTGGCGACGTTGCCGTAGCTGGCGGCCGCCTGCTGGCGATGTGGGCGGAAACCCCGCCCAATGCCGACGCCTGCGTGCGCGCGCTGCTCTGCGCCGGTTCCAACCAGCTGCTGTTTTCGCTGCATCTGCACGAAGGTCAAGTTGTTTTCCCGGGCGCGGCCGGGCTGTTCCCTGCCGCATTGCGCATGGAGCGCGCGATCTTCGACATGAACGGCCTGCGTTCAACGGAATCGGACACGCGCCCGTGGCTGCGGCATGCGGCCTGGCCGGCACAGGTGCACCCGCTGCGCGATACCGAGTTGCCGCCAGCACCGAGCGAAATCGTCGCCGACGACTATGCCTTCGTCCGCGTCGAAGGCGACGGCGTGCACGAGATCGCCGTGGGTCCGGTGCATGCCGGCATCATCGAACCGGGTCACTTCCGCTTCTCGGTGGTCGGCGAGAAGGTGCTGCGCCTGGAGCAACATTTCGGCTACGTCCACAAGGGCATCGAGCGGCGCTTCACCGAACTGCCGATCCTGGAGGCGCACCGCCTGGCGGCGCGCATCAGCGGCGATTCCGCAGTGGCTTATTCGTGGGCATGGTGCCAGGCGCTGGAAACCTGCGCGGGCACCGAAGTGCCGGTGCGCGCCGCCTGGCTGCGCGCGCTGGCGCTGGAACTCGAGCGCATCGCCAATCATCTCGGCGATCTTGGCGCGATCGGCAATGATGCCGGCTTTGCATTTGCGCTGTCGCAGTTCGGTCGCCTGAAGGAGCGCTTGCTGCGTCTGACCGAGGCGACATTGGGGCAGCGCTATCTGATGGACTTCGTGGTGCCGGGCGGCACCGCGGTCAGCGTGGATGCGGCCGCGCTGCAAGCGCTGTCTGCGGCGATGCCCAGGCTGACCGCGGACGTCGCGTTGCTGCACGGCATCCTCGACGAACACGCCGGCGTGCGTGATCGCTTCACCAGCGCCGGGGTGGTCGTGCCCACGCTGGCGGCGCATTTGGGACTGACCGGCCTCGCCGGTCGTGCCAGCGGTCAGGCGTTCGACCTGCGCGTCGACCTGCCGTGCGCGCCATATGCCGAACTGACGGTTCGCAAGGCCGGATCGGAAGTCGGCGATGTCGCCGCGCGCGTCGCCGTGCGCTTCGACGAACTCGCCGAGTCCTGTCGCCTGGTCGAGGTCATTGCCGGGCAGATTCCCGCTGGCGAACATCGGATCGAGGTCCCGCTGCCGGCAGCAGGCACGCTGGCGATCGGCTGCATCGAGGGCTGGCGCGGACCGGTCATGGTTGCACTGAAGGTCGGTGCCGACGGCCGCGCCGAACGCTGCCACGCGCACGATCCCTCGTGGCAGAACTGGCCGGTGCTGGAGCACGCGGTGATCGGCAACATCGTCCCGGACTTTCCGCTGATCAACAAGTCGTTCAATCTGTCCTACAGCGGGTGTGATTTGTGAGGGTCCGGTTGCCACGCATCAAGAACGGGGCAGGGGGCAGGGGGCAGGGGATCAGCCTCGCGTCGTGGTCGGACCATGCGCCGAGGTTGGGCCCCTGCCCCCCGCACCTTGCCCCGGCTGGTTGGCGCCGTAGGCTCATCGAGTTCCGTATTTTGGTCGAGAGCAAGCCATGCTGAAAACCCTGCGCCAGATCGTCCGCGTCGGCATCGTCACCGAGCCGCCACCGGCGCCCGACGACAGCCTGCGGCAACTCGATGCGATGGCGGCAGACATCCAGCGCATCCTCGGTCGCGCGCTGTGCATTCGTGCCGTCGACGCCGGTTCCTGCAATGGCTGCGAGCTGGAAATGCACGCGCTCAACAGCGCCATTTACAACCTTGAAGGGCTTGGCATCCGCTTTGTCGCCAGTCCGCGGCATGCCGACATGCTGCTGGTCACCGGCCCGGTCGCACGCAACATGCAGCTGGCACTGCGGCGCACCTGGGAGGCCACCCCCGATCCGAAGTGGGTCGTCGCGATCGGCGAATGCGCCTGCAGCGGCGGCATCTTCGGCGAGAGCTACGCCAGCGCCGGTCGCGTGTCCAATGTCATCCCGGTCGACGTCGCCGTCCCCGGCTGCCCGCCCAGCCCGACGCGCATCCTCAGCGGAATCCTGACCGCCATCACCGCGCGCAAAGCGTAGGTATCGGCAACCGGGCAGTGGCGTGAACTTCGCAATCGTCAGCTTCTGCATTCCCCGATGCGGTGCTGACGACGCCCGACAACAGTCTGCACGATATGTGGCTACGCCCGGGCGCGATTGCACGCAACCGCCAATTGCGTCGCCCCTACTGGTGCGGCGCCCGGTGATGGCAAACTGTCTCAGTCCGTGAGACTGACCTGCGTCACAAGAGCCTCAGCAGCGCACCGCCGGGAAAAGCCGTGACCCATTTCGCCCACTCGAATCCCGAGGCGACTGATCCCGACCAGCGATTGCATGCGCTCGATGAGCATCTGCGTGAAGTCGGCAGACTCGCTGGCGGCTTTGCTGGTGACGACAGTGAGTCATGGGCTCAGCTCGCAGGGCTTTGGCACGATCTCGGCAAGTACCGGCAGTCATTCCAGCGCGATCGTCTCGGTATTGCGGGTCCCGACGGCGCCGAAGCGCATATCGAGACCCGTGGTCGTCGTGTCACCCATTCCAACGCAGGCGCACTGCACGCTGAAAAGTCGCTCGGACCGAACGGGCGAGTTCTCGCCTACTTGATCGCCGGCCATCATGCGGGCCTTCCGGACTGGCGACCACCGGACCCCCAGGATGCTGCACAGGTCTCGGCGCTGGCCTGCCTCAAGGCACGGATGCAGTCAGATGAAGCGCACCGGGAATACGCCGAGGCGATCGCCGAGTCGGTACCCAACGAGATCATGGACCCCGCGATCGCTCGTTTGTTGCGCCCGCCACCAGCCGCGAGGGACGGCTTTGCCCTCTGGGCCCGCATGCTGTTTTCCTGTCTGGTCGACGCCGATTTTCTAGATACGGAGGCTTTTTTCAGCCCGGAGAAGGCGCATGCACGAGGGCGGCTGCCCACGCTGCAACACCTGAAGCCCCTGCTCGACACGCATCTGTTGACCATCGGAGCCGCGCAGAACAATTCACCCGTGAACAAGCGCAGGGCTGATGTGCTCAGAGCCAGCCGTGCCGCCGCAGCGATGGCGCCCGGCTTCTTTACGCTTACGGTGCCGACCGGTGGCGGAAAGACGCTCTCATCGCTTGCGTTCTCGGTCGATCACGCGGTGCATCACGGGAAACGTCGCGTCATTTATGCCATTCCCTACACCAGCATCATCGAGCAGACGGCCAGAGTTTTTGCCGACATCTTTGCGCCGCTCGGATCGGATGTGGTGCTCGAGCATCACAGCAACCTGGATGTGCCGGCCAACCAGGAGAACCACGGCAGCCGGCTGGCCGCCGAGAATTGGGATGCGCCTCTGGTAGTAACCACAAACGTGCAACTGTTCGAATCGCTGCATGCGGCGCGTACCAGTCGCTGCCGCAAGCTGCACAACCTGATCGACAGCGTCATCGTGCTGGACGAGGCGCAACTGCTGCCGCGCGACTTCCTCGATCCGGTAGTGCGCACGTTGAAGTTGCTGGTCAAGCACTTTGGTGTCACGGTGGTCCTGTGCACTGCGACGCAACCGGCGCTCAGTTCGCGCCGGGAGTACCTCACCGATCGATTGCTCTTGGATGGGATCGACAGCGCAACGGAGATCGTCGGCAGCGCAGCAGAAGTCCAGGCGCTTTACTCGGAGTTGGAGCGCGTCGATGTCAGGGGGCTGGACCGGCTCGACGAACGCGTTAGTTGGGACGAGGTCGCCAGCCGGATTTCGCAACAGGACTGCGTGCTTGCCATCGTCAATACCCGCCGTGATGCCCTGAACCTGCACGCCAAGGTCTGTGCAATGTGCAGCGAGGTTGAATGCATCCACCTTTCGGCGCTGATGTGCGCCGAGCATCGCAGCACGGTGATCAGAGAGATCCGCGTTCGCCTGCAGCAGCGCGTCAATCAACAGGTGTCAGGGGAATCGGCGCGCCCGCTGAGGGTCGTCAGCACGCAACTCGTCGAGGCTGGCGTTGATCTCGATTTTCCGGTGGTCTTTCGCGCGCTGGCCGGTCTGGATTCGATTGCCCAGGCGGCTGGTCGCTGCAATCGTGAAGGGCGCCTCGAAGGCAAGGGTCTGGTCGAAGTGTTCAATCCGGAAGGCGCGCGGCCATTTGGATCGTTGGCGCATGGAATCAACGCGACATTGGACCTCGTCCAAAGTGGCGGGCTGGCTGATCCGCTGGCACCAGCGACCTTCCGCAGGTATTTCGACGGCTTCTACGCGCGCGCCGACGGCCTGGATCCACATGGAATCGTCCGATTACTCAACCCGGACCGCGAGTTGGGCGTGCAGTTTCGTACCGCTGCCGAGCGCTTCAAGCTGATTGACGAGGACGGTGAGGCCGTCGTGGTCCCTTACACGCCAGTCGGCACAAGCGAGAGCCCGATTCATGCGTGGGTCGGCAGACTGGAAAAGGACCCCAACAATCAGGCGCTGCGTCGCAAGCTGCAGCGCTACACGGTGAACTTGCCGCGTCGTGTGTTCGAGCGCATGGTCGGTCAAGGCGACCTCGAACAGCGTGCCGGCATCTGGGTGGCGCTGGTATCGCGCTACGACGAGACCACGGGTCTGAAGTTGCCCGATGATCATGGGCCAGACGGATTTTTTGCCTAGGAGCCACCATGGCCAGGGGATTTTGTTTGGAGGTCTGGGGCGACTACGCCTGCTTCACGCGCCCGGAGATGAAAGTTGAGCGCGTCAGCTACGACGTGATCACGCCATCGGCTGCACGCGCAATCTTCGATGCGATTTTGTGGAAGCCGGCCATTCGTTGGCAGGTCACCCGGATCGACGTGCTGAACCCGATCCGCTGGGTCTCGATTCGCCGCAATGAGGTGGGTGCTGTGCTGTCGACGGCATCGGCGAAGGCCGCGATGAATGCCGGACGCGGCAATCTGGCGCTGTACATCGAGGACGAGCGCCAGCAGCGGGCCGGTTTGCTGCTCCGCGACGTCCGCTATCGCTTGCACGCGCAATTCGAGCGGGTGGCAGTTCCCCCGATCAGCCTGCGACGTTCGCCTGTGCCGCCAATGGACGCCGACGAGTCGGCGTCGCGCGAAGCCCACGAATCCGATGCCAAATACGCGGCCATGTTCGAGCGCCGCGCGCGCAGGGGACAGTGCTTCAACCAGCCCTATCTCGGCACCCGCGAATTCTCGTGCCAGTTCCGATTGGTTGCGCCCGATGAGCCACAGCCGACCCCAGATCCAACGCTCGCGGGAGTACGCGACCTCGGCTTCATGTTGTACGACATGGACTTTGGCCCAGCGCCGCACGCCGATCCGACGCCGATGTGGTACCGGCCGCTGCTGCGCGATGGCGTGATCGACGTGCCGCCGCCGGACAGCGACGAGGTGCGGCGATGATTCTGCAGTCGCTGTCGCGCTACTACGGCCGCAAGCAATCGATTCCAGGCTCTGGTTTGGCGCCGGCAGGAATGGAGTGGAAGGAGATTTCGTTCGTGCTGGTGCTGGATGGCGAAGGAAATTTGCTTCGCATTGAAGACACTCGCGAGCGCCAAAAGAACAGGTTGCGTGGGCGCCAATTCCTTGTGCCCCAATCGGTCAAGCGTACCGTAGGCGTGGCAGCGAACTTGTTGTGGGACACGGCAGAGTACGCGCTGGGCATTTGCCGAGCGGATGGGAACAGTGACCGTGTGGCGGAGGCGCACGCAGCGTTTTTGGCCCGAGTTGATGCGATGGCGCAATTCGACGCCGCCAGCGGCGCGGTGCGGGCATTTCTAATGTCCTTGGGTCCCGCACTGCGAGCAGACGACGATTCATGGGCGCAAATAGGCGCCGCCGGCAACCCGAACGTTGCGTTTCGCCTCGTCAGCGATCCACCGGATATGTTGATTTGCTCACGTCGGGCGGTTGTCGAGGCCCCAGCCGCTGCCGGGAAGGCGGACACGGGCACCGTACGTTGTCTCGTCAGTTCGCAGTCTGACAATTTGGCCCGGCTGCACCCTTCGATCAAGGGCGTATGGGGCGCGCAGTCTTCGGGTGCGAGTCTGGTCTCCTTCAACCTCGCCGCGTTCGACTCCTATGGGAAATCGCAAGGGGCGAACGCGCCAGTAGGGGAAACTGCGGTTTTCAACTACACAACGGCGCTGAATCACCTCCTGAGGTCCGATTCCCCCAATCGCATCCAGGTAGGCGACGCTTCGACGGTCTTCTGGGCGTCGGATGACTCGCCATTTGAAGACAGCTTCGCGAGTTTCTTCAACGATCCCCCGGCTGATGATCCGGATCGAAATGTACGGGTGGTCTCCGGCCTCTATCAATCGGTCGCCAACGGACTTTACCTCGGCGGCGACAAGGATACGGAATTCTCCGTGCTTGCGCTCTCACCCAACGCTGCGCGACTGAGCGTCCGATTCTGGATTCAGGGCAGGGTGGCTGAGCTGGCGCCGAGATTGCTGCAGCACTTCGACCACCTGCGAATTGCGCGACCAAGTTTTGAGCCCGAATTCCTGCCGCTTTGGCGCTTGCTGAGGAGCACTGCATTGCTCAGCAAGAGCGAGAACGTGCCGCCCAATCTGGCGGGCGACACGATTCGCAGCATTCTTGAAGGTCTGCCGTACCCGGCAACCTTGCTGGCTGCAGCCATTCGCCGCGTTCGTGCCGAGCATTCCATTCCATACGCGCGTGCCGCTGTGATCAAGGCATGCCTGAATCGTCAGTTGCGATCCCATCCCGATTCGGAGGTGACTGTGAGTCTACGTGCCGACCACCCATCAACGGCTTATCAACTGGGCCGACTATTTGCCGCGCTCGAGCGCATCCAGGGCATTGCCCAGCCCGGCATCAATTCGACGATTCGCGAGCGCTACTACGGCGCTGCGTCGAGCACGCCAGCCAGCGTGTTCGCGATCTTGCTGCGCCTGAAGAATCACCATATCGCCAAGTTCGAGAGTGCCGGTATGAAGATCTGGGCCGAGCGCTTGCTGACCGAAATATTCGGCCGGTTCGACAACTTTCCGCGGCAACTCGCCTTGCAGGACCAGGGGCTGTTTGCCATCGGCTACTACCACCAGCAACAAGACTTCTTTGCGACCAAATCGTCTGCAGTACCGACCTCGGAGACCCAACCATGAGCCTCACGCATCGTTACGACTTCGTCCTTTTGTTCGACGTCAAGGACGGCAATCCGAACGGCGATCCTGACGCCGGCAATCTGCCGCGGCTGGATGCGGAATCCGGCCACGGCTTGGTTACAGACGTTTGTTTGAAACGCAAACTCCGCAATTTTGTGGCGATCACGCATGACCAGTCGCAGATCGAACCGCAGGGCGACGAACGTCGTTTCGAGATCTACGTTCGTGAGAAGGCGGTCCTTAATCTGCAAAACGAACGGGCATATGTCGCAAAGGGCTTGAACGCGGAGGTGGTATCGGCACCGGGTGAGGGCAGCGAGAAGGTGAAGGCAAAAGGCGGGAAGAAGGAGGCGCGCAAGGGCTCGTCCGACGACGTCGATATCGCGCGCGCATGGATGTGCCAGAACTTCTATGACGTTCGCACTTTCGGCGCGGTGATGTCGACGGGGGTGAACTGTGGTCAGGTCCGCGGCCCTGTCCAGCTGACATTCGCCCGCTCGATTGACCCGGTCGTTTCGTCTGAGCATGCGATCACCCGCATGGCGGTCGCTACCGAGGCCGAGGCGGAGAAGCAGCAGGGCGACAACCGCACGATGGGCCGCAAATTCACCATCCCCTACGGCCTTTATCGCGCTCACGGATTCGTATCGGCACATCTGGCCAATCAGACCGGCTTTTCGGACGAGGATCTGGCCTTGCTGTGGCAGGCCCTGGCGCAGATGTTCGAACATGATCGATCCGCGGCGCGCGGCCTGATGAGTACCCGCGGGCTTTATGTGTTCGAGCATGACTCGGCGCTCGGCAATGCGCCCGCACACCAGTTGTTTGATCGTATCGACGTCGAGCTCAAGGATCCGGGCGTGGCGCCACGCAGCTTTTCGGACTATCAGGTGACGGTTGCGGGCGACGGCTTGCCGGCGGGTGTGCGCCTTCACCGGCAGGTGGGCTGAACGAACCGGGCGGCGGCAGCGCGGGGCAAGCCGACGCCGATTGGGCGCACGCGGCAAGCGGTGCACAATGCAGCGAAGGGCCAAGGTTGGAACGGAGGAAATCATGACGAATTGGCGAGATCGCATCGTTTCGGACCCCGAGATCCTGCTCGGCAAGCCCACCGTCAAGGGCACGCGGATTTCGGTGGAGTTGATTCTGGGCTGGCTGGCGGAAGGCTGGACTTTCGACCAGTTGCTGGAGGCGTACCCGCACATCAAGCGCGACGACCTTTTGGCGGCGCTCGCTTTTGCTGCAGAGATGATGCGGGAAGAGCAGTACGTGGCAGTACACAAGGCAGCGTGAGGTACGGTCGTGCGTGAGCGATTGCTGGCCAACGAGAACATTCCGGGGCCGTCGATCGCCTTGCTGCGGTCGGCCGGCGTTGATGTGCTGTCGATCGCTCAGTCCCATCGCGCAATCAGCGACATCGAGGTCTTGAAATTGGCCCGTGAGCAACGGCGCTGGTTGCTCACCTACGATCGCGACTACGGCGCGCTGGTCTTCGAGCGCGGATTGGAGCCGCCGCCGGCCATCCTGTTGCTGCGCCAGGAGTCGCAGCCATCCTCTCGGGCGGCCGAACTGGTCCTCCCGCTGCTGGATGTGCCGGAGCAAATCGACGGCTACTTCGTGGTCGTCGGCGAGCGTACATTGCGGCGGCGGCCGCTGCGGACTTGATCGATGAACGAAGATCCGGTGCCGATCTCCGCGCTGCAGCACTGGAGCTACTGCCCGCGGCAGTGCGCGCTGATCCACGTCGAGCAGCAGTTCACCGAGAATGTCCACACCTTGCGTGGTCAGGCAGTTCACGCCCGCGTCGATCAGCCTGAGATCGACGTTCTCCCGGATCGGCGCGTGGAACGTGCCATGCCCCTGTGGAGCGAGCGACTGGGTCTGATCGGGAAGGCCGATGTGGTCGAGTTCCTTGCCGATGGCACGCCGTATCCGGTCGAGTACAAACACGGTCCCCGGCGCAAGCGCCTGCACGACGAGTTGCAATTGGCCGCCCAGGCGCTTTGCCTCGAGGAGATGCTGGGCAGCCCGGTACCCAAAGGTGCGCTGTTCCACGCCAGCAGTCGCCGCCGGCGTGAAGTCGAGATCGACAGCGATCTGCGCTCTGCCACCATCACCGCAGTTGCCGCTGTTCGCGAGATGTTGTCGTCCGACCGGTTGCCGCCGGCCGTCAATGATGGGCGCTGCCGGCAGTGTTCCTTGATTGGCATCTGTCAGCCGGAACTTGCCACCCGGGCGCCGCTGTGGCGCGATCAGGCGCTACACCTGTTCGACGAGGAGGCACCGTGAGCGACGGCTACTCGCTGTTGAACAGTCTGTACGTGTTGACCGAAGGCAGCTGGCTGCACCTCGACAACGACACCGTGCGCGTGGACGTCGAACACGTCACCAGGCTGCGCGTGCCGCTGCACCATCTCACCAGCATTGTTGCCTTTGGCGACAGTCTGATTTCGCCGGCACTGTTGGCGCGCGCGATGGAGCGTGGCATCGCGGTGGCGTATTTTTCGCGCTCGGGACGGTTCATCGCGCGGGTCGAGGGGCCACTGACGGGAAACGTCTACCTGCGTCGCGATCAGCATCGTGCGGCTGCAGATGCTTCGCGTGCCCTGGCGATCGCGCGCGCGTTGCTTGCCGGCAAGATCCGAAACTCCCGAACGGTGCTCTTGCGAGGAGCACGCGACGCGCACGCGAGAGCAGATCGCGACAGCCTTGTCGACGCGGCACGTCATTTGAACGCCAGTCTGCGTACGCTTCGCGTGTCTCAGGATCTGGACGCTGCGCGTGGGGTCGAGGGCGATGCTGCCCGCGTGTATTTTTCCGCATTTCCGCTGCTGCTGCGCCCCGATCTGCGCAGCAGTTTTCCGTTCGATGCGCGTTCACGCCGTCCGCCACGGAACGCGCTGAACGCCATTCTGTCCTTTCTGTACGCGGTGCTGACGCATGATTGCCGTGGCGCAGCGGAGAGCGTCGGACTGGATCCTCAGGTCGGCATGCTGCATGCGTTGCGCCCCGGCAGGCCGGCGCTCGCACTCGACCTGATGGAGGAGTTCCGCGCCGTGCTGGCCGACCGGACCGCACTGACGTTGGTCAATCGCGGGCAGCTTCGAGCGCGCGATTTCCACCAGAGCCAGGGCGGCGCCGTGCAACTGGTCGACGACGCGCGCAAGTTGGTGCTGGCTGCCTGGCAGGAACGCAAACGCGAGACCGTACGCCACCCGATCCTGGGCTCCGAGGTGCCGCTCGGCCTGCTGCCGCTGTTGCAGGCGCGCTTCATGGCCCGCGTTGTGCGCGGAGAACTGGAGAGCTACGTGCCATACCTGCATCGCTGAGCGGAGGACAGTTATGCTCATCATCGTCTGCTACGACGTCTCGGTGGAGACTCGGCAAGGGCGGCGTCGTCTGCGCCGAGTAGCGAAACGTTGTGAGCGCGTTGGATTGCGGGTCCAGAAGTCAGTCTTCGAGTGCCGCGTCGACCAAGCAGAATTCGAGGCGCTGGAGCGGGATCTGCTGGGGGAGATCGAGATCAAGGAAGATTGCCTGCGGTTCTATCGATTGACCGAGCCCTTCAATCTGCACGTTCGGGAACACGGCAAGTTCCACGCAACCAATTTTTCATCGGATGCACTGGTGGTATGAGCGTTCGCGAACCCACAGTGATCCCGAAAAGGTAGTCACTTTCGCGTGCGAGTCAAGTTCTTGAAAAACCGAGAGATCTACCAAGGGATAGCTCCCGTTCTGGAGTGCTGCGGCCGATGCGGTGCGGGGTTCGCGCTTTCGGCCGACTTTTGCAGTGCGTCTGAATCACTTAGGATTCGGGGGTCGCGCGCCTCAATTGAGGCGCGCGCGGATTGAAACACTTTGCACCTGCAATACGACGTCAATCAATACGTCGCGCGCCTCAATTGAGGCGCGCGCGGATTGAAACCTGCCACTTGTACACCATCGCCGACTCTGAACCCGTCGCGCGCCTCAATTGAGGCGCGCGCGGATTGAAACAAACTTGGCGGCTTGGCGCTCGACGTCGCACGCGTCGCGCGCCTCAATTGAGGCGCGCGCGGATTGAAACTGCGTACCCGGGCCAGCGTGCTAGGCAGAAAACCTGTCGCGCGCCTCAATTGAGGCGCGCGCGGATTGAAACTGATGATCTGCACCCGATGCACCCACTACCGCCGTCGCGCGCCTCAATTGAGGCGCGCGCGGATTGAAACCAGCGGAACAGGCGCTTCGCGATCGCCTCGGGGATGTCGCGCGCCTCAATTGAGGCGCGCGCGGATTGAAACGCCCGTGATTGGCAGTACGAGCGCGCCACCCGCAGTCGCGCGCCTCAATTGAGGCGCGCGCGGATTGAAACAATTACGCCCCGTTGGCACAGGCCGCCACGCGCCGTCGCGCGCCTCAATTGAGGCGCGCGCGGATTGAAACAGTCACCGCGAGCAGCGTCTTACCGTGCCCCGGGTCGCGCGCCTCAATTGAGGCGCGCGCGGATTGAAACACTCAAGAAAGAAGCCCACCGACCGGAGACAGGCTGTCGCGCGCCTCAATTGAGGCGCGCGCGGATTGAAACAAGACACGCG
>JAIMJQ010000011.1 GCA_020693165.1 Xanthomonas sp. | reverse complement strand
CCTGATCACCCTGGCGCTGTGGGCGGGCCTGGTTTACTGGCTCGGGTTCGGCGTTTTGCTGTTCCTGTTGCTGGCCTCGTTCTGGGCCAATTTCCAGCTCACCAGCGCGAATTACATCGAACACTACGGCATCGCGCGCAAGCGCCTGGCCGACGGACGCTTCGAACCCTGCAAACCGCATCACTCGTGGAACAGCAACCACATCGTCTCCAACTGGGCGCTGTTCCATCTGCAGCGGCACTCGGATCACCACGCGCACGCGACCCGCCGCTACCAGTCGCTGCGGACCTTCGAGGGATTGCCGCAACTGCCGAGCGGCTACTTCGGCATGTTCCTGCTGGCCTATGTGCCGCGACTGTGGTTCCGCGTGATGGACCAGCGCCTGCTGCGACTGGTTGGCGCCGACGTCGAGCGTATCAACTTCGACCCGCGACAGCGGGAGGTCCTGATGCAGCGTTACCATCTCGGCTGACCCCGTCGCGCAGAGCTTGTCCGAAAGGTCCCCAGGCGGCGCCTTGCCGCGTATCATCTGGTCCAGACCGCCGGCCGTTGCAGGTCGGACGAGGAATCGGGCGATGAGCAGCGCCAGCGTCGAAGTGGATCAGCCCCTTTTCCTGCTGGATGAGGCGCCGCAGCAGACCCAGGGCGCGTGGAGCATCCTGATCGTCGATGACGAGCCGGCGATCCATGACGTCACCACGATGGTGCTGAGCGGGGTGCGCTTTCGCGGCCGCCGGCTCAGCTTTCTCAGCGCTTACGACAGTATCGAGGCGCGTCAGCTGCTCGCCAGCCACGACGATATCGCAGTCATTCTGCTCGACGTGGTCATGGAAACCGAGGACGCGGGTCTGCGGCTGGTTCGCTACATCCGCGATGAGCTCGGCAATCATCGGGTCAGGATCATCTTGCGAACCGGGCAGGCTGGTCAGGCGCCGGAACGCCAGGTGGTGGTCGATTACGACATCAACGACTACAAGGAAAAGACCGAGCTGACGGCGCAGAAGCTGTCGACTTCGGTGATTGCGGCGCTGCGCGGTTTCGAGACCCTGACCGAGCTGGCGCGCCTCAATTGCGAACTCGAGGCGCGCGTGGCGCAGCGCACGCGCGAACTGGAACTGGCCAATGCGCGTCTGCAGCAATCGCTGGCGGCGCTGGAGCAGGGCGAGCGCGCGGGGCGCCGGGTGCAGTTCAAGATGCTGCCGCCACCGAACTGGGATGTCGGCGCCTACCATTTTTCGCACTGGCTGATGCCGTCGGAACTGATGAGCGGGGATTTCGTCGACTATTTCGTGATCGACGACCGCCAGATCGGGTTCTACATTGCCGACGTGTCCGGGCACGGCGTTGCGTCCGCCTTCGTGACGGTTTACCTGAAACGCTTCGTGGCGTCGGCGCTGGAGGCCAAGCGCCAGGGCCAGCCGTCCGTCGTCGATGATCCGGCGCAGTTGCTGTCGCAGCTCAACAGCGACTTGCTGCGCGAGAAAGTCGGCAAACACATCGCCATCTGGTACGCCGTGCTGGACACCGAAGGGGCCAGCTTGCGCTACGCCAATGCCGGTGCGACGCCGTTTCCGCTGTGCGCCGATGCGCGCGGCACGGAGTTTCTGGAAACGCCGAGTACGCCGGCCGGGATGTTCGAAACTTCCGTCTATGTCAATGAGTCAAGGACCCTGACCGGGAGTTTCCGTCTGCTGCTGTGCTCGGATGGTGTGCTCGAACTGTTGCCGGAGTCGACTGCCGACCTGCGCCACGAGCGTCTGCGCGCTGCGCTGCGCATCGACACCCGCAGCCTCGAGGCGGTTCGCGCAGCGCTCGGGATCGATTCCCGCAACGCGCGCCCGGATGATCTTGCCTTGCTGATGATCGGGCGCGATGTCACGACATGACCGACTCGATCGGTCATGCGATCAATGATGGGATCGGATATCTGCGCCTCTCCGGCGCGCTGCGCCACGACACTGCCGGTGCGCTGGAAGCACTGATCGAACAATGGTTCGCTGCCGATCGAGCGGTCGTGCGTGCCGTTGTGATCGACCTCAACCAGGTCAGCTTCCTGGACAGCACCGTGATCGGGCTGCTCGCCAGCATCGCGCGCCTGTTGCAGGCGCACAACCTGCCGAAGGCCACGGTGTTTTCGACCCAGGCGGACATCAACCAGTTGCTGCGCAGCCTGTGTCTCGACCAGATAGTGACGCTGGTCGAGCAGGCCACCGATGGCAGCGCGCCGATGGCTCACGGAGCAACGGTGGCGACGGATGACGCGGTCGCACAGTGCACGCCAGTGGCCATTCTCAGGGCGCACGAAATGCTCGTCGGTCTCAACGAGGGCAACCGGGAGGCGTTCCAGCCGGTGGTCGACCAGTTTCGCAGTGAACTCGGCAATACGCGCTGAAGCCCGGTGGTCAGGGTGCGGCCGGCGTCAACTTTCGTGGCGTCAGCGCGAAACCTCGTTGCCGACGAGAATGTAGGTCATGATTCCCGCGCGCCACGCGCATCGTCTTCGACGGCTGCGCCGGCCAGGCGTTCGCCGCAGCGGCGGCAGAAGCGCGCGTCGGCAGTCTGGTCGGCGAGCCCGCAGCGCTGGCATGGCTCGCCACGGGCTTCGCCGCGACCCTTGACCATCGCCGCCGTGAAGATACCGGTCGGCACCGCGATGATGCCGTAGCCGATGATGATGATGATCATGGTGATCGCCTGGCCGAGCCCGGTCTTCGGCGTGATATCGCCGAAGCCCACCGTGGCCATCGTCACGACCGCCCAGTAGATGCCGCGGGGAATGCTGGTGAACCCGTTCTCCGGACCCTCGACCAGATACATCACGGCGCCGAAGATGGTTGCCAGCGACACCACCGAGATCACGAACACCAGGATCTTGCGCCGGCTGGCATACAGCGCCGACATCAGCACGCCGGCCTCGCCGACGTATTGGGTCAGCTTGAGGATGCGGAACACGCGCAGGATACGCAGCACGCGGATGACGATCAGGTGCTGCGCGCCGACGAACACCAGGCTGAGGTAGGTCGGCAGGATCGCGAGCAGGTCGATGACGCCATAGAAACTGCGTGCGTAGCGCCAGGGATGTCGCACCACGGCCAGGCGCACCAGGTACTCGGCGGTGAACGCGATCGTCGCCACCCATTCGGCAGCGCGCAGCCAGATTCCCCATTCGCGATCGACCGCCGCGATGCTGTCGAGCATCGCCACCAGCACGCTGGCCAGGATCAGCACGATCAGGATCAGGTCGAACAGGCGCTCGTCGCGCTTGGCGTGGCGAAAGATGATGCGATGCCAGCGCGCGCGCCAGCCGTGCGCGCTGGAGGGTTCGAACTCTTCAGGCATGGTCGTTTCCCGCGGCGTGTTCCTTTCGGGTCAATGCGGCGACGAGCATCGCGAAGACCACCGCTACCGGCAACGACAGTACCACCATGACGATGGCGCGCTGGTCGATCTCGGCGATCGACAGCAGCGGCGCCACTGCGGCGCCGAGGTTGCGGGTCGCCATGCCGGCGCTGAGTACGACCCGTTGCGCGTGATCGAGGCCGAAAGCGAGATGATAGGCGCAACCGGTGACGATGCTGAAGAACAGCAGTTGCGCGGCCAGCGCCAGGCTACCGGGGACGCCGAGCAGGTCCTTGCCATAGATCACCAGGATCAGCACGAAGGTGGCCAATGTCGCCGCCGAGGTGAGCAGCTTTACCGGTCGCTGCATCCTGTCGGCGATGGCCGGTGCCGTCTGGTGGATCGCGATGCCGATCGCCATTGGCAGGAAGATGAGCAGCAGCAGCGGTTTGGCGATGCGCCAGGCGCTGACACTGAGGCCGTCTATCAGCAGCGGGATCGCGAACGGCATGAACACGACGGTCGCGACGGCGGTCAGCACCATGAACGTGGCCGTGTACGCGAGATCGCCCTTGGCGCGGTCGATGATCATCGGCAGGAATGGCGCACACGGCGTCATGCCGATCAGGATCAGGCCCATCGCGTAAGGCGGGGCGAGCGGAATGAGCTTGGTGATCGCCAGCGCCAGCGCCGGACCGAAGACGAAGCCCCAGATGAGTACCCATGCGACGAAGCGCAGGTTGCGCAATCCGCGCAGGGTTGCGCCAATGGGCAGGCGCAGGCCCATGTCGAGCAGATTGCCGGCCATGAACACGACCAGCGAGACCTTGAGCAGCAGCGCGAATGTTTCGGTCACTGGCGGTCTGCGCCAATCAGGACGCCCGCGGCGGCAGGCAGGGAGTCCTCGCCAAGGTCCGGCCACCCATCAGGACCGGCACGCCGACAAGCGACACAGAGCAGCGAGGCGCGCCGAGAAAGGCAGCCGCGCCGGACTGCATCACTGCGCACACAATGACACCGAGTTCAATGGATGGCCATCTCGGGCACTTGCGCCGCGACCCGCAGTTCTGCCTCGGTGGCGTCGATCACCTGCTGCACCGACACGCCCGGCGCCGTTTCCAGCAAGGTGGCGTGGCCGCCGGGAAAGCCGATCACGGCCAGTTCGGTGACCAGCAGATCGATCGTGCGCACCGAGGTCAGCGGCAGGTTGCACTGCCTGACCAGCTTGGACTTGCCCTTGGCGCTGTGCTGCATGGCGACGATCACACGGCGTGCGCCGCACACCAGATCCATCGCGCCGCCCATGCCGGGCACCATCTTGCCGGGGATCATCCAGTTGGCGAGCTTGCCGCTGGCGTCGACCTGCAGGCCGCCGAGTACGGTGACATCGACATGTCCGCCGCGGATCAGGCCGAACGACATCGCGCTGTCGAAGGTGCAGGCGCCCGGGATCGCGCTGACCGGCTTGCCGCCTGCGTCGGTGAGGCGCGGCTGCGCCATCGCTTCTTCGGGAATCGGCCCGGTGCCGATCAGGCCGTTTTCCGACTGGAAGAAGATGTGCGTGCCCGCGGGCACGTAGTTCGCTACCAGCGTCGGGATGCCGATGCCGAGGTTGACGAGCATGCCGTCGCGGAGTTCCAGCGCGATGCGCCTGGCGATGATGGTCTGTGGTTCCATGGTCACACCCGGGCCACGAGATAGTCGACGATGACGGCGGGCGTCATCACCTGGTCCGGCGGGATCATCCCGACCGGCACGACATGCTCGGCGTCGACGATGACGGTATCTGCAGCCATCGCGATCACCGGATTGAAATTGCGCGCGGTCAGCGCGTAGGTGAGGTTGCCGAGGTAGTCGGCGAGGAATGCCTGGAGCAACGCGAAGTCGGCGCGCAGCGGCTTTTCCAGCAGGAACTCGCGGCCATCGACCTCGATCTTGCGCTTGCCTTCCTCGACCACGGTGCCGACGCCGGTCGGCGTCAGGATGCCGCCCAGGCCATAGCCGCCGGCGCGGATGCGCTCGATCAGCGTGCCCTGCGGCACCAGCTCGACCTCGATCTCGCCGGCGATCATCTGCGCTTGCGTCTGCGGGTTCAGCCCAATATGGCTGGCAATCACCTTGCGCAGGCACCGGGCGCTGATCAGCTTGCCGATGCCAATGCCCGGCAGGGCGGTGTCGTTGGCAATCACGGTCAGCTCGCGCTTGCCCTGGCGAACCAGTTCGTCCATCAGGCTCTCAGGCGTGCCCACCCCCATGAAGCCGCCAACCATCAGTCTGGCGCCATCCGGAATCAGGTTGACGGCGTCTTCGATTCGGGTGGTGCGCATGGCGATTCCTTTCGATCCGCGCTACTGGGCCAGCCAGGCGCCGTCGACCGGCAATGCCGCGCCGCGCATCTGCGCGGCCGCCGGAGAGCACAGAAACACGCAAACGGCGCCGATCTGCTCGGGCGTGGCGAATTCTCCGGACGGCTGCTTCTCGCCGAGCAACGCCGCCTTGGCCTGTTCGCTGGACACCCCGTCGCGCTCGGCGCGGGCATCGATCTGCTTCTGCACCAGCGGCGTCAGCACCCAGCCCGGACAGATTGCGTTGCAGGTGACGCCGGTCTTCGCGGTCTCCAGGGCGACCGCCTTGGTCAGCCCGACAAGGCCGTGCTTGGCGGTCACATAGGCCGACTTGTCGACCGAGGCGACCAGGCCGTGCACCGATGCGATATTGATGATCCGCCCCCAGTTGCCGGCGCGCATGCCCGGCAATGCCGCCTGGATGGCGTGGAAGGCACTCGACAGGTTGATCGCCAGGATCGCGTCCCAGCGCTCGGCCGGAAAACTCTCGACCGGGCAGGTGTGCTGGATGCCGGCATTGTTCACCAGGATATCCAACCCGCCCAGTTGCTCCTGCGCGCAGCGGACCATTGCGTGGATTTGCTCGGGCTTGGACATGTCGGCGCCGTTGTAGGCCACATCGACGCCGAATTCGCGCTCCATTCCGCTGCGCAGTGCTTCGATCTGCTCGGCATCGCCGAAGCCGTTGAGCATGATTCGGGCGCCGGCTGCTGCCAGCGAGTGTGCGATACCGAGGCCAATGCCGCTGGTCGAACCGGTGACGATGGCGGTCTTGCCTTTCAGCATGTCTGGGAACTCCAAGATGCGAAACGAGGTTGCCGGTCAGGGCGTCCGGCAGTATCGCAAGCCACCCCGGGAAACGCCCGTCGAGACCCCCGGGCGGGACAGTTGATTCGATACTGCGTGCGACTGGACGCTGCTGCAACGGAATCGGGGCGCAAGCGCGAGGATTGCCGCGATCCGATGATCCCCGGCCCGACGCCGATGCGCACTAGGACCATCGGGCAACTGGTCGAGTGGACCCTGCAGCGGCATATTGAACGTCGGCCGTGATCGTCCGGCTTTCGGGACAGGTCCGTACTGTCTGCTTGCGACGGGAGGCCGATTGACGGCATGGAGCGCCAGGCCGTGGAGTCCTCATACTCGGGGCGCGCGGTAGTTTTGTACCGACTTCCCTGAGGTGCACGGCGCCGATCGAAAGAGCATTGGTGTGAACTCCTCGGCTGCAGCTTTCCCGGCAATTCAATGTGCACTGGTCGCTGGCCGTGCCGGCGAACTGGCTGAGCATGGCTTTGCAACAGCAAACGCCGAAACTACGGTTCGATTTTGCAGTGAATTCGAGCCTGCGCGTTGCAGTTGCCGCCGCTGCCGCTCGACCGATCCGTAAGCCCGTCGTTTCCGTTTCAGTTTCACCTATCCGGAGTAGTTCATGACCGACATCAGCACGCAGCTCGACCGCAGCGTCAAGCTGTCATCGAACATCGCCAAAGTCCTCGGACGCCGGGCTGAGAGTGCGCTGAAGGAGTACCGCGAGGCCGTCGAGCGGATCGCCAAGGCGCAAGGGGAGGTGGCCCAGAAACAATGGAGCAACCCGTTGCAGTTCTGGGCGGATGGGTATCGCTATGCGGTGGACTTCGCGCAGCGCAGCGTGCTGTTCCTCGACACCATGCGCCAGCGCGGCAACCAGTTCATCCAGCGTGAGCAGGCCGGGCACCCGCCGGTACTGCATTTCGACTACGAGATGGTGCTCGACGCGCGCAAGTTCGAGCGTCCGGTCAACTATGCGCTGGTGCGGATCACACCGCCGGAAGGGGTGGTGGTCGACGACAAGCGACGCCCGTACATCATCATCGACCCGCGCGCTGGCCATGGCCCGGGCATCGGCGGATTCAAGGACGACTCGCAGACCGGCGAGGCGCTGCGCGGCGGACATCCGGTCTACTTCGTCATTTTCTACCCGGTGCCCGAAGCGGGGCAGACGCTGCCGGATGTCTGCGCGGCGGAGCAGCAGTTCGTGCGCAAGGTGCGCCAGTTGCATCCCGACAGCCCGAAGCCGGCGCTGGTCGGCAATTGCCAGGGCGGCTGGGCAGCGATGATGCTGGCGTCCGCCAGTCCCGACGATACCGGCCCGCTGATGATCAATGGCGCGCCGATGTCCTATTGGGGCGGCGCCTGGAGCGAGGGCGAAGGCGACAACCCGATGCGCTATTCCGGTGGCCTGCTCGGCGGCACCTGGCTGTCGTCGCTGTTCGCCGACCTTGGCAACGGCAAGTTCGACGGCGCCTGGCTGGTGCAGAACTTCGAGAGCCTGAATCCGGCCAACACGCTGTGGAGCAAGAGCTACAACCTGTTCGCCAACATCGACAGCGAAGCCCCGCGTTTCCTCGATTTCGAGCGCTGGTGGGGTGGTTTCTACCTGCTCAACCGCGAGGAGATCGAGTGGATCACGCAGAACCTGTTTGTCGGCAACAAGGTCTGGTCGGGCGACGTCAAGTCGAGCACGGGTGCAGCCTTCGATCTACGCCAGATCAAGCAGCCGATCATCCTGTTCGCGTCGATGGGCGACAACATCACGCCGCCGCAGCAGGCCTTCAACTGGGTCGCCGATCTTTACGGATCGACCGAAGAGATCAAGGCCCGCGGCCAGGTCATCATCGGGTTGGTCCACGAGAATGTGGGGCACCTCGGCATTTTCGTGTCCGGCAAGGTGGCCAGGAAGGAGTACCGGCAGATGGTGTCGGTGCTGGAGACGATCGAAGCGCTGCCGCCCGGCCTGTACGGCATGCTGATCAACGAAAGCAAGGACAAGGCGGGCAACCCGGTTTACGAGGTCGAGTTCGAGGAACGTCGGCTGGAAGACGTGTCGTCCCGACTCAACCGCTTCGAGCGCGTCGACGAGGGCCCGTTCAAGGCGGTCAATGCCGTGTCCGAGTTCAACCAGCGCGCCTATGAACTGTTCGCGCGTCCGCTTGTGCAGATGGTCAGCAATGAGGCCAGCGCCGAGTTGCAGCGGGACATCCATCCGCTGCGCTTCGACAAGTGGTCGCTGTCCGATCGCAATCCGCTGCTCTGGTGGCTGCCGGCTGCCGCCGGGGCGGTCAAGAACCAGCGCGAGGCGGTGGATTCGGGTCAATCATGGCGCCAGGGCGAGAAGCTCAACGGCGAACTGATCGCGGCGACGCTCAACCTCTACCGCGATCTTCGCGACGCCGCCAGCGAGGCGCAGTTCTTCCAGCTGTACGGCAATCTGTTTTCGCTGACGATGGCCGACAAGGCGGAACAGACGACGCAGCAGAACGCGCCGCCAGCGGATGCGCGCGATCTGCCGGTCGTGCGGGAAGCGCTGGCGTCGATCGCCGAGGGCGGCTATGCCGCGGCGCTGGCGCGCACGGCGGAACTGCTGGAACGGGATGGCGTCACCATTCCGCTGTCGCAAATCCAGCTCAAGGCAGAGCTGGTCGAGGAATTTGCCGACCTGTTGCCGGACCTGCCGGCTTTCGAGTGGAAAAAGCTGCGCGGCATGCAGGACGCCATCGTCGAGTACGACCCCGATGGCGCGTTGGCGACGCTGCCGCAACTGCTCGCCGATCCGGCCGACCGCCGCCGCTTCATCGAGTTGCTCGATCGCCTGCTGCGCGATCCGCGCATCCAGTCCCAACACCCGACCGACGAACAGAACGCCATGCTGGCGCGCATCCGTGCGCTACTCGCCGCCAAGCCTGCGCGCAAGGCCAAGGTCGTCCAGGTTCGACCGAAGACGATCCGCAAGTAATCAGGGAGTCCAATCATGGAAGCAGACAATCACGTCAAGTACCGACGGCTGATCGCGCGCTGCGCCGATCTGCCGCCAACGCCGGTGGCGATCGCCCATCCGTGCGATCTGAGTTCGTTGACCGCTGCGCTGGACGCGGCGAAGGCGGGCCTGATCAAGCCGATCCTGGTGGGTCCGCAGGACCGCATCCGCGAAGTGGCTGCCGCCAACCACCTCGACATCAGCGCCTTCGAGATCGTCGACGCCGAGCACAGCCACGATTCGGCGGCGAAGGCGGTGGCGCTGATCCGCGCCGGTCGTGCGGAAATCCTGATGAAGGGCAGCCTGCACACCGACGAGTTGATGGGCGCGGTGGTGCGCCGCGATGTCGGCCTGCGCACTTCGCGGCGCGTCAGCCATTGCTTCGTGATGGACGTGCCCAACCACGATACGCCGCTGATCATCACCGACGCCGCCGTGAACATCGCACCGACGCTGGAGGACAAGGTCGATATCTGCCAGAACGCCATCGATCTGGCACACGCACTCGGAGTGACCGATGTGCGCGTGGCCATCCTGTCGGCGATGGAAACGCTGACCAGCAAGGTGCCGTCGACGATCGAGGCGGCGGCGCTGTGCAAGATGGCCGATCGCGGGCAGATCACCGGTGCGCTGCTCGACGGCCCGCTGGCGCTCGACAACGCGATCAGCATGGAAGCGGCCCAGGTCAAGAAGATCAAGTCGCCGGTGGCCGGCCGCGCCAACGTCCTGCTGGTGCCGGACCTGGAAGCCGGCAACATGCTGGCCAAGAGCCTGTCGTTCCTGGCCGGCGCCGATTCCGCCGGCATCGTGCTCGGCGCGCGCGTGCCGATCATCCTCACCAGCCGCGCTGATTCGGTGCTGGCGCGGCTGGCGTCGTGTGCGATCGCAGTGCTGGTGGCCAAGGCCCAGCGCGAAGCCGAAGCCGCCAGGGCCGGTTGACCATGACCGACGCCATCCTGGTCATCAACGCCGGCTCGTCCAGCATCAAGTTCTCGGCGTTCGAGGCGCGCGACGGCGTACTCGCGCCCAGCGTGCGCGGACAGATCGAGGGCCTCTACACCAGGCCGCGATTTGTCGCCAAGGCTGCCGCCGGTGCCGTGGTCGCGGAGCGATCCTGGGACGAGGGCACCGCGCTCGGCCATGCCGGCGGCATCGAACACATCGGCGCATTCGTGCGCGAGCAACTGGCGTCGAGCCGCGTGCTCGGCGTCGGTCATCGGGTGGTCCATGGTGGCCTCGACTACACCCAGCCGGTGCGCCTCGACGCGTCGGTGGTGACCTCGCTGGAGAAGTACATCCCGCTGGCGCCGCTGCACCAGCCGCACAACCTGAAGCCGATCCAGCTGTTGCTCGAACGCCAGCCCGGCTTGCCGCAGGTGGCGTGCTTCGATACCTCATTCCATCGCAGCAACCCGGACCTCGCCCAGCGTTTCGCGCTGCCGGCGGAACTGCACGATGCCGGCGTGCGCCGTTATGGTTTCCATGGTCTGTCCTACGAGTACATCGCTTCGGCATTGCCGAAAGTCGATGCGCAGGCAGCGGCGGGTCGCACCGTCGTGCTGCATCTGGGCAACGGTTCCAGCATGTGCGCGTTGGCCGGCGGCAACAGCATCGCCAGCACCATGGGATTCACCGCGGTCGACGGCCTGATGATGGGCACACGCTGCGGCGCCATCGACCCCGGCGTGATCCTGTACCTGATGGACCAGCGCGGCATGGATACGCGCGCGATCGAGAAGCTGATCTACAGCCAGTCCGGGCTGCTCGGCGTATCCGGCATTTCCAGCGACATGCGCGTGCTGCTGGGTCACGCCGATCCGCGCGCTGCACTGGCGGTCGATCTTTTCCTGTATCGCATCCGTCGTGAGCTCGGCTCGCTGGTGGCGGCGCTCGGAGGCCTCGATGCGCTGGTGTTCACCGCCGGCATCGGCGAGAACTCGGCGCTGGTGCGCGAGCGCGTGATGGCTGACGCTGCCTGGCTCGGCGTCAGCATCGACGCGGCGGCCAATGCCGCCGCTGGTCCGCGCGTCAGCGCGCCGGACAGCAAGGTTTCCGTGTGGACGCTGCCGACCAACGAGGAACTGATGATTGCCACCCATACGTATCGCCTGCTGCACGGGAGCGCATCGGCATGACCGCCGCTACCGCGAAGAATCGCGTGCTCGAAGGCAAGCGCGCGCTGGTCGTCGGCATCGCCAACGACAGTTCGATCGCCTGGGGCTGCGCAGCCGCCTTTCGCGAACTGGGTGCGGACGTTGCCGTGACCTATCTCAACGAGAAGGCGCGGCGCTTCGTCGAGCCGCTGGCGCAGCAGATCGATGCACCGATCTTCCTGCCGCTCGATGTCTCCGTGCCCGGCCAGCTCGAAGCGGTGTTCGACGCGATCCGTACGCAATGGGGAAAGCTCGACATCCTGGTGCATTCGATTGCCTGGGCCCCCAAGGAAGACCTCCAGGGCGGCCTGTTGAACTGCTCGGCCGAGGGCTTCGCCAAGGCGATGGACGTGTCGACGCACTCGTTCATCCGCATGGCGCGACTCGCCGCGCCGCTGATGACCGATGGCGGCAGCATGTTCGCGATGCGTTATTACGGCGCCAACAAGGTGGTTGCCAACTACAACGTGATGGGGCCGGTCAAGGCCGCGCTGGAAGCCGCGTGTCGCTACCTCGCACACGAACTCGGTCCGCAGCGCATCCGCGTGCATCCGATCTCGCCGGGACCGCTGAAAACGCGCGCGTCCTCGGGTCTGAAGGACTTCGACGTCATGCTGACCCAGGCTGCCGAGCGCGCGCCGCTCGGTGAACTGGTGGACATCATGGACGTCGGCTTCACCTGCGCCTTCCTCGCCACGCCGTATGCGCGTCGCCTCAGCGGCGAGACCTTCTACGTCGACGGCGGTGCGCACATCATGGGGTGAAATCGGCCCCGCCGCTTCTCGTAGGCCGGTGTGCGCGGCTTCATCGCGCTCACCGGCGCTTTGTTGGCCTCGTTGTCCGGGCGCACTGAACGGCTGCGCCGTGCACCGGACTACGCTTCGGCGCCGGTCAGAACAGCATCTTCACCAGCGCATCCAGCAGTTGTTCCAGCGGCATGATCGTCAGTAGTAGCGGCGTTGCGGGAATCAGGGTGGTCAGGGCCAGCTGCGAGATCGTTTTCAGGTTGAACAGGACCGGCCGCATCTCCTTGACGACGTTGTAGCTGTGGCTCATGTCCGCCAGCGACTGGATATCGGCGCTGCCGACCAGCGCCTCGCTCGCGGGTGCTCCGCCGCGCAGCCACTTTCGATCGAACGCGCTGGCATAGTGATGCGCTAGCGCGCCGTATTCGCGCAGGCCGGCGCGCTTGGCTGCCGCCAATCGCGGCGCGAATACCAGCAATGGTCCGAGCACGGCGAACACCATCACCGCGACCAGGCCGAAGACCTCGAGCTTGAAATCGGTCAGCACGGCACCGGCGAAGAACATGCGGCTGGCCATCAGGCCGGCCAGCAGCACGCCCTAACCAGCACCGGCGCGAATCCCTGGGTGATCCCGGCCAGGAATCCGAGGCCGCCGCAACGATCCGGGTGCGTCGGCATGAGGTTGAGATCCAGCTTCGACACCCGCCACAGGAAGCGTGCCCAGATGAACAGGCGCAAGTACCAGCGCAGCAGGATGAACTGGAACAGCGGCAGACTCACCAGCACCATCCACCAGCCGGCAAGTGACGGCCTGAGCACGCCGTCCGCTGCCGAGCCGTACCAGGCCGCGGTATCGATTGCCACCAATGACGGCCAGAAAACCAGCACGCCCACCGCGTAGACGAAGACCGCCAGCAGCACTTCGGCGGTGATCGAATTGCGCAGGCGGATCGCGGAATTCACTGCGGCAATGAAATCGGCGCGGGCCGCATCGGTGACCAGTCCGCTGGACAGGAAGTGACCGACCATCGGGCGCATGCGCTGGTGCACGACCAGTTCGGCGATGACCAGCAACGGCAGCGCGAGCAGCAGACGGACATGCAACTCAATGTCGTGCAGGAATGTGAGCTCGCCGGTGTCGCCGCAGACGTCGCCCTGGACCAGGGACGGCAGCGCCAACGGCAGCCAGGCGGCGAATACCATCGCCAGGATTCGGCGCAACACCATGCGCAGTGCGTCGTCGGCGAGGTGCGCGCGTCGCCACAGTTGGTACAGGGGGCCGCCAAGGACCAACGAGAAGTCAGGCGCCTGCCCGAACCTTGCGGGCGTGGCGTCGGCGCTGCGCAAGTTGCTCTCCGGGTTCCTGGAATCTGCTGCCAACATAGCGCAACTCGATGCCGCGTCGATGCCGGACTGCCACTGACGGCGCCCTTGTTTGCGCACCAGACTGACCCGCGTGCCGGCGCCAGCAGGCTCTGCTTGCGCGATAGCTTCACCGGCCGCCCGAAGGTCGCGGGCGGGGCCTGTGTCCTCGGGTTCGCCTGATCGACCCGTATTGATTTTCCCGGTGCGGGCCCCCAATTAAGCGCATCTCAGGTTTCCACCCAGGATTGCCCGACCATGACCACCGAGACCCGCGCCTTCCAGGCAGAAGTCCAGCAAGTCCTCAATCTCGTCATCCATTCGCTGTACTCGAACAAGGAGATCTTCCTGCGCGAACTGGTGTCGAACGCCTCCGATGCGCTCGACAAGCTGCGCTTCGAGTCGCTGCAGGCGCCCGAACTGCTCGCCGGCGAGCCGGAACTGGCGATCGAGATCGAAGTCGACGAGGCCGCACGCACGCTGACCATCCGCGACAACGGCATCGGCATGAGTTTTGATGAGGTGGTCGAGAACATCGGCACCATCGCGCGCTCCGGAACCCGGCGCTTCCTCGATGCGCTGAGCGGCGATGCGCGCAAGGATGCGCAGTTGATCGGCCAGTTCGGTGTCGGCTTCTATTCGGCGTTCATCGTTGCTGGAGAAGTCGAGTTGCGCACCCGTCGCGCCGGCGCCGACGCCAGCGAGGGCGTATCGTGGCGCTCGGAAGGCAAGGGTGAATACCGCGTCGATCGTATCGAACACGCGCGCCGCGGCACCGAAATCGTGCTGCACCTGAAGGAAGAAGAAAGCGAGTTCCTGTCGCCGTGGCGCCTGCGCTCGCTGATCCACAAGTACTCCGAGCACATCGCGTTCCCGATCCGCATGCGCGGTGAAGCCGAGCCGGTCGCAGAGGAGGCTGAGGACAAGACGCCTGCTCCGGCGGCGATGGAAAACGTCAACCAGGCCGCCGCATTGTGGGCGCGCCCGAAGGCTGAACTCGGCGACGACGACTATCAGGGCTTTTTCAAGCACATCGCGCACTCCGATGGCGAGGCGCTGAGCTGGAGCCACAACAAGGTCGAGGGCAACCAGAGTTACACCAGCTTGCTGTATATCCCCGCCAAGGCGCCGTTCGACCTCTACGGCAATGGCCGCGACGAGCGCCACGGCCTCAAGCTCTACATCAAGCGCGTCTTCATCATGGACGCCGCCGAGCAGTTGCTGCCGGCCTACCTGCGTTTCGTTCGCGGCGTCGTCGACTCCGACGATCTGCCGCTGAACGTGTCGCGCGAGCTGCTGCAGGACAACAAGCTGACCCAGCAGATCCGCTCGGCGATCATCAAGCGCGTGCTCGACATGCTCGACAAGCTGGCGCAGGACCAGCCGGAGAAGTTCGCCGATTTCTGGCGCGAGTTCGGACAGGTGTTCAAGGAAGGCCTGACCGAGGACTACGCGCACCGCGAGCGCATCGCCAAGTTGCTGCGATTCGCTTCGACCAAGTCTGAAGGTTCCGCACAGACGGTATCGCTTGCCGATTACCTCGGCCGACTGCGACCGAACCAGACCGCGATCTACTACATCACTGCCGAGAGTCATCTGGCTGCGCGCAACTCGCCGCATCTCGAGGCCTTCCACGGCAAGGATGTCGAAGTGCTGCTGGCCTCGGACCGTATCGACGAGTGGGCGCTGTCTTACCTGCACGAATTCGACGGCAAGCCGTTCCTGTCGGTGGCCAAGGGTGATATCGATCTGTCGAATATCCCGGATGCAGAGGGCAGCACGTCGCCGCCAGTGTCAGCGGAATTGCCCGAAGGCCTCGCCGACCGGTTGAAGTCGGTGCTCGGCGAGCGCGTCAAGGCGGTGCGTGGCAGCGCGCGGCTGCGCGATTCGGCGGCGGTACTGGTAGTCGATCAGCACGAACTGTCGCTGCACACACAGCGCCTGCTCAAGCAGGCAGGGCAAGCCGCCGGCAGCGGCGCACCGACGCTGGAACTGAATCCGGCCCACGCCTTGACCGCACGACTGGCTGCCGAAACCGATGATGCGCGCTTCGCCGAATGGGCAACGTTGGTGTTCGAGCAAGCGGTGCTCAGCGAAGGCGGCCAGTTGGAGGACCCGAGTGGCTTCGTGCGGCGCTTGAATGGGTTGTTGTTTGGGTGACGACCGATGCCTCCTCGCTACTCGCCGTCCGCGCCGACCAGTGGCTGTGGGCGGCGCGTTTCTTCAAGACGCGCTCGCTGGCCAAGCAGGCCATCGACGGCGGCAAGATCGAGATCAACGGCGCGCGCTGCAAACCAGCGCGCGCGATCCATGTTGACGACACGCTGACCATCTCACGCGGGATCGAGCGCTTCGAAGTGGTGGTCGCCGCGCTGGCCGCCAAACGTGGGCCGGCGACGCAGGCGGCAGGGCTTTACGTGGAGACGCCTGCCAGCATCGAGCGCCGCGAAAAGGAACGCGAGGCACAGCGATTGTCCCGACAAGCCTATCAGCCGCCGCCGCGGCGACCGAGCAAGCGTGATCGGCGCGATCTGGCGCAGTTCGAGCAGAATAAGGGCAGCGGCGACGGCACCTGACCCGCATTTCTCGCACCGGCGCGGGAAATGCGGGTTAGCATCAGACCCAGCTACGCGTGATCTGCATTGGCGCGGGTTGCCTCATCCAGATGGCTCGACAAACCGCTGCGAACGCCGTGGAGGCCGCGTGTCCAAGCTGCTGCTGAATCTGCGCATGGCCACCGACGACGAGGCTGCGGACATTCGCGCGCTGCTCGATGGCCACGACGTCGACTGGTACGAGACCCAGCCCGGCTTCTGGGGTATTTCGGCTGGCGCGATCTGGCTGCGCGATCTTGAGCGCGCGGGCGAGGTCAAGCGCTTGCTCGACGCCTATCAGAAACAGCGCGTGGTGCGGGTGCGCGCAGAGCTCGAGGCTGAACGGCGCGAGGGCAGGGCGCCGACCTTCATCGGCGAGCTGCGCACCCACCCGGGGCGCATGCTGGTGCAGTTGCTGGCGGTGGTGCTGCTGATCGTGCTGACCATCGCGCTGCCGTTCGTGCTGCTGTCAAAGTAGCCGGGTTTCAGCTGGTGTGGGTCCAGGCTTGTCTGGACGCTCTGGCGTCTGCGTGAGAAAGGCGTGCAGACAAGTCTGGACCCACACAGTCAAAACCTGGGGCGCCTCAGCTCGCCGGCAGCAACATCACCGAGGTCGCCGAGATCTGCACTTCCTGAACGTCGTCCTTCACTTCAGCCGGGTCTTTGCCTTCATCCTTCGCCAGATGTTTGGCCATGCCCGCGCTGATGGTCCTGGCGGTCAGCGTTCCATAGACCACGGCATTGCCGCTGCTGTCTTTGGGGATGAAGAAATCGTCCTCGCCAAACATCACGCGCGCGCTGTGCTCGCCGTCAGCGATCACCATCCAGCAGCCCTTCTTCTGGCATACCTTGGTGACGCGGCCGCTGAATTTCTGCGGCTTGCCGGCGTACCGATCGACATCTGCCAGGACCTGGCCAATGGCAGTCGGATCACCTGCGGGCATCTGCTCGCCGTAGACCGGATGACCATCGACCACGGCAACGGGTTCCGGCTCGGTGGCAGCGAACGCCGGGGCGAACAAGAGTAGTGACAGGGCGACAAGGGCAGATCGAGTCAGGTTCATGGATCGTCTCAGGCAAGGGCGGGTTGGGGAACTGCCGCGGCGATCAGCGTGGGCTGTTCGTCGCGCGTCGAGTAGCGTCCGGCTGCGTCCTGCTGCACGGCAGCGTGGGCGATATTCGGGTCGTGGGTAAAGTACAGGCGCACGCCGCGGCGCAGTTTGTCGGCGAGGAAGTGGCGCTTCTCGTCGATCAGCAGTTCTGGATAGCGGTCGTAGCCCATGGTCACCGGGAGGTGCACCCAGGCCTTGCCGGGAATCAGGTCGGCGCAGAACACGATGCCGCCGTCGCCGCCGATTTCGCTCAGCATCAGACCGGGCGTATGGCCATGCGATTCGTAGAAGCCGACATCGGCGCCCAGCGATTCGCAATGCGCGGGAACCGCGCCGGGACTGCCGATCGCGTTGGCAGGGCCAAGGTCGACCAGTTCCAGTCTCCCGCAGTCCAGCAATAGTGGGTTGAGCTCTGCGATGAACGACGCCCGGTCGCGCGGGTGCGGCGACTGCGCGCGCTCAAAGTGGTCGCGGCCGACGACGAAGCGCGCTCTGGGGAACAACAGGCGCGCCGGAGTTTCCGGTTTCCACGCAGCCAGCAGGCCGCCGGCGTGGTCGAAATGCAGATGGCTGAGGACTACCACGTCGATATCGGCGTCGCTCAGTCCCAGCGCGGCCAGCGAGTCGAGCAGCACATGGCGGTCTTCGAGCACGCCAAAGCGCGCACGCATCTTCGGATCGAAGAAAGCGCCGATGCCGGTTTCGAACAAGACCCGACGGCCGTCATCGAGTTCGACCAGCAGCGCCCGGCAGGACAGCGGCACGCGATTGTCGGCATCGGGTGGCAGCCAGCGTTCCCACATCGCACGCGGCACATTGCCGAACATCGCGCCGCCGTCGAGACGCTGGGTATTGCCTTCGATCGACCAGGCCCTCATCGAAAGATCAGCTCTCGGTCGCGGCTCTCGCCACCACCGACGCCCTTCCAGCGCGGATCGGATGCGGCTTCGACGGCACCGGTCTTGCGGTCCCAGACCACCACCTGCATGTTGCCCCAGGGGCGCTCGGCGGCGGTCAGCGTGAATCCGCGCGCAGCCAGCGCCTGGCTTTCGGCTTCGTTCAACGCGCCGGGTTCGCTGGAGACGCTGTCCGGCTGGTACTGGTGGTGGACGCGTGCGGCGCTGACCGCATCCATCGCGCTGCTGCCATCGAGCAGCATCGAAAGTCCCTGGAACACCATGGTGATGATGCGGCTGCCGCCCGGCGAGCCAAGCGCGGCGACGCGCTCTTCGCCGAGCAGAATGGTCGGCGTCATCGAGGACAGCGGTCGCTTGCCAGGTTCGATGGCATTGGCGTCGAAGCCAATCAGCCCGAATGCGTTGGGGACGCCGGGCTTGACTGAAAAATCGTCCATTTCGTTGTTCAGCATCAGGCCGGTACCGGGAGCCATGATGGTGGCGCCGAACGGCAGATTGACGGTCTGGGTCACCGCGGCCACATTGCCGTCGGTGTCGATGATCGAAAAGTGCGTGGTATCGGTGCCTTCCTGAGTGGCGCTGATGCCGGGCAGCGCGTCGCTCGGTGTCGCCTTTCCGGTATGAATCGACGCGCGCAGTCCTGCAGCGTAGTGAGGACTGAGCAACATGTCGACGGGGATATCGACGAAGTCGGGATCGCCGAGGTAGATGGCGCGATCGCGGTAGACGCGGCGCATGGCCTCGATCTCGACGTGCAGGCGCTGCACGCGGTCGTACTCGGCGATCGGGAAGCCACTCAGGATCTGGAACATCCCGACCAGGGCGATGCCGCCCGAGGAGGGTGGCGGCGCGGTCAGTATGGTCTGTCCGCGATACTGGAAGCGCAGCGGTTCGCGCTCGATCGCGCGATATCGGGCGAGATCTTCGGCGGTCCAGATTCCGCCTGCAGCCCGCACGCCGGCGACCAGCGCCTTGGCGGTCGTGCCTTCATAGAAGCCGCGATGGCCGTCGTCGGCCAGACGCTCGAGCACCCGCGCGATATCCGGATTGCGCACCCGATCACCAACCGCAGGCGGCTTGCCGCGACGCAGGTAGACCTTCGCCGCTGCCGGTGATGCGGCCAGCTGCTGCGTCCGGTAGCCGATCATCGCCGAGTTCTTTGCACTCCAGACGAAGCCATCGCGCGCCAGCTTGATTGCCGGCGCCAGCGATTGCTTCAAGGGCAATTTGCCGTAGCGTTCCGCCACCAGCACCAGGCCCGCGGGGAGGCCCGGAATGGCGGCGGCGAGCGCGCCCAAGGTGCTGCGGTCCTGCTGTGCGTTGCCGGCAGCGTCGAGAAACATGTCGCGGGTCGCCGCCATCGGCGCCGCCTCGCGCGCATCGATGAATATCGACTTGCCGTCACCGGCACGGTGCAACAGGAAGAAGCCGCCGCCTCCGAGTCCGGAACTTTCCGGTTCAACTACGCTCAGCGCCGCGGATACGGCCACCGCGGCGTCGAAGGCATTTCCGCCCTGCTCAAGAATCTCGAACCCGGCACGCGTTGCCTGATGATTGGCGCTGGCAATGCCGGCGGCGTGCGGGCTGCCCGCCAGCACAAGCAATGGCCAAACCAGCAAAGCCAGCAACAGGGAGACGGTCGCCAGCGGGCGCGGCCTGACGTTGAGAGCGCCGCCGTGCCCGCGGCCGCCGCGATCGGTCGCACAGTTCATGCGGTTTCCTCGGTTGTCAATCGCTCAGCCTTGGCGAGCAGTTGCTCCTGGGTCTCGATCCGATTCGGGTCGAGGAAGATGCACTCGACCGGACACACCACCACGCACTGCGGTTCGTCGAAGTGACCGACGCACTCGGTGCAGCGTTCGGGATCGATCTCGTAGACCTGCGCGCCCTGGTAGATCGCGCGATTCGGGCAGGCCGGTTCGCAGACGTCGCAGTTGACGCATTGGTCAGTGATCAGCAGTGCCATCGGCAGCGGGGGCGCGACTTCGGCCGCGTCCCCGGTTCCTCGCTACTTCGCTTCGTGGAACACGAACGATGCGCCCCACGCTGTGACCGCCACGCGCACGCGCTCCTCTTCGGCCTTTTGACCGATGAAGATCACCCGAATGCCCTTGAGCAGGGTCGGATTGGGGTTGGCGAAGGCCTGTTCGACGATGTCGGCCACCACCGGGGAGTCCGGAGACGCGAACAGGATCGTGGTGCCCTCGGCGATGCCGCGGCCGATGAAGTTCTTGATGTTCTCGACCGTGCGCGCGGTCTTCTCTGCGTCCTGGTTGTGCTCGACGAAGGTCGCGAAGATGCGCGAACTCTGGTCGGCCGGCACCAGCGTCTTGGAAATCGCCGAGACGTAGGCCTTCCAGGCCATCGAGTCGGACGGATTCGTCGGTACGACCTTGGCCGGATCCGGCGGCGGTGCGGCTTCCTGGCAGGCGCCGAGAGTGAGCAGTGCGCAGGCGAGTGCGATCGGGGCAATCAGGCGACGGAACATGATGGGGCTCCTACGAGGGTCAGACCGTAACTCCGCATGCTACCAGCCTCGGCGAAAGCCTGAGCACTTTACCCCGGGCGATACCCTGATCAGCCCGCGCGCAGCGGCCATTCAGGGCGTCCAGAGGTTCGACAGCCGGCGCAGGACGGCCGGGGGCACGAAGCTCGATACGTCACCGCCGAGCCTCGCTACCTCGCGCACCAGCGACGACGAAATGAAGCTGAACTGCTCGGCCGGGGTCAGGAACATGGTCTCCGCCTCCGGAATCAGATGTCGGTTCATGCTGGCGAGCTGGAACTCGTATTCGAAGTCGGAAACCGCGCGCAATCCCCGCAGGATCACGCTGGCACCGACCTCGCGCACGAAATGAGCCAGCAGGGTGTTGAAGCCGCGGACTTCGACATTGGGGATATCGACGAGCGACTCGCGCGCGAGCTCGATACGCTCATCGAGGCCAAAGCTCGGTCCCTTGATCGGATTGTGGGCGATGCCGACGATCAGTCTTTCGAACAGCGGAGCCGCGCGAACCACCAGATCGACATGGCCGTTGGTCATCGGGTCGAAAGTACCGGGATAGACCGCGATGCGTGAAGCTGGCGATGCTCGGGGCGTTGCGCTCAAGGTGAGGACTCCGCGGTGGTCTCTGCTGACAGGCTAGCGGAGGATGCGGTCTGCTCCAACAAATAAAAGTGGACGCGCCCGGCATGTGACTCCTTGAGCACCCGCCATGACTGAGTCAGCGGCGATCCGGATTCGGCAGGATGTTCGAGATATACGCGGGCGCCGGGCGCCAGCCAGCCGGGCAGACGTTCGAGGATCGCAGACCACAGCCTGGCGTTGTAGGGAGGGTCTACGAATGCAATATCGAAGCGCTCATTCGATGCGGCGGCCAGCAGGCTTTCGGCGGCAAGTTTCGTGACCTGCACCTGGCCGGCAATCCCGAGCCGCTCGCAGTTGCGAATGATCTGCTCAGCGAGTTCGCCATCGGGCTCGTTGAGCCAGGCGAATGCCGCGCCGCGCGAGATGGCTTCGATGCCGAGTACCCCGGTGCCTGCGCAAAGGTCGAGCACGCGCGCGCCAGGGATATCGGCGGCAAGCCAGTTGAACAGCGTTTCGCGCACGCGATCCGGTGTCGGCCGCAAGCCGGGACGGTCCGGGACCGCCAGTTTCGAGCGTTTGAGCATGCCGCCGATTACCCGGACCTCGCCCAGCGGGCGCGAAACGGGGCGGCGAGACAGGGCGGGTCGACGCGTATTCACGGTAATCAGGCAACGTCAAGGCGGCAGGCCCGCTAGAATCTGCGGCTTTCACCCTGACGACAATCTCCCCGCGCATGCTCAAGTGGTTTCGCCGTGACAAGAACGATCCCCAGGCCGAGTCCGCGCCGGTTCCAGCATTGGCCGCGGCGCCGACCGAGGCGGTCGGAACGCCCGGCGTCGAGGGCCTCGTGGCGACGGCCCAGGATGAGGCCGCACCTGGATCGCCTGCTACAGTCGTATCCGCGGTCGACGCGCCCGAGGCGGTCGCCACGGCCGCCTCGGCTCAACTCGAGCCGACCTCGGCCCAGTCGCTTCCGCATCCGGTCAAGGAAGCGAGTGTCGAAGCACCGGTGCCCTGGTGGCGTTATGAAGGTGTCTGGCGCGCTCCCAAGCCGCCAGCGCCCCGCGAACCCTCGCCTGCGCCGGCTGCAGCGGAGCCCTGCGTGCGCGATCAGGAGCCCGATGCCGTTGCGGTTGCAGCCTTCGCGCCGGATCCGGCCCTCGCCCACCCAGACCACGCGCCAGTTGGACGCGACCCGGATTCCGCGACAGTCGTCGCCGCCCCCTCCGGACTTGACCCGCAGCCTGTCGTTGAGCCGGACGACAACGTCCCGGCGTTGTTCGCTGCCGACGCGCCTGTCCCGGAGCCGGCCAAGCCGCGTTCGCTGCGCGAACGCCTCGCCGCCACCGCGCGCGCGCTGACCGCCAGCGTCGGCAGCCTGTTCAAGCGCAACCCGAAGCTCGACGACGACCTGCTCGAAGAACTGGAGACGGCGCTGATCCAGGCGGATGTCGGTGTCGCCGCCAGCACCGAGCTGGTCGCCAAGCTTGGAGCGCGCATGCGCAAGCGCGAGTTTGCCGACGCCCAGGCGCTGCTGGCCGCGCTGCGCAACGATTTGCGCGCGCTGATCGTCAATCACGCCCGGCCACTGCAGATACCGGACGCGCCGCGGCCATTCGTGATCCTCACCGTCGGCGTCAACGGCGCCGGCAAGACCACCACCATCGGCAAACTGGCGATGCGCTACAAGCAGGCCGGCCACAGCGTGATGCTGGCTGCCGGCGACACTTTCCGGGCAGCGGCGGTCGAACAGCTGAAGACCTGGGGCGAGCGCAACCAGGTCAGTGTGATCGCCCAGGGCAGCGGCGCCGACTCGGCTTCGGTGATCTTCGACGCATTGCAGGCGGCAAAATCGCGCGGCATCGATGTGCTGATCGCCGATACCGCCGGGCGCCTGCACACTCAGGGCCACCTGATGCAGGAACTGGCCAAGGTCAAGCGCGTGCTTGGCAAGATCGATCCGGCTGCTCCGCACGAAACCCTGTTGGTCATCGATGGCGGCACTGGGCAGAACGCGCTGGTGCAGGCCAAGCAGTTCCATCAGGCGGTTGGCCTCACCGGCATCGTCGTCACCAAGCTCGACGGCACCGCGAAGGGCGGCATGGTGTTCGCGCTATGCCGCGAACTCGGCTTGCCGATCCGCTTCATCGGCGTCGGCGAGAAGCGCGAGGATCTGCGCGAGTTCGACGCCGAGGATTTCGTCGATGCCCTGCTGCCGCGAGAACTCGGTGGCTGATTCGCTTGCTGTCGAAAGGGTTCGTCCCCGGACGCCGCTGGAACGAGACTTCGCCGCGCGCGTGCTCGCCTGGTTCGACCAGCATGGTCGCCATGACCTGCCATGGCAGCACCCACGCTCTGCCTATCGTGTATGGGTGGCTGAGGTCATGTTGCAGCAGACCCAGGTGCAGACGGTCATCCCCTATTACCTGCGCTTTCTGGAGCGCTTTCCGAGATTGGTCGATGTAGCCGATGCCGAACTCGACGACGTGCTCGCACTGTGGTCGGGGCTTGGCTATTACTCGCGGGCGCGCAACCTGCACCGCGCCGCGAGGATCTGCGCGGAGCGGCATCGCGGCGAGTTGCCGGCCGAGCTCGAAGCGATTTCGGCGCTGCCCGGGATCGGTCGTTCCACCGCCGGAGCGATCCTCGCTCAGGCTTATGGTCAGCGGCTGCCGATTCTCGACGGCAATGTGCGGCGCGTGCTGTCGCGCTACTGCGCAGTCGCCGGCAATCCCGTTTCATCGGCCGTACTGCAGCAACTGTGGTCGCTTTCGGCGTCCCTGTTGCCCGAATCCCGGCTGGCTGACTACACCCAGGCGCTGATGGACCTCGGTGCCACTGTGTGCGTGCGCCGCAGGCCGGCGTGCGCATCGTGTCCGCTGAACGCTGATTGCGAGGCGCATCTGCAGGGTCGGGTGGACGACCTGCCGCAGGCGCGCGTCAGTCGCGTGCGGCCGCTGCGACAGAGCACGCTGCTCTGGGTTCATGACGACCAGCGGCGGCTGTTGCTGCAGCGCCGCGCACCCACCGGAATCTGGGCGGGTCTGTGGTCGCTGGTTGAAGGCGAGACAGCGCAGCAGGCGATGTCGACCTTGCGCCAGCTCGGCGTTGACGCTGGCGAGCCGATGGCGATGGCATCGCTGCGACACGAGTTCACTCACTTTTCGCTGGACATCGACGTACTCTCGGTGCACGCAGTCGGCATCGCCATCGCCGACGGCGACAGCCGCTGGTGCAGTATCACCGAGGCGCTGCAACTCGGATTGCCGCAACCCCTGCGGCGCCTGCTGCAACAACATCGGGCCGATCCCGACGCATCAATGCTCCCGTTGTGCAACTGAAGGAACCGCCATGTCACGACTCATCGACTGCGTACGTCACGGTGCCGGTCAGGAAGGACTCGACCGGCCGCCATATCCCGGCGAAATCGGCCAGCGCGTCTACCGGAGCGTTTCCAAACGGGCGTGGAGCGAGTGGCTCGCGCAGCAGACCATGCTGATCAACGAGAACCGCCTGTCGCCGGTCGATCCGAAGGCGCGCAAGTTCCTGCAGGAAGAGATGGAGAAGTACTTCTTCGGGTCGGGCTCGGCTCCGCCGGCGGGATTCGTCGGTTCGGATGACTGAGCGCTGTCCGGGTCAGCTATCGCGATGTTCGTCGCGCTCTTCCTGTTTCAGCGCCTTGTCGTCGATCGGCCGGATTTCGCTGATGTAGCAGGACAATCCGTCGACCTGCACGCGGTCGAAGCGCCGATCGATGATGTTGTTGGTGGAGGTGATGGCTAGCGCCGACTGGAACTCCAAGCCGCTGCAAGGCGCTCGCAGAGTCAGCAGGTACACACGATTGATGCTGGTCCAGATCACCAGCTTGTCCGCCGCCAGCGACCGCCAGCGATCCAGCCCGGTGTAGGTATTGATGCGCTCGATCGGCATCCCCGCATGGCGCTCGAAGCGCGCCAGCTCGGTATCCTCGCGCGCCCGGTACTCGGCCGTCGTCGTGCAAGCTGACGCGCCAAGCACGAGCCCGACAATCGCTATGACAACACGCAAGTCCATGGTCTTGATTCCTGTCTGCGGATGGTCGCGATCATCGCCCCGTTCGGTCGATCGATGCGCAACGACTGGATGAAGCTTCGTTCGCGCCGCAGCATGCGGGGGATTGACGTCGCCGGATCGAGAAGGCCTAATAGACGGCTGTCGCGAAACAGGCATCGGTCGTCCCACGACCGCTTGGCGACACCAGTGGCCGGGTAGCTCAGTTGGTAGAGCAGGGGATTGAAAATCCCCGTGTCGGCGGTTCGATTCCGTCCCCGGCCACCACTTTCCCCAGCAAAATCAAGCACTTGGCGGACTGCCAAGCATGTCCCCGTTGGTGCCCGTTGTTTCGGTGCCCGTTTGGTGCCCGTTTCTCGCCAATCCTCTCTGAAGCGCGGGCGACCTCGTGGCGATCCGACCGCCCGGCAGTGCCTCATCGGAACTGCGCAGGTCGCGACGGTCATCCGGTCGAGTCAATCCGTGCGTCGCCACATGTCGATGCTGCCCCAGCATTGAAGGTCAAGTAGCGAGCGATGAAAGTGCATTGCAGTGTCATCGAAAGCGCGAGAGACTTGTGCTTGTCAAGTGCGCTGAGCGCTAACCCGTCGGGAGGAACATCATGTCAACTACAAAAACACGCGCCTCGGACATCTCAAGGTCGCGCGTTGTTTTGGGAGTAAAATCAACGATCACCAGAAACTATGAAATTCGGGTTTCAACGCTCGAAGTATTGAAGTCACCAGGACTCAAGGCTCAGGTTGCTGCCGCCGCAAAGATCAAACTGTCTACACCAAAGAAGGTTGGGTGAATACGTTAATTATTGCACTTTACCTGTCCAGCCTCGGTTGGTTGTTTTCGCGTCGCTGGTTGGTAACTCGCCACATTTCACTTCGGCACGAAGGGCATCCTCAGTATTTCGTAGCGGTATTGCTCGCCGCGCTTGTTGCTTTACTGAGCGGCAGTTTGGTTGCTAGCGGATTGCCTGACATTGCGCTCGCATTCTTCGACTTGAACATAAAGTCGATAATGGCAAAGTACTCAACTGCAAAAGACGGTGATCACCTGCATAATTTGACGATGTTGGCTATCGTCGCTACTCCCGTTGCGCCACTGGTTGCAGCGTTGTGGAATATTCCCTGCCGTTATTCGAGTGCATTGTCCAGAAAAATATGTGAACATGCCGGCCTTCACGGGGGGTTTGACGAAGTAGTCTATCGGGCGCAGGAGTGTGCCATCTTTACGATGGTTACTCTTCTGGATAGCAAGGTCTATATCGGTGTCGTGCAATATGGCGGAAAACCGCAGGTAAGAGACGATTCGACATTCGTAACATTGATCCCGATACTGTCAGGATACCGTACGCACAAGCGGCGACAACTTAGAATCACTACTCAATATGCGCGAGTTTATGAGATTTTTCGTGCCGCCGGAACAGCTGAATCCGCGAAAATGCTCGACGCGTTCGCGGTTTCCGTGAGATTTGATCAAATTCAGTCAATTCAAACTTTTGACGCTCAAACATACGCGAACTTCGTCGAAGGGGAGTCGCTAGAGTCTAACGAGTCCGCTAATCCGCCAGCTAGCCCTTCTAATAGCGAAGCCGTTTTAGTCACTTTATACACATGTTATATTTTAGCAACAGTAGGGGTTTTTCTCCTTCTTGGAGCGAAGATGTACCTGACTGCTGGTTTAATGTCGGTAGTTCCCGTCCTAGCATTGATAGAAATTGCGACTCAGGGCCGCCCCTCGCAAGATTGAAGCGAGTGTTGCGAAGATAAATGCTTGAGTCATTGGCCCGAAGCGCAGTCCTGCGCATCGGTGGCAAGTGCCTGATTTTGTTGATTTTCGTGGCATTGCGCAACGGGGCGGCCGAAGTCTGCCATCGACTGATATAGGTCTGCGCGGATGTCGCCAGTAGAAAAACGCCGCGAATATGAGCCCACAAAATAGCGTGCGTCGGTTGGCGGGGTCTTTTTGAGCATTAAAACCCCGTCGGGAAACATCAGCAAAAAGCAGCGCCCCCAGGTCTGAACGCAGTGTTGAACAGCGGATCGGATATACATAATGTCCGACTGCCGTATCGGCTCCCCGATATTAACTCGCCCGGCTTTTCTGGTGCCTCTTGGGGAGTAATTCATTGCCGATTCCCATTCCATATAGATGCGTGCGCGCAGCCGGATATACCGCACTGCCGCACGCTGCGCCCCGTTTGTCGGCACGGTCGCGCATGCCGACCGGCATTTCGGCCGGTGCCCGATTTTCAGGGATACATGAATTTATCGGGCTATAACGGTTGCGGGAGTCAATGCGAACTCATGCAACCATTTTCGTAAACTAGTTTCAACGGCGCGGAGCAATTTTGCTTCCGGTCGGACTCGGACAAATGGTGCACCGTTTGTGGTTAATACGGTCGCGGTGCGGCCATTTTTCTGTACGTCCATTTGTAAGCGCTCATAATCGACAACGGCCGAAACAAGTCCGCATAAGCTCCAGAAGTCATCCAAGCCGAGCGAATCGCGGCGGCGCAGCACTTCGCACACATGACCCCAAACCGCGCGGCCTCGCTCACAAAGCCAGGGCGGGGGCTGCGGGTCGCCGGGCACGGGGTCAACGGCAGCAAACGGGCGCTGCCGGTCAGGTCGGCGCTGCGTTCCACGGACTCGACGGGTGTGCTCGGGCAGGGCTGCGGGCATTTTTCGGGTTACAACAAAAAGTTTTTCGGGTGTCAGAAATGCGCGCGAATGTGGCGGGGCGTATCGTGGACGGGTTCAAAAACCCCTAAACCCCACCCCTCCCACGCTGCCGACCGGACGCGATGCCCTGCGCCCGGCCGTCTGCCTCATCAGGCACGCGCGGCGAGATATGCGCACCACGACAGCGAGAGCCCGCCGGCATAAGGCGAAATCGCGGCGTTCCAGAAGCTCTGCCCGCCAACGCGCCAGATAAGGCGCCAGCTCATCACGTCGCGGTTGAAGCCCGGCCCGGCGTTCATTTCGATTCGGGCGCCAGCGCGAACCACAAGCGCGTATTGCGTCATATCGGCGAACACCACGTCGCCCGGATCGCCAATGGCGCGGGAAATCTCGGTCACCACCACCGGGCGGCCGAAAATCGTTCCAACCGGCTCACCGGCTGCCGCGTTCGTCGCATTTCCGTTGCCCAGCAAAACCGGGATAACTGCGCCGCCGGAACTCGGAAAGGTCAACGTGAGTAGGGACGGAAGCACTCCCGGCGAAATGAACCACGTCGCCCGCTTCTGGCATGCCGGAGCAAGCCGGCTGTAGACGTTCACAAGATTCTGAAAAAGGACCGTATCGGCCGCCTGCCCACTCTCGGGATTGACTGCGATTGCGGCCGGATCGCTCAGGATGCCCAGCGGCTGACCGACACCAGTTCCGCCAAGGATTGCGGCGTCAAGGCTGTAGGCGGCTGCCGTGGATAGACCTTGCTGGAGTTGCATCGCAAAGCCTAGCCCGTCCTCGGCAAGTTCGCCGGATGCTTCGGCCAGGATGAAAAGTTTGTTTGCGGGCACGTTCACTTGACGGAACCGCAAGCGCTGCGCCGTTTGCGTCGCGCCTTCTGCCGACCAATTGCCCGACAAGCCCGCCAAGTCGGTTTGACGGTTGGTGTAATCCGGCATGGGTATTGTCAGCGCCGGACCGGTTGCCGGGAAGATGCGCGCGCGCGGGGCAAACTCGGCAGCCTGTAGCGCTTGGTCGATCACGCCAGCAAACCAGGACGGCGGGACGCTGAACCCACCATCTGCGCCGCTGCCTTCGTTCCCATAGGCATTCTTGACCAGTTCCGGCGTGTAGACGCGATTCGCGATTGCCCGAAAGAAAGTTTCCGCGCCTCCCTTGGGATCGCTCGCGCGGGGCATGAGCAGCGCCGACGGCCGTGCGCAGTTCGCGGGGAGCAGGATTCCGGCTCGCGCGTTTTCGGAAGTGCGCGCCGCGTTCACGATGTCGCCGGGGAGTGGGGGCAATTCGGCCTGCACTCCAACCGGCCGCGATACTTGGGCACGCATTGCCGCGACCTTCTCCCGCTGCCCGATTTCGGCCGTAACCGCGTCAAACTCTGCGTTGATTTTCTCGACGGTTTCGCCTTCGTCTTTGGTCATCGGGCGGCCTTCCGCGTCTGCGGCGTTGATGATGGCGCCCGCCTTGTCGGCAAGGTCAACAAGGCGCGCGCGCTGATCGTCCAGCGATTCGGTGTTGTTGGTAACACGCCACCCGAAATCGGCTTCGGCGGTATTCATCGGGTTCATTTCAAACATATTGGTAGCCTCAAGATATTACGGGGGCGGGTTGCGGTATTGCTCGCCGGTGTTGGTTTGCCCTAGCATTTTGCCAGTCTGCGCGCAATATTCAATGGGTCGGGCCCGTGAATGTGTCCCCACCATCCAACGCCCCCAGGTCAAACACTGCGCCCGACTGATCGACCAGCGCCATGCGTACCAATTCGCCAGCCTGCGCAAGCCTCACTGAAACGACGATGGACCCACCGGCTAAAATCGTTGCGGCGATTCCGCGTTTCGCTTGATCGCTGAAGCTCGACATAATCGCGGCGGCGAATTGCGCGGCATTGTCGAGTAGTGCAATCGGCTTTTCCACATTTACATATTGATCGTTATTCATTTCGCGTGGTCCGTTTGGTTTAGTGGGGGTCTGCATTGGTTATGGGTGCGCCTATCCAGAATCGTCGCGGAAACTGCCGCACAAGCGCGGCGCGTCCGGGTATTGGGGAAGGTTCCCCGGCCCGTCCGGGTGCCCAAGGCGGCAGCGACCCACGCCCGCCAGCGGGTTGGATTTGTTGCGCCGGAAGTGCTCGCACTCGGCGCAACGGACCATGGGTAGCGGCGGGGGCAGGGGAGCACCCCAGGTTGTGCGGCCGGTGCCGTAGCGGCTCGGCGGCGTCTCGGTTGTCTCGGGCGCCAGTGCGCCAGCCGAGACAGGAAAACCCGCGCCATTGCTGGTGTCTCGGTTGTCTCGGTTGTCTCGGTCATATATAGAAGTTCGCGCGAGCCCTTCGCCGTTCGTCGGCTGTCCCCGGTTGGGCGTGGTCGCCTCCGCGTTCTTGCCGATTTCAGCCGAGACAGCCGAGACACCCGAGACACCGCGCCCCGCTTGGGTTTCTGGCGTCTCGGTTGCCGTTTCGGGCTCCGAGACAGCCGAGACAGCGGCCAGGATTCGCGCAAGGTCAAGCACGCGCCGTGCTCCAGATCGCGGGAGTGATCCGGTAGCAACGCGCCTTGCTCAGTCCGGGCAATCGCTCGGCGCGCGTGGCGCTTCCGTCGGCGTCAGGCATCAGTGCGCCCGATTCCGTCAAAACCTTGGCAACCGCGCGGAAGTCGAAGCCTTCGCAAACTTCGGAGCGGAATGCTTCGGGGAGCACAAAGAATTCGACGCCCGAGCCGTCGGCGGCTGCGCGTCGGAATCCCGCCCGGTTAATCGTGGCGCGGCCCTCGGGCGCATCCCATGGGGCAAACCGCGATTCGCCGTGCGCCTCAAGGAATCCGCGAACCTGCGCAAGCATCGCGGCGGGCTCCGCACTTCCGACGGTGCCCCGTGCGCCGAGCCAAGCGCGGAAGCACAAGCCGACAGCGCGCCCGGACTCGCCGGGGTTCCATCCGGTCAAGCCCCAATCGGTCGCCAATTCACCAGCGGCGGCGATCAGCGCGAACCGCTGCGCAACTCTGCGAACCTGCCCGGCAGCATCGGCCGGGGCGAGCGTCGCGGCGATGCCATCGCGTGCCGTGCGCAGTGCTTCGCGGGCTTCGGCATGGTCGGCGACAAGTCGCGCAACAAATGCCGGCCCGGCATGCCCGTAGTGGGTCGCGGCAGCGTCGCGCAGGCGGTCGGCAAAGGCTCCGGGTGTCATGCCCTCGGGTAGACGCTCGAACATGCCCAGCCCCGCGCCTGCGTCCGCTGGCAGGTCAATAACCCGCACCTCTTGCCCTGCCCGAGCGCGCCCGCCCGCTTCGGCGATCAGGTCGCCCAAACCGATTTCGCCGGTAGACAGAAAGAGCACCCGCCAGCGTGCGGCAGCACGCGCGGAGCCGTCGCGGTGTGCTCGGCTCTTGCCGCTGCCGTTGGCGAGCATGTATGCAGTTGCCCCGGCTACTTTCGCCGGCAGTTCGCCGAGTTCGTCCAGACACAAAAGCAAGTCGCTGTGTTGTGCGGCGATGCCCTCCAAGGCGTTATCCGTGGCGCGCCACGTCCGCAAAAAGTCAGGCGGCCCCAAGGTCGAAGCGGCCAGCAAAAGCGCGGTGCTTTTGCCGATGCTTGAAGGTCCGCGCAGGTGAACTCCCCCACCTTCGGCGCCGACCAGCCCAAGGCACGGGGCGGCCAGTGCAGCGGACAGCGCCAGCACCAAGCGCGAGTTTCCCGCGCACGGGGCGGCGACCATTTCGCGCCAGCCCTCAAGGGTTCCGGCGGCGCCCAGGCGCAAGCCCTCAACGTGCGCGGACTGAAAGAAGATCGGCTCCGCTGCCGTGTCGCCTTCTGTACGGTGCGGATAGACGAATGCCGGCCCGTGCCAGCCGGTGCGCGAAACTGCGCGCGCGGTGATTGCGGGGCGCGCACATTGGATGTAGTCCGCAAGCCGGCGGCGGTCGCTTGGGTTGCTTGTGATGTTGAGCCCACCACGTAAGAGCGCGGCGCGCAGTTCGTCGCCGGAGCCGGCGAGCATTTCGCACGGCATCGCCCAACCGTGCGGGTTGCCGTCAGGGTCCAGGAATTCCAAGAACCGGCCCCAGTCGCTCCCGCGCTCGTCGCGAGTCCGGGCCGTGATGCGCAGCGGGTCCGCGATCCAGATAGGCGGGGCGGGGCGTTGCTCGCCTTCGCTGTCGCGTGTCGTGCCGCAGTAGTACACCCCCGGTCGGCGTTCCGGGTCGCCTTCGATCAGGTCGAAACGCGGCAGCCTTTCCGGCTCGGGCGCAGGCGTGCGCGGTTCGTGTTCAAGCTCCACGGCGCGCACTCCGCACTGTCAGGGACGGGCGCAAATTGCGGCCGACCATCTGCACCAGTTCGGCGCCCGCGTCGATCAGAACGCGCGCCAATTCGATAGCGTCGGCGGTCGGAAGGTCGCCGGTGTCGCCGATCCAGAAGCGGACCGACGGCCAGCGAATCGAAGCCGGATCGGTGCCCGGCGGCAGCAGAGTGCAAGCGCGTATGCAGTTCGAGCGGCTATCGTTCGCGCGCTCCCATGCGCCAGTGCCGGCATGGACAAACGCGGTCGCGTGCCATGCTCGCCCGGCAGAGCGATGGATCACATCGGCGAACCAAGGACACCGCTTTGGACGTCTAGACGGCTGTGTAGCGCTTGACATATCATGTCGGCGCGTCTCCCCAGGCGCAGCGCCACTCCCGAAGCCCGCCCCGTCCGGCGGGCTTCGCTTTTCGGGTTTAGGCGGGTGCATCGGCGCCCCCTTCGGCCAACAGTGCAGCACGCGCCATCCGCGCAGCACGGCGAACGGCATCGGCTTGCAGCGCGAGCGCTTCGGCCTCGCGAGGGTCGCGGGTGCGGCAAAGTCGGTCAGCGGCGGCGGCCAGCGCATCGGCTCCGGCGACGAGTTCGGCCAGGGTGCGGCCGGTGTCGGTGGGTGCGCGAGACAGGGCAGGGCGGAAGGCTCCCGCATACTTTGCGCGTGTCGCCGTGTCGTTGTGGGCTCGCTCGGCCGCGTTCATGCGTCGCGCTCGGCGATGCGCGCGGCAGCCCATGCGATGACCTCAGCCGCTGGCCATGCAATCGAGTTTGCGCCGAGCCGGATCGGGCGGGGAAACTCGCCGGCCGCGACCTTCCGCAAGAGAGTGGATCGGGAAAACTGGTTGTAGGCGCAAACGGCCGGCAGTCGCCAAAGGGCGGCGGTCGGGTCCGGGCGTGGCGGGGTCTTCTTTGCTTGAGTTCGGCGCAACATCGCTTGTCTCCGGGTGCGCCCCAGCGGTCTTGCTTGGGCGGCCGTGGAATCGGCGATGTGAATAGGACTACAGTCCGCCCCGCGTACGTCAACTGGCGGGGACGGCGTACCTACAGAGCCATGCCCAAGCGCCGCAGGCGTTGCTTCAGGGCTCCGGGTTTTAAACCGAATTCACCGGCGAGTCGGCGCAACACTTCGGCCTTCGATTTCGGCGCCGTCGGGTTGTCGTTGCCTATCCGGGCGCACTCCGATTCATAGATCGCTCGCAAAGACTGCCGCGCGTCCATCTGTTCATTGGCCTGCGCTGGTGATCGCGATGGACCGCCACCCGGATGCGCCAGCCCGAATGCTTGTGCGGCCTCGCCGGTGGTCGTTGCGTCGTCGGCGGCAGCCGCTGCGCGGTCGATGTACTCGGCGACCCATTCGGGCAATGGTAGGGCGGTGGCGCGAGTCGCACGCCAAGCCCGCAGTGCGTGCAGCCCCGCGCCCGTTTCATCAAACGCAGCCCGCAAGCTCGTCAGGTCGTGGCGCGCCATCATTTGCGCTAGGGCGCGGGCCGTGTCATCGGGCAGCGCGTCAAACTGCGCGCGCGTTACTTGCCATGATCGAAGCCCGGCGGGCTTTGGTCCGTTCATTTCGCCACCTTCGCTCGTTTGCGGCCTTTGATGTCGGTCACGGTGGCAGGCTTCCCGGTCAGCAGGTCGCGGAGCTTCACCAGCGCGGCCCGCTTTTCGTCGGCGTAGTCGTGGCGGTCATAGTGCCGGGCCTGTACGCCTCCGAGCCCGTGGCTTTGCAACTGCGCGCGGACGTCCAACGAAACGCCCAAGGCAGCGAGTCGGGTTTCAACTGTGCGGCGTAGGTCGCCGATGGTGAACGGGCCTTTGCCTTCGTCAACTTCGCCGGCCTTGACCATATCGGCGGCAACCTCGCGCACGGCGGCGGCGCATCCGTGATAGCTCGCGCCGGCCTCGCCGTTGGATGCGGTGAATGCGAACGGACCGACGCGCGCGGCGATTGCTTCGCCATCCTTGCGCGGCTTCGCGAAGATCATTTCGGCGAGCGCGGTTTCGGCTTCCGGCAGCAGCGGCAGAACGTGGCGCCGGGGTTCCTTTCGCCGGCCCTTGCTGTCCCATAGCGTGAGTGTCTTGGAATCGTTGTCCAGATCGGCCGTGGTCGCTCGCGCCAACTGTTCCAGCCGTTGCGCGCCGGTCAGCAGGTGGAACCGCAGCAGCGGCCCCCAAGGCGCGGAAAGGTCGCCTATGCGCTTCCAGTAGACGCGAAGCTCTGCGACCGATAGCGCGCGCTCTCGGGTGTTGTTGGAGCCTTCGATGGTCGAAAGGTCGCGCGCCGGGTTCGTGGTCAGCTTCAACGCACGCAAAGCGGGCAGGGCGCGCGCATCGTGGCGAGCCTTGACGGCAGCGGCGTAGGCGGCGCGAAGGTAAGCCCGGAGCTTCGCGGCCTCGCGCAGTTTCGGCGCCGGGTTCGGTTCCGCCTTGGTCGGCTCGGGTGACGTTAGCGGCGTCAGGATGTCGAGTAGGTCATCGGTTGTGAGTTCAGCGGCCGGGCGCTTCCATAGCTTCGGCTTGGCGGTCTGTACGTGAAGCGTCAGCGACCGCGCTACGTGCTTCGCGCTGCGCTTGCCGTTGCGCTCCAACTGCGCCCCGTAGGCTTCCAGCAGCGCCCCCAGCGTCGCCGAGTCGTGGGCCTTGCGCTTCTCTGCGGCTGCGCTGGCCTCCGCGACGGCGGCGCGCTTGGTCGCGGCCTCAGCCTCAAGCGTCGCGCGTAGGTCGTGATCGCCGGCTAGATAGCGGCTGGTCAGTTCGCGGGCCTTGGCGCGCGCCTGCGCCAGCGTCAGCCCCGTTCGTCCGTCGGTGTCATAGGGTCCGATGGCGATCCGTTCGCGCGCGCCATCGGTCGCCGTGAATCGGTAGTAAAAGTGGATAGCGCCGCCCGCCAGCCGACGCGCTTGGAAGCGCCCCGCGCCGCGTTGCGCCGGATCGCTGGCCCATTCCCCAGGCTTCAGCGCTGTTAGGTCGCGCGCCGTGATAGTGCGTTGAATCGCCGTGCTTGCCATGATGTCCCCGTGTCTGCCGTCTGGTCCCCGTGCCGAATCGGTGCCCGTTTGGTGCCCGTTTCTCGGGAGACTTGATGGTATCGGATGACACGGGGATGAGCAAGGGCACGCTTTAAAACAAGCACTTAGTGTCCATTGTGGTATTTCGTGAAACCGGGTGAAATCGCGTTCTAGGTGATTGAAAATCCCCGTGTCGGCGGTTCGATTCCGTCCCCGGCCACCACTTGCACCATCTCGTTTCGAAACACTTGCGGTCGGGGAGTCCCCGTCGGCGCGCACGGCTGAATGGCGTTCGCTGACGCCGCCGGCTGCGCCGCCGAAGCGTGCTTCGGCGCGCCTCCGTGTTGGCGGATCGATGGCGTCCCCGGATACCACCCGGCAAGCGCTTGCCGACTTCTGCATCATCGCGGGGGACAGTGACGGGACAGTAACGGCAACACGGGACAGCGCGCTGGCGACGGCACGTACGGCCCAGTCAAGGCAAGAGTGCAGGGCGGGCGATCAATGGCAGCTGCCGGCTCGCGACAACGGCTACCGGGACGCGCACGCAGATCGGCTAGTTCCTCGAATCCGCCGGCTGGGATGCCAGTCGGCGGCAGCGCGCAGCACACTGTGGGCGCCGGCGACCTGCTGTTCCGGAATGGGTACGAACAGGCACGGCTGATCGGCTCACGTCCACAGCCGTGCCGGACAACAGGCCGCCACTACTTGTTGAGCTTGGAGTCCTTGAAGTACTTGGTGCCCTTGATCGTCAGCTCGGCGGCCAGTCCGCTGGAGGTCAACTGGTACACCCTGACGCCCGGCGAGACCGATTGGGCTTCGCTGATGGCGGCGCCCTGATCCTTGTGTTTGGCGGCAGCGGTGGCTTCGCCCGTGTATTCCCAGCCCTTGTTGACGAAATCCGACATCGCCTGATCGTTGTCGAACACGAAGATCAGGTCGAAGGTCCTGATGCCGACGCCGAGCCCGGCGGAAACCTCGGCGTACGCCATGAAGGTTTCCTTGCCGGCCTTGCTTTTCGCCAGACCGCGACCGCCACCGCCACCGGCGACACCGATCTTGACGCCAAGCTTGCGGAAGGTGGCAAAGCCTGCTGCATTGGCCACCACATCGCGCGAACCCGGGACGACGGAATACAGGTGCGCAAGGGCCTCGGTTGATTGCTTGCGCACCTTGGCGCGCTTGGAGTCGTTGTCGGCGCTGGCGCTCGTCGCGACCAGCAACAATGCGCTGATCAGCGCAATCCAGAAGAATCTCACTGCAGTCGTTGCTGGGTTCATTGCGAACTCCTCGAAGAAAATGGACCTGCGATAGCTCGATTGTATAGATCACGCACCATGAACAGGTATGGGACCTTGGGTTCAGCCATGCCGGGCTGGGACGCATGCTGGGTTTGCGGTCGCAAGCGCCTTTCAATGACGCCTTGATGGTCGGTCCAGGCCCGTAGAGTCGGTCAATCCGCCAGACGGGTGCAGGCGTGCGGCTTTGTCGGCATCATCGTGGGTCTCCGGGAGCCCTTCGATGCTCGACCACTTCAAGGAACTGCTCGCGCCGCGAGGCACGATCCGCTCACGCGCGATGTTCGGCGGGTACGGGATCTACTGCGACGAACTGTTCATCGCGATCGTTGTCGACAGCCAGCTGTACCTGAAGGTCGACGCGTTGACCCAGGCAGTTTTTGCCAAGGCCGGAAGTTCGCCGTTCGTCTACCAGGGCAAGGGCAAGCCTGTCCCGACGAGCTACTGGCGGGTTCCCGATGAGGCGCTGGAGTCGGCGCGCGCAATGCGACCGTGGGCCGACATGGCGATCGCCGCTGCGGAACGCAAGCCAGTTTGACCGACCTGGAGGCACCATGCACATTTTGCGCACGCCGGACGAGTGTTTCCTCGACCTTCCCGACTATCCGTTCGTCCCGAACTACATCGACATCGACGCCGGCATCGGCGCCGCGCGACTGCGCATGCATTACGTTGACGCCGGTTCGGTGTCTGCCGCTCCGGTGCTGATGTTGCACGGCGAACCCAGCTGGTCGTACCTGTATCGACGAATGATTCCGATCGTTGCCGCGGCTGGCCACCGCGTGGTGGCGCCGGACCTGATCGGCTTTGGACGTTCCGACAAGCCCGCAGCGCGCGAGGATTACAGCTACCAGCGGCATGTCGACTGGTTGGGCGCCTTCGTGTGCGGCCTCGATCTGCAAGCGATCACGCTGGTATGCCAGGACTGGGGCGGATTGCTGGGATTGCGACTGGTCGCGAAGATGCCGGAGCGCTTCGCGCGGGTGGTCGCCGCCAACACCTTCCTTCCGACTGGCGACAGCAAGCCGGGGGCGGCTTTCCTCGCCTGGCGCGAGTTCTCGCAAACGGTGCCGGTGTTCCCGACCGCTCAGATCATCGCCAAGGGCTGCCGCAAGCCGTTGCCGGCCGCGGTGCTTGCCGCCTACGACGCGCCGTTTCCAGACGAATCGTTCAAAGCCGGCGCACGGGCGTTTCCGGCGCTGGTTCCCGCTCGTCCCGACGATCCGGCGTCGGAGCCCAACCGGCAGGCGTGGACGCGGCTGATGCAGTTCGACAAGCCCTTCCTAACCGCCTTCAGCGACAGCGATCCAATTACGCGCGGCGCCGATGCGGTCCTGCAGAAGCTGATCCCCGGCGCACGCGGACAGGCGCACACGACGCTCGTCGGCGGCGGGCATTTCCTGCAGGAGGACTGCGCCGAGGAACTTGCGCAGGTCGTCGTTGCGTTCGCAGGTCGTCCAGATCGTTGACCTTTGCATCATTCGGCGCTATTCGGAAGCGTCCAGTCAATCACGCAAGGGGCACCGCCATGAGTTACCTCGGGAAATTGTTCAACACGCTCGGATTGGGTTCGGTCGCTGGCGCGGTGCAGGCCGCAAAGCCGGTCGCGACGGGCGCGCCGGTTCTCGCCGAAGCGATGCCGGCGAACACCGTCGACGTGATGGTGCAACTGGAGAAGCGGGCCACTGCCAGCGCGCAGAAGCTCAACTGGAAGACCTCGATCGTCGACCTGCTCAAATTGCTCGACATCGACAGCAGCCTGGGCGCGCGCAAGGAGTTGGCGACCGAGCTCGGTTGCCCGGCGGAGTTGATGGCCGATTCCGCGAAGATGAACATGTGGCTGCACAAGGCGGTGCTGCGCAAGGTTGCGGCGAACGGCGGCAACGTGCCGAAGGACATGACCGACTGAGGTTCGGGCGGATTGGGACGGGCGCTTGTTGACCTCGGTGAGTGCCCGGTGAACATGCGGGCCAGCACCAGCAACACTGTCGGCATGGCATGACGCGATGATCGCGATCGAGGACTGGCTGGCTGGCGGCGCGATGCTCGATTGGCATCGCCAGCGGATTTACGTTCGCTCGGTTGGTCGTGGCGAGCCGGTGCTGCTGATTCACGGGTTTCCTACGTCGTCGCTCGACTGGCACCTGCTGGAGCAGCAACTGTCCGATCGGTTCCGGCTGATTTCCTTCGACATGCTGGGATTTGGCCTCTCCGACAAGCCCGCCGATGGCGATTACCGGATCGCCGCGCAGGCGGATCTCGCCGAAGCGGTGCTCGAACACTTCGGCGTGCGCCGCTGTCGAGTGCTGGCCCACGACTATGGCGACACCGTGGCGCAGGAACTGCTGGCCCGGCAGATCGAGGGCAGCAGTTCCTGGAGCCTGCAGCAATTGTGCCTGCTCAACGGCGGCTTGATCCCCGAGTGCCATCAGCCGCGGCTGATCCAGAAACTGCTGGCATCGCCGATCGGTCCGTTGATCGCGCGGCTGACGCGCTATCCGCGTTTTGCGGCGACGATGCGGGATATCTGCCGGCAGCCGCTCGGTGACGCCGAGCTGATGGCCATGTGGTCGCTTGTCGAGCGCAACGATGGTCGCCGGGTGATGCCGAAACTGATTGGTTACATGGCCGAACGCCGACGTCATAAACAGCGCTGGGTCGGTGCGCTGCAGTGTGCATCGATGCCGCTGCGCCTGGTCAACGGCATCGAGGATCCGATTTCCGGCCTGCATTTGGTGCGCGGCTATCGCGAGCGGGTGGCGAATGCCGATGTGGTCGAATTGCCGGGCATTGGTCATTACCCGCAACTGGAGGCGCCGGCGGCCGTGGCGTCTGCGTTCGTCGAGTTCGCCAGCGGCGCGCGTCCGGTGATCGCGAATCGACTGCTGCGCTGATGGAGTCCCGGTCGCCTTTGGCGGTGCGCTTGTTGGCGGTACGAGAAGGGGCAGGGGGCATCCGACATCGCAACGCTACAAATCCGCCCGGTTTACTTGCCGCATCATCGAACCCGGCACGCCCGCGTCCTTCGACTGTTTCCCCGGAACAGCGTGGGGAAAACGCTCAGGACGAACGGTATCGTGACGGGTTCACCGAATAGTGACGAGTCCCGAGTGCGGCGCTCGCTCCCGGTCGATCCATCCGCGATGCCAGCGGCGGCACGCAGCTTTCGGCGTTGATCTTTGCTGCAGCGCAACCGTAGCGACCGCAGGGTCGATTAGCATGTGCGGAATACCAACCGGAGTGTGCAGCCATGCGCGATCAGGACGATTTGCGATTCGTCAGCCGCCTGACCAAGGACACGTTGGCGCTGGTGCTGGCCGGCGGGCGCGGCACGCGCCTGAGTTCACTGACCGACTGGCGGGCAAAGCCGGCGGTGCCGTTCGGCGGCAAGTTCCGCATCATCGATTTCCCGTTGTCGAACTGCATCAACTCCGGCATCCGCCGGATCGCCGTGTTGACCCAGTACAAGTCGCACTCGCTGATCCGCCACATCCAGATGGGCTGGGGCTTCCTGCGCGGCGAATTCAATGAGTTCGTCGAGTTGTTTCCGGCGCAGCAGCGCGTCGATGAGACGTCCTGGTACGCCGGCACCGCTGATGCGGTTTTCCAGAACATCGACATCCTGCTGTCGCACGCGCCGCGTCACATCCTGGTGCTGGCAGGCGACCACATCTACAAGATGGATTACGGCGCGATGCTGGCCGAACACGTCAAGAATCGCGCCGACTTCACTGTCGGCTGCATCGAGGTGCCGCTTGGCGAGGCCAGCGCCTTCGGCGTGATGGAGGTCGACGAGAAGATGCGCATCCGCAAGTTCGTCGAGAAACCGGCTGCGCCGGAGCCGATTCCGGGACGCCAGGACGTGGCGCTGGCGTCGATGGGAATCTACATCTTCAACACCCAGTTCCTGATCGATCAGCTGGTCAGCGACGCTGCCGACAAGAGCTCCACCCATGATTTCGGCAGAGACATCATCCCGCGGGCGATCAACAGCCATGTGTCCCTGGCCTATTCCTTCCGCGACCGCCTCGACCGCAGTCGCCAGGCCTACTGGCGCGACGTCGGCACCGTCGAGGCCTACTGGAAAGCGAACCAGGAACTGCTCGATCCGTTGCCGGAGTTGAACCTGTACGACGCCGATTGGCCGATCTGGACCTACCAGGAGCAACTGCCGCCGGCCAAGTTTGCGGCGCAGGATGGCCGCCCCGGCTGCGCGCTGGATTCGATGGTCTCCAGTGGTTGCCTGGTGATCGGCGCCACGGTGCGCCGCTCGGTATTGTTCTCCAACGTGCGGGTGGAGACCGAAACCGAGATCGACGACTCGGTGCTGCTGCCGAACGTTGCGGTGGGCCGCGGCTGCCGCATCCGCCGTGCGGTGCTCGACAAGGGCTGTCGCATACCGGACGGCATGCACATCGGCGTCGACCCGGTGCACGATGCCGAGCGCTTCCACGTGATCGCCAACGGCGTCGTGCTGGTAACGCGCGACATGTTGGGACAGTCTCGGTATGTGTCCCGGTGAGGATCCTGTTCGCTGCCGCTGAAGTCTATCCGCTGGCCAAGACCGGCGGCCTTGCCGATGTCGCCGCGGCGTTGCCGGCGGCGCTGCGGGCGCGCGGCGTCGACGTCCGCGTGATCATGCCCGCATACCGCGGCGTGGCTGCGCAACTGCATGATCTGGTCGAGGTCGCATCACTTGCGATTCGAGGTCAGCCCGGTCGTCTGCTGAGCGGTGTCCACCCCAGCAACGGCATGCCGATGCTGCTGTTCGACGCTCCCGGACTGTTCGACCGGGACGGCAGCCCGTATGCCGACGGCAATGGCTGGACTTATCTCGACAATGCCTGGCGATTTGCGACGTTCTGCGAGGCGGTCGCGCAGGTTGCCGCAGGCGCGGTGAATGCTGAATTGGCGGCGGACATCGTGCATCTGAACGACTGGCACACCGGGCTGGTGGCGGTATACCTCGCTGGCTTCACGCCGCGTCCGCGCACGCTGATGACGATTCACAACCTGGCCTATCAGGGTGAGTTCGATCGCCGGCAGTTCGATGAACTGAGCCTGCCGGAATGGCTGTGGCAACCCGGCGTCGCCGAGTTTCACGGGAATTTTTCATTCCTCAAGGCCGGCTTGAACCTTGCCGATGCGCTGACCACGGTGTCGCCGAGCTATGCGCGCGAGATCCAGACTGCCGAATTCGGCGAAGGTCTCGATGGGGTGCTGCGCGACCGGGCGGGGGTGCTGACCGGCATCCTCAACGGCATCGACGAAGAAGTGTGGAATCCGGCCAGCGATTCGCTGATCGAGCAACGCTACGACGCCGCCACGGTCGTCGCCGGAAAGCGTGCCAACAAGCGCGCGCTGCAAAGACAGCTGGGCCTGTACGCGGGAGATGATCCGTTGCTGGCGTTCATCGGTCGGCTCGCATACCAGAAGGGTGCCGACGCACTGCTGGCGGCGCGCGACGAGTTGAGCGCGCTGCCGCTGCAGGTCGTCATCCTGGCGTCGGGCGACGCCGGCCTCGAACACTGGTTCAGGGACTGGGCCGCTGCCATGCCCTGGCGGATCGCGTTCAGCTCGGCGTACGACGAGCGACTGGCGCATCGCATCGAAGCAGGCGCCGACATGTTGATCATGCCTTCGCGCTTCGAGCCCTGCGGCCTCAACCAGATGTACAGCCAGCGCTATGGCACCATTCCATTGGTGCGACGAGTCGGCGGACTCGTCGACAGTGTCGACGACATCCGCAGCCCCGAGGCCACCGGCATCCATTTCGAGCACGTCGACGCCGGTGGCGTGGCGTACGCGGTCCGCACTGCAGTCGGTCTGTACGGTCAGCCCGAGGTCTGGCGGCGGATGCAGATCGCCGGCATGGCGCGCGACTGGTCGTGGACGCGCTCGGCGGCGCGCTATCTGGACATCTACCGCTCGCTGCTCGGCTCCGCCTGAGCGGTCGCATGTGGGAGCGGGCTCGCCCGCGAACGGGTTCGGCGATCTGCCTGAAGGTTAGCGGTCGATGGCCCCCGGCTGCGTCCTGAGACGTGGTTCAAGAATCGCAACCTTATTCGGTGGCAGCGTGGGTGGCGTTGCCTGAATCAGTGCGTCACAATGTGTTCAGAGCGTAAATCTGCAAGCACCACCTTGCGAGTATTCCGCGGAGACCCAGCGTGAGCCTTTCACGTTATTGCACTGCCATTCGCCGTTTGCTGCTGGGTATTTGCGCCTCTGCGCTGATGCCGGTCGTCGCCATTGCGCAGTCGCAGTTCGTCGACGGCTTCGAGGAGCTCAACGACAAATCGGCAGCACGCTTCCTCGACCAGGCGACTTTCGGTCCGCGCTTGCAGGACATCGCGCGCCTGCGCCAGCTCGGCTACCAGGCGTGGCTGGATGAACAGTTCGCGGCGCCGGTCTCCTCGCAAAAGGCTTACCTCGACTGGATCAGGATGACGCTGCAACAGGGCGTCTACCAGTCGCAGCGTCAGGAAGCCTGGTTCATCCACGCCTCGCAGCTCTACAACCCGAGCAATCCGCTGCTGACGCACAACGACCAGTTGCGCCAGCGTGTGGCGTTCGCGCTGTCCGAGATCATGGTGGTGTCCGACAGAAACGCGGCGCTGCTGTTCCAGCCGTGGGCGCTGGCGGACTACCACGACACCCTGGCGCGCAATGCCTTCGGCAACTTCCGCACGCTGCTCGAGGATGTCACCTTGCATCCGGCGATGGGCCGCTTCCTGAGCATGCTCGGCAATCGCAAGAACGATCCGCTGCTGAACATCCGCCCCGACGAGAACTACGCGCGCGAGATCCTGCAACTGTTTTCGATTGGCCTCGACCAATTGAATCTGGACGGGACCCCGGTACTGATCGGCGGCAACCGCGTGCCGACCTATGGCCAGGATCAGGTGCGCGGCTTTGCGCATGTGTTCACCGGCTGGAACTTCATCAACTGCAGCGCGCAGAACTATGGCGACTGCGCGCCGGGCAATCCTTACGAGGAGGAGTGGACCACGCCGATGGCGCCGGTCGAGGCTTTCCACGACAACAGCAGCGACAAACAGTTGCTGGTGTATCCGGGCGTCGCGTTGGCGAATGGCTTGCTGACCGCCGGCGGCAATGCCGGGGCCGAACTCGACGCCGCGCTCGACAACATCTTCAATCACCCGAATGCCGGTCCGTTCATCGGCAAGCAGCTGATCCAGCGGCTGGTCACCAGCAACCCGTCGCCCGCCTATGTCGCCCGCGTCGCCAGTGTGTTCAACGACAACGGGCAGGGCGTGCGCGGCGACCTGCGGGCGGTGGTCCGCGCCATCCTGCTCGACAGCGAGGCGCGTCATGGCCACGAAACCACACCTTCGACCTTCGGCAAGTTGCGCGAACCGATCACCAAGCTGGCGTTGCTGTGGCGTGTGGCGCCGGGAATTTCGGTCAACGGGCGGGTGTTCCGCTATTCGCATGTGCGCGACGAGTTTGGCCAGGTTCCACTGAGCGCGCCGTCGGTGTTCAATTTCTTCAAGCCGGACTTTGCCCAACCCGGTGAGATCCGCGATGCCGGCCTGGTCTCGCCGGAGTTCCAGATCGCCACCGACACGCAACTGGTGACGGCGCCCAACTATCTGGGTTGGCGGGTCATGCTGTTCTACGTGGGCAGTCGCTACAGCGTGGTCTGGGAGGATGGTGCGCCGGTGCCGGAGGAAACGCTGTTCGATTACAGCGCACTCAAGGCCCTCGCGGCCGATCCGGCAACCTTGGTCGACCACCTGAGCCTGGTGATGCTGTCGGGTCAGATGACGCCGTTCATGCGCAACCTGCTGATCACCCGCCTGAATGGCACGCCACCGGACAATATTCCCGGCCAGCCTTCCGGTGCGCCGCCGGATGTACCGCTGTGGCGGGTGCAGCAGGCGCTGTACCTGATCGTCAATTCCCCCGAATTCAACATCCAGAAGTAGGCGTCATGACCTTCAATCGTCGCGAGTTCCTGCGCCGCTCGATCCATGCGGCGCTCGGTGGCGCCACCGCCTGCAGTGCGCTCGGAAATCTGCAACTGATGGCAGCCGCCGCCAATGCTGGAAGCGGTGGGGTTTTCCCCGACTACAAGGCGCTGGTCTGCGTGTTCCTGAATGGCGGCAACGACAGCTTCAACACGATCGTGCCGTATGACGCGCAGCACTACGCGATCTACCAGGCGACGCGGCCGGCGATGGCGATCGCGCAGGCGTCGGTTGCGGCGCTTTCGTTGACGCCGCAGCCGATCCAGCCGGGGTTTCCTGGCGGACCGCCGAGCGATGGCGGCAACTATGGCCTGCATCCATCGATGCCGGAACTGCGTGCGCTGTTCAACAACCAGAACGCGGCCATCATCGCCAATGTCGGGCCGTTGCTGGGACCGATCACTCAGGCGCAGTACCAGAACGGTACGCGCCCAGTGCCGCCGCAGCTGTTCTCGCACGACGACCAGGCCAATTTCTGGCAGACCTCGCGGCCCGACGATGCCAATGCCAACGGCTGGGGCGGGCGCATCGCCGATCTGCTTTACGACGGCAACCCCAACCCGCAACTGCCGATGACCATGTCGCTGTCAGGGCAAAGCCTGTTCCAGCGCGGCGCCACGATCGACCAGTACGTGATGAGCGCCAATGGCGTCGAGGCCATCGACTACCTCGGCGCCTACCAGAACGAACTCGGTACGCAGACTTTCAATGCCCTGATGGCCGATGGGGTGCAGGCGCACATGTTCGAGCGCGCCTATGCGCGCGCAACGCGTCGCTCGATCGCCACCTACGAGATGCTGCGGACGGCGCTGACCCCGCTGCCGACGTGGAACACGCCGTTCCCGGACAACTCGCTCGGCGCGCAGTTGCGCCAGGTCGCCAATCTGATCAACGTGCGCGGCGCCGGTGGCTTGAACATGCGGCGGCAGGTCTTCTACGTCAGCCTCGGTGGCTTCGATACCCACGACGACCAGTTGGCAACGCATACCGATATCCTGGCGACGCTGTCGCAAGCCTTGCACGCATTTCACCAGGCGACCGTGCAATTGGGGATCGCGTCGGAAGTGACGACGTTCACCGCGTCCGACTTCGGTCGCACCCTGTCGACCAATGGCGACGGCACCGACCACGGCTGGGGCGGCCACCACTTCGTCATCGGCGGCGCGGTCCGTGGCGGGCGCTTCTACGGTCAGATGCCATCGCTGCTGCAGAACGGCAATCCGGACGACGCCGGCTACGGCCAGATCATCCCGACCACCGGCGTCGACCCGTATGCGGCGACGCTGGCACGCTGGTTCAGCGTCGACAATGCCGGGCTGGCGGATATCTTCCCGAGCCTGACGCTGTATCCGAGCGCGGACCTCGGGTTCATGGCGGGCTGAGGTTCGACGCCAACCCAAGTCGTTGGGTCGGGTCGCCTTTGAGCCTGCGCTGCAAGTTTGGAGGTTGATTTTCTGTCCGCAAAGGACGATGCCTTTTTATCAGTCACTTACGGCATGTCGGCGTGCCGGACGAGTAACCATTCGGCAAACCTGTCGCGAAACCGTTCG
>JAIMJQ010000010.1 GCA_020693165.1 Xanthomonas sp. | reverse complement strand
CAGAGCGTCCGACGCTTCATCAGGACGCGGCGTCGAAGGACGAGCGGGTTTGCGCGTTTCCTCGCACACCGTTCACCCTTCGCCCTTCGACAGGCTCAGGGCAATCGGAGAACAAGCTCTGGGACGCTCTGCTCAGGGCGAACGGTGTCTATTCGGTTCAATGACTCACTACATGGGGTCATGGAAAGCAAGCGGCCGCAGCAGCGCATTCATGCGCCGGCGATTTGAGCATCCGCGGCCATGCGGTCGCTGAACGCGGCCACGCTGGCAGGCGCGGCCGCGCCGAACGCTTCGATCAGTCGCTCCATAAGTGGCTGGCATAGGTGCGCGCCAGCATGCCGCCGGAAAGCGTGCGCGCGCGGAAGCCGTTTTGCAGCAGGATGCGCGTGGCGTAGTAGGCGCGCGCGCCGGAGCGGCAGATGACCAGGATCTCGCGGTCGCGCGGCACTTCTGCGAGGCGCGCGCGCAACTCGGCGAGCGGGATGTTCACCGCGCCGGGCACTGATTCCACCGCCAGTTCGAGCGGCGCGCGCACATCCAGCAGGAAGCCGTCGCCGGCATTCTCCCAGTGGCTGATCGGCATGTCGCCGCGCAGCACGTCGGCACCGATCATGCCGGCGAAATTGACCGGATCCTTGGCGCTGCCGAACTGCGGGGCGTAGCACAACTCGGCCTCCTCCAGATCGTGGACGGTCGCTCCCAACTGCAGCGCCATCGCCAACGCGCTGATGCGCTTGTCGACGCCATCTTCGCCGGCCGCCTGCGCACCCAGCAGACGGCCGTCGGACTTGCGGAACAGGATCTTCAGCGCGATCGGCTTGGCGCCCGGGTAGTAGCCTGCGTGCGAATTCGGGTACAGGTAGACCTTTTCGTAATCGTCGTCGCCGCGACGCTTGAGCGTCTTCTCGCTGACGCCGGTCCAAGCCAGCGTGCCCTTGAACAGGCCGATGATCGAAGTGCCCTGACTACCGCGAAAGCGCGAATCGCGGCCGGCGATGACATCCGCGGCGATACGGCCCTGGCGGTTGGCCGGACCGGCGAGTGCTACCAGGCTCCATTCACCGGTGACGCTGTCCTTGACCTCGACCGCATCGCCCACGGCGAAAATATCGGGATCGCTGGTGCGCATCTGCTCGTCGACGCGGATGCCGCCGCGTTCGCCGACCGTCAGTCCCGCCGCCGTGGCCAGTGCGGTGTCCGGGCGCACGCCGAGGGCGAGGATCACCAGGTCCGCCGGGTGGGTCGCGCCGGATTGGGTTCGCACCTGCAGCGACTGCCCTTCGCCTTGCTCGAAACCGGCGACGCCGTCGCCTAGCGCAAGATGCACGCCATGGGTGCGCAGATAGCCCTCGGCGATGCGCGCCATCTCCGGATCGATCGGACCGAGGATCTGGTCGCCCAACTCGACGATGGTCACGTCGAATCCGCGATGGACCAGGTTCTCGGCCGTCTCCAGGCCGATGAAACCGGCGCCGATGATCGCGGCGCGCGGCTTCGGGCGCACCGCCTGGAAGCCCGAGTAGCGTTGCATGCCGGACAGGAACAACGAGCCCTGTTCGATCCACTGGCGGATCGCGCGGGCGTCGGGAACCGTACGCACCTCGAAGATGCCGGGCAGGTCGATTCCCGGCAACGGCGGCCGGATCGAACGACCGCCAGGGGCGAGAACCAGCTTGTCGTAGGACTCGGTGGTCACCGCGCCACTGGCGACGTCGCGCAGTTCGACAGTCTTGCGCTCGGGTGAGATGCGGATCGCTTCGCAACCGGTGCGCACCTCGACGGCGAACTGGTCGCGAAAGGTGTTCACATCGGCAACCAGCAGGCTGGACTCGGCTTCGATCACGCCGCCCACGTGGTAGGGCAATCCACAATTGGCGTAGGACACATAGGGCCCGCGTTCGACCATGAGGATCTGCGCGTTCTCGTCGAGTCGGCGCAGCCGCGCCGCGCACGAGGCGCCCCCTGCCACGCCGCCGATGATGATGATTTTCATGGTCTTCTCTCGCTTTTCCAGTTGAATCTCAGGGCCGCAGCCACGCACTGCCGAACTGCACATACCAGGCCATGCCTTCCGGTCCGTGCGCTGCATCGATGCCCATGTGCAGGCCGTACTTGCGCGCGATCTCGTAGCGGATGCCGAGACCGCCGGCGCTGGCGCTGCGCTTGTCGCCGAAGCGGTCCGACAGGTCGCGTGCCACGCCAGTCCCGGCAAAGGCCACCGCTGAATAGCGCGGGCTGAAGCGCCAGCGCAGCTCCGCCTCGACCTGCGCAACGCGCCTGCCCTGGTAGCTCATCGCCGGCACGCCGCGCATGTAGATCGACGGAATCAGGTAGAACGGCGAATCACCGTGGCTGTAGGCGGCCGAGCCGAGCACGCCGAGGTACAGCGTCTCCGACAGCGGGCGATAGTGGATGCCGGTGATCGTCGCGCGCTGGTAGTCGGCGTCGGCGCCGATCGCGTCGTCGAACAACGCGATGGAGGCGTCGACGTAGTTGCCGCTGTTCGGGGTGAACAGATTGTCGCGACTGTCGTGGGTGAGCGTGGTGACCCACGCGGCGGCGCGCGAATTGCCTTCCTGTGCAGGCAGCGCCGGCTGGCGCGGCGTGAAGCGCACACGCGTATCGGCCGCCGCGTAGCCGACGCCGAACCAGGATTGCGTATCGCCGATCTTCCACTTGCCCAGCGCCACGCCGCCGCGGGTATCGAGCGTGTATTCGCGTGGCGTTGCTCCGGCGCCGTAGAACTGGAGATTGACGCTGGCGTCGACCACCGCCGCCAGCGTCTGCACGCGACCTTCCTGCCAATAGCGACTGTCCGCGACAAACATCCCGTCAGTTCCGTTGTCGGTCTTCAATCCGCCGACTGCGCTGATGTCCGGGCGCGTGCCACTTTGACCCTTGTCGATGAACACCAGCGCCAGCGCGCCACCGATCCCAACTGCGGGTTCGGTGATCGGAATCAACACCGGAACGAATCCATGGGCCTGGTCGAGGAAGCCGCTGATGTCGAAAGCCCCGTCGTCGGCGGAACGCAGGCGCGATTGCTGCTTCGGTTCCGATTTTGTCTCGGTTCTCGCCTGGGTCTGGTCGGCGATCGCCAAGGGCGAAACGGCCAGCAGCAAGCCAACCAGAAGCCACGATGAAAGCCGTTTCATGTTTGCCGCTGCGCTGGACGTATTCAAGGCGAATGAGGAGTCGATGCGTCGGTTCAGTGCAAGTCTACGTCGCGGGTCAGGCGGTGGACGCGCGCGAACGCTGGGACCAAAGGCCCATCAGGGCAGCAGATTCTGCAGCGTGGAGGTTGTACTGCGTCGCTGCAGCGGGTCGCGCCGTTCGCAAATCATCCACGAGCCGTTCACGCCTTGAACCGCATGCTCCATTGCGTAATTTCAGAAATTACTGAAATCACAGGAACCTCATGAACTTGCACCCGCTGAGTCAGTCCTTTGTCCTCCATTTCGGTGAAATGGGTAGCCGTTGGGGGATCAACCGCACCGTCGGCCAGATCTACGCGGTGCTCTACATCAGCCGCGAGGCGCTGACCGCCGATGACATCGTCGAGCGTCTCGGCGTGTCGCGCTCGAACGTCAGCATGGGTTTGAAGGAGTTGCAGTCCTGGCGTCTGGTCAAGCTGGAACATCGCCCCGGTGACCGCCGCGAGTTTTTCAGTGCCCCTGAGGACGTCTGGCAGATCTTCCGCACGCTGGCCGAGGAGCGTCAACGTCGTGAAATCGACCCGACGCTGTCGATGCTGCGCGATGCGCTGCTGGAGACGGCCGGGTCGCCCGAGGATGTCTACGCGCAGGAACGCATGCGCCGCATGCACGAGCTGATCGAGCAGATCACCGACTGGTTCGCCGAAGTGCGCAAGTTGTCCCCGGAGACTCTGCAGTCGCTGATGGCGCTGGGGGGCAAGGTGGTCAAGCTGCTGGAGATGAAAGAGCGGGTGTTCGGGGGGCGCGATAGAGCGATCGCGAACAAGGTCGATCTCAACCAGCATGACGCAAGTGACTGAAGAAAAAGGTTAGTCCGTTGCGGACAAAGAGAGCAGTCAGCAGTCCGCGTCCGGTTCGATCCGCAACCTGGCGCCACGACTCCGAGCGACCAAGAAGCGAAAGGAAACCCTACAGACCATGGATATGCCCGACCCACTGATCCTCGCGCGCATCCAGTTCGCCGCGAACATCAGCTTCCACATCCTGTTTCCGACCATCACCATCGCGCTCGGCTGGCTGCTGCTGTACTTCAAGCTGCGCTGGCGCGCCAGCGGTGATGCCAAGTGGCAGGCGGCCTATCGCACCTGGGTCAAGGTGTTCGCGCTGGCATTCGCGCTCGGCGTGGTCAGCGGGATCACCATGAGCTTCCAGTTCGGCACCAACTGGCCGGGTTTCATGGAGAGCGTCGGCAACATCGCCGGACCGTTGCTGGGCTACGAAGTGCTCACCGCGTTCTTTCTCGAAGCGGCGTTCCTTGGGATCATGCTCTACGGTCAGGGCCGCGTATCCGACCGCGTGCACACGCTGGCGACCTTCCTGGTGGCGTTCGGTACCACGCTGTCGGCGTTCTGGATTCTGGTGCTGAACTCGTGGATGCACACGCCGGTGGGCTTCGAGATGATCGATGGCCAGGCGCATCCGACTGACTGGCTGGCGATCGTGTTCAACCCGTCGTTGCCATATCGGCTGGCGCATGTCCTGCTGGCGTCGGGTCTGACCGTCGCGTTTCTGGTTGCGGGCCTGTCGGCATGGCGCTGGATGAAGGGCGATCACGGCGATGAGGTGCGTGCCACACTGGGCACCGCAGTCCGTCTGGCCGCACTGCTGATCCCGCTGCAGATTCTCGCTGGTGATCTGCACGGTCTGAACACCCTCGAACACCAGCCGGCCAAGGTGGCAGCAATGGAAGGCATCTGGGAAACCGAGCAGGGCGCTGCGTTGCGCCTGTTCGCCTGGCCCGATGCGACTGCGCGCAGCAACCACGTCGAAATCAAGGTGCCGCTGATGGCCAGCCTGATCCTGACCCACAAGGCCGATGGCGTAGTGCGTGGACTGAACGACTTCGACCAGCATCCACCAGTGGCGCCGCTGTTCTTCGGATTTCGCCTGATGGTCGGCGTCGGCCTGTTGATGTTGGCCCTGAGCTGGCTGGCAACCTGGCAGTTGCGGCGCGGCCGCGAGCCGCGGCCGTGGCTGGCGCGGGCGCTGGTGGCGATGACTTTTTCCGGCTGGGTGGCGACGCTGGCCGGCTGGTACGTCACCGAGATCGGCCGCCAGCCGTGGCTGGTGTACGGCACGCTGGCGACCGCGGATGCGGCCTCTGCGGTGCCGGCACCGATGATCGCGCTCAGCCTGTCGCTCTATCTGGCGCTGTATGCGCTGCTGCTGACGGCATTTGTCAGCGTGCTGTTCCACCTGATGCGCAAGGCGATGTCCGGCCACGCCCCGGTGCCGGTTCACGCGTTGCAGGGAGCCACGTCATGAGCGCCTGGCTGCCGGAGATCTTCATGGCGCTGATGGGCACGGCAATGCTCGCCTATGTGGTCCTGGATGGCTTCGATCTCGGCGTTGGCATCCTGCTGCCGGGTGCCGACGACGCGCAGAAGGACCGCATGATCGCGTCGATCGGGCCGTTCTGGGATGCCAACGAAACCTGGCTGGTGCTCGGTGTCGGTATCCTGCTGATCGCTTTTCCGATTGCGCACGGCGTGATCCTCGGTGCGCTTTACCTGCCGGTGACGTTGATGCTGATCGCATTGATCCTGCGTGGCGTCGCCTTCGATTTCCGCGTCAAGGCGCGCGTCCAGCACAAGCATTGGTGGGACCGCGCATTTTTCGCCGGTTCGGCGCTGGCCGCGCTGTCGCAGGGCTTCATGCTCGGCGCCTACATCCTCGGCTTCGAGTGGAGCGTCGCCAATTTCGCCTTCGCCAGCTTCATCGGCGTGTGCCTGCTGGCTGGCTACAGCCTGCTGGGTGCTTCGTGGCTGCTGATGAAAACGAGTGGCGAACTGCAGGCGAAGGCAGCGCGCTGGGCGCGGGCGTCGCTATGGCTGACCGCGATCGGCATCGCAGCGGTTTCGATCGCCACGCCATTGGTCAGTCCACGCATCTTCGACAAGTGGTTCACTCTGCCGGATTTCTTCTGGCTGGCACCGATTCCGTTGCTCAGCGTCGCGTTGCTGTGGCGCGCCGACTGGGCCTTGCGCGGGCTGCGCGACGGCGTCAGCGGCGCACCCGCCGCGCCATTTGCCTGCGCGGTCGGCTTGTTCGTCAGCGCCTTTGCCGGGCTCGCCTACAGCCTGTTTCCGTACCTCGTCGTGGATCGCATCACCATCCACCAGGCCGCTGCAGCACCCGGATCGTTGTGGATCATCCTGTTCGGCGTAGCGGTCACACTGCCGGCGATCGTCGGTTACTCGGCTTACACCTATCGCGTGTTTCGCGGGCCGGCGCGGGCGCTCGACTATGGGTGAAGGTGCGCGCTCGCCGGCGTCATTGTGCAATGCCACTACGACGGCTGGCCACTGCGCCAGCCGCCTGATTGCTGCTCGACTATACGCCACTCCCGCCGCTGCTTTTGCCACGCAAGGCGCCGATGGTCAGCAGGATGACAAAGGCGCCGATGAAGGCGCCGATGAAGCCGGCGGCATCGTCGGGGCCGTACCAGCCCAACGACCGACCGACAGCGGTCATCGCAAAGGCACCGCCGATGCCCAGCAGCGTGGTCATGATCATGCCCATGTCGTCGCGACCGGGCTTCAGCATGCGAGCGAGCAGCCCAGCTACCAGGCCGACGAGGATGGTCCAGATGATGCTCATTCGAGGTCTCCTGGCGTCGCCGCACGCGACGCGCGTTGGACAAGCAACGGCGCCGCGTCGGCGTCGCGGGTTCAGTTCAACGGATAGACGTGGCCATCGCGGACTTGCACCGGCGATCCTTCGCGCAAGTCTTCGTGATCGTGCTGGTCGAAACTGTACATGTCGCCGTTGTTCATGTGCACGTCGATCCGAAACAGGTCGTGGTCAGCGTTGCGCGTGATTTCGTTGGCGACGGCGCCGCCGGCGACCGCGCCGACGACGGTTGCCGCGCGGCGGCCATCGCCGTGGCCAACCGTATTGCCCAGGGCGCCACCAACCAGCGCACCGACGACGATCGCACCCGTGTTGTTGCCGGTGCCACCGGCGACCTGGGAGATGCTGCGCACAACGCCGCATGCTTCGCAGCCCACGTCGATTCGACCGTCGAAACCGTATTGGCCGGGCTGGACGTCTTCGTACCCATAGCCTTGCTGGCTGCCACGGTCGTCGCGATAGTCGGCGCCTGGACGGTAGTCCTGGCCATATCGGTAGTCGTTACGGTCGTACTGCTGGTGCTCGCCGCCATGGTCATAGTACGACTGATCTCGCGTCTGCATCGGCGCGCAGCCGGCAAGGCTGGCGAGGGCGAGGATGCTCAATAGCCACGGTTTCTGAATGGTCATGACAATTCCGCTGGGGAAGGGTGCAACCGAGGGTGCGCGGTCGACTCTGCGGGGTCGGTGCGTCAACGTACCCACGCCGACGCGTCGGGGCGGGCCCGGTCATCAGGCGGTGGTGGAAACTTCCTTGACCACATCGATGGTGGTGTCGGAGTCGGCGCAGCGGGCGATGTCGGCCAGCGACACGATGCCACTGATGCGGCCATGCGCATCGACGACCGGAACGCGCCGGATCTTGCCCTTCTCCATCGCATCGGCGCAGTCGGCGAGGCTGGTCTCCGCGGCGACCGTGATGCACGGCGTGGTCATGCAGTCGCCGGCGGTGCCTTCGAGCGGATTCTTGCCGTGGGCGAGCATGCGCACGACGATGTCGCGGTCCGTCACCACGCCGATCGGCATGTGCGAACCGGCGCTGTCGACAACCGGAATCTGTCCGCAGTCGTGGTCCAGCATCATCCTGGCCACCTCGTGCAGCGGCGTGGTCGGCGTGCAGCAGGCCGGGGTCGAAGTCATTGCGGATTGCACGGTCATGTTGCGACTCCTCTTGAGGGAACCGCAGGATCGGCGCCGCCGGCAGGCGATTCAGTGCGCCGGCGCACCCTCATGTCGTTCACCGTCGGCGTGTACCGCTGAGCAACTGATCGCACCGATGGCGCCTGACCTGCTTGCGGACAGAACCGGCTGCCGCGGCGTTGCAGCGCAGTCGCGTTGAAACCCGATTCCCCTACACGAAAGCCGCGCGACATGATGGAATCGACGCCAACGAACTGTATCGAGATAACCCGCCAATGTTCATCGCCGATTACCACGGCTTCGTCTTTGTGGTGGCGCTGCTGGCGGGATTGGTCGTCCTGATCCTCGCGGCCATGGAGTTTGGGTGGCGGCGCGGCAACCGGCGCGTCCTGCGCGATCCGGACGGCGCCGAAAAGGGCTTTACCGCGATGGACTCGGCGGTGTTCGCACTGTTGGGACTGCTGCTGGCGTTCGTCTTTTCGGGCGCGGCTTCGCGCTTCAGCGATCGCCTCGAGTTGATCAACGACGAAGCCAATGCGATCGGCACCGCCTATCTGCGCATCAGCCTGCTGCCGGCCGACAGCCAGCCGGCTTTGCGCAAACTGTACCGGGACTATGTGGAAGTCCGCTTGAAGTCGCCGGCACTCGCCATCCACGATGAGGCCGACGACACCTCGGCGGTGCAGAAGGAAATCTGGAAGCTCACCATCGCCGCGCTGCAGCAGCACCAGGGCCAGCCGATCGTCGACGCGGTGCTCGATCCGGTCAACGAGATGATCGATATCACCAGTACCCGCTGGCTGGCGGTGCGCACGCATCCACCGATGGTCATTTACTGCCTGCTGGTCGGTCTGGCCATGGTCTGTGGATTGCTTGGAGGTTACAACATGGGCGTGGCACGCCGGCGGCATGTGCTGCACTCGGTGGCCTTCGCGCTGAGCATCAGCGTGGTGCTGTACATGATCATCGACCTCGAATTCCCGCGCGTCGGCCTGATCCGCGTCGAGTTCGCCGATGCAGTGTTGCTCAACCTGTTGAACAGCATGTCGCCGGTGGCGCCGGCGCCATAAAGGTGATGTCCGCGTGCGACCGGCGTCAGCACCCAGGGTGTCGATATCGGGCTCAAGATCCTCGGTGCCATTGTCGCCTGGGTGGAAGGTCGCTGGCTGATCGGCATGGCGGTGCGCGCGATGATGGAGCGTGCAAGGAAGCTCGACGTGACGCTGAGCAACGACCTGTCCTCGATCGTCCCGGTATTGCTGAACATCGTCCTGATCCGCGCGCTCTCCGCACCTCTGCGTTGAACGGCGCGCAGCGTGCAACCGTATTGACGCACCGCAACGTGCGCTTTGTCGCTGCCAGTAGGATGCTCTGGATGTTTTCCCCGAGGAAGTATCGTCATGACCAAAAGACCACTAGTAGCTGCGCTGGTCGTTGCCCTGCTGGGCGCGGCGCCGCTGGCATTCGCGCAGTCCATTTCCGCACCCGGGCTGAAAGCGCCCGGATCGGTGTCCTACGACGCGGAGGGCGTGCCGACGGTGCTCGCCGCGAGCGACGAGGACGCCGGATACCTGCTCGGTTACGCCCATGCGCGCGACCGATTTTTCCAGATGGACTATCTGCGCCGGGTCGGCAGCGGCACGCTGGCCGAGATGGTCGGGGCGCCGGCGCTCGCCAATGACGTGCAGTTGCGCACGCTCGGCATCCGGCGCTCGGCGTGGGCGACTTATGTCGAAACCAACCCCAAGTTGCGCGGCATCGTCCAGGCTTACGCCAACGGCGTCAATGCATGGCTGCGCAGCAACCCGTTGCCGGTCGAATATACGGCGCTGGAACTGACGCGCGCCGAACCCTGGTCGCCGGTCGATACCTTCGTCGTCGCCAAGTTGCTGGCCTTCCAGCTCGGTTTCGACAACGACACCGGTCTGACCGTGCGCCTCGGTGCCTACCAGCAGGCTGGAGCGGCGGCGGGCTTCGACGGCAACAAGCTGTTCTTCGATGACCTGACCCGTGCCAAGCCGGTCGACGGCCGCGTCACCGTGCCGGGCTTCCTGGCCGGGATCGGCGTGACCGAGGCCGACAAGGCCGGCAGCGACACCAGCAATATCCCGATGATCGATGCACAGACGCTTGCGGCCGCGACCCAGCATGTCGAGGCGATCAAGGACAACCCCTGGCTGGCGCCGACCATGCAGCTCAACGCCAAGCGCGGCGGCAGCAATTGGTGGGTCATTGCCGGCAGCAAGACCGTCGACGGCAAACCGCTGATCGCCAACGACCCGCATCTGGCGATGGATATGCCGGCGCTGTGGAACGAGGCACACATCGTTTCCACTGATCCGCAGTTCGCACAACCGATGGATGTCGTCGGCGTTTCGGTACCCGGTACTCCGAATATCCTGCTCGGATGCACCACGCGCCACTGCTGGGGTCAAACGGTCAATCCGATCGACATGACCGATGCGTTCTCCGAGAAGTTCCGCCTCAACACCTATGGATTGCCGACGCACACCATTCACAGCGGCGTTGCCGAGCCGGTGGTGTGGATTTTCCAGAGCTACTTCGCCAACACCGTGGGCGACCGCGTGGCCGACAACGTCGCCCGGGTTTCGTCGATCGGTTACACCAACGGCGGCGTCACCATCATCGTGCCGCGCCGCAACAATGGCCCGGTGGTCTCGATCACCGGTGACACCGGCATCTCCTTCGCCTACACCGGCTGGGGTGCGACGCAGGAACTTGAGGCCTATCGGCGCATCACGCGCGCCACCAACCTGGCCGAGTTCCGCGAAGGACTGACCTACTTCGATGGCGCCAGTCAGAACTTCGCCTATGCCGATGTCGACGGCAACATCGCCTACACGGCGCCGGGCGAGGTGCCGTTGCGCACCGATCTGCAGACGCTCGGACGCGCCGACGGCGGCGTTCCGCCATTCATTGTTCGCGATGGTACCGGTGCGCTCAAGCACGAATGGTTGCCAAAGACGACCTCGCAAGCGAATCAGGCGACGCCGTTCGAATTGCTGCCGATCGCCGAGATGCCCAACGCGACCAACCCGGCCAGCGGCTACATTGCCAACTCCAACAACGATCCGGTCGGTACCACGCTCGACAACAATGCACTGAATCAGATGCGTGCTGGCGGCGGTATCTATTACCTGAACTCGGGCTATGCCGACTTCCGGATGGGGCGGGTAGATCGCCTGATCCGCGCCAAGCTCGACGCCAACATCCCGGTGTCGCTGGACGACATGCGCCAGTGGCAGGCCAACAACCAGCCGCTGGATGCGGAACTGCTGCGTCCGACGCTGTTGACCGCCTTCGCCAACGCCGGTGCCAGCGGCGCGTGGCCGCAACTGGCGGCTCTGGGTGCCGATCCGGCAGTGGTCGAGGCGGTCACGCGCATCCGCGACTGGAACCTCACCACGCCAACCGGTATCCGCGAGGGCTACGACCCGGGTGACAACCCGGCCAACCTGCCGGAGCCGACCGCCTCTGAGGTGGCCAATTCGGTGGCGACCACGCTGTACACCTTCTGGCGCAACCAGACCGTGCGCAATGTGCTCGATGCCACGCTGACACGCGTCGGACTGTCGGCGCACCTGCCGGGCAGCGAAGAAAGCCTGCGGGCGATCAAGAATCTGTTCGATACCTTCCCGACGGCGCGTGGAAAAGGTGCATCTGGCCTCGACTTCTTCGTCGTTGCCGGCGCCCCGTCGCCGGAAGCTGCGCGCGACTACCTGATCCTGAAGAGCCTGAAGGATGGCCTGAACCTGCTCGCGAGCGCCGAATTCGCCCCGGCGTTTGGGCAGTCAACCAACCAGGATGCGTATCGCTGGGGCAAGTTGCACCGCAAGGTGTTCCGTCACCCGCTCGGCGAACCGTTCAACATTCCCGGCAACAATCCGTTCCCGATTACCAACCTGGGCCCGAACCTGCCGGGCGTGGCGCGTCCGGGCAACTACGAGGTGGTCGACGATTCCGATGTCAGCGTGCGCGCCAACACGCTGAACGGCTTCATGTTCACCAGCGGACCGGTGCGGCGCTTCGTCGGCAGCATGAGCCCGCAGATTCAGGCGCAGCAGATCTATCCGGGGGGTCAGAGCGGTTCGTTGCTGAGCCCGGCTTACATCAGCCAGCTGCCACGCTGGCTGGTCAACGCCTACAAGCCGCTGTTGATCGGACGTGATGCTGCGGTGGCCGGTGAAGTTGCGAGATTGAACTTCACGCCGTAAGTGCAGCAGGGCGCGCGACTGGCTTCGTCCAGTCGCGCGCCGGGAGCGGCGGCGATCGCCGATGCCGGTAGCGCCCGCCTGATTGCCTGCTCGCCGTGATTCCCCGATAGCCGATTGCCCAAATCACCGCCGCTTGCGGGGCGCCTGCGTGCCGGAAACAGCGTGCCTTCCGGCGCATGCGACTGGCGGCGTTGGTGCTCGCAATCGCCCCCGCGGCGAGTGCGCTTGGACCGGGTCAGCGTCAGCATGGCCGCGGCGTTTCCCGACAATTCGATCGAATTCAATGAGGCCGGCTACATGCAGGCGAACTTCAGCGATTTCGACGGCAGCGCGCTGGTGGCGTCCGGCGGCGTGACCTGGTTTCCGTGGGAAAACCGGGGATTCGGCCTGAACGGCATCTACATCGACGCGGTGCAACTCACTCGGCACTCTGTCGTCGGCGCCACTCCGCGGCGCTCGCGGTGTGGCCGGCGCCCGGTTGCGCGAGCTCGCGAGCTGCGAAATGCGCCGCGAGATATCCCGCAATCCTGCGCGTGCCATCATGGCCTGCGCCACGCCGCTTGAGCAGGATAGCGTACGCCTCCTCCAGCGCGGCTTCGGCATCGGCCATATTCTGGTCGCCGCCGAGGGCCTCCAGTGCCAGTCCCAGGGTCGTCAAGGCACCCGCCACCCTGAACACGAAACTGCCGGTGAAGGTGCTGCGGATTGCGTTCTCGTGGGTCCGCAGCAGGGCGACCGCCGCCGCCGGCTCACCTTTGCGACGCAGCAGCTCTGCCAGATCCAGCTGCGCGTGGAAACGATCGGCATCGTCTTCGGCAACCTTCCACGCCATCGCCGCCGCGTGGCGGATCATCGGATCGGCCTCGTTCACTCGTCCGCGCTCCAGCAGGAATCGGCCCAGATACTGCTCGCTGCGCAGGGTATGGGGATGCATGTCGCCAAGCACGCGACGACGGCTCGCCAACACCTTGCGCAGCAGCGGCTCCGCCTCGTCGTAGCGACCCTGGACGTCGAGTACGTTGGCGAGACTGGCCAGATAGCGAAGCACATTGGGATGCTCCTCGCCGAGGATGCGTTGTCCCAGGTCGACGGTTTCACGGTACAGCGATTCCGCCTCGGCGGACTTGCCCAGCAGATTCGTCGTCGATGCGAGATTGTTCAACGTGGACAGGTACGGTTGATCGGCCTGGCCCAGACGCCGCTGCACCGCCAGCACCTCGCGGAAGCCGGTCTCGGCCGCGGTAAAGTCGCCCATGGTGTATTTCATGACCGCGTAGTTGGTGCGCACCGAGATCGTGGCGGGGTCTTCAGGCCCGAGTGCCTCGTCGTGCAGGGCCAGCGCGCGACGAAACAGAGGCTCCGCCTCTTCGAACTTGCGCACTGCCTGCAGTATCGCGGCCAGATTGCCGATCGATCTCACGGTATCGATGTGCTTCGCGCCGCGTGTCGCGATGCCGATCTCCATCGCCTCGCGGAAGAACGCTTCGGCCTCGTCGAGCTTGCCGAGGTACTGGCTGAGCACACCGGATTCGTTCAACGACAACGCGGTGCGCTCATGGACGTTGCCGAAATGCTTGCGCCGAAGCGCCAGAGCCTCTTCCTGGGGCGCGCGTGCCTGCTCCAGCAGGCCAAGATCACGCAATGCCATGGAACTGCTCTGCAGCAATTCGGCCTGGATCGCGGGTCGATCGGAAAACCGCTCATGGATGTTGCTCAATGCGCGCTCGAAGATGCCCCGGTAAAGGCTGCTGCGCGCGACATCGACGAAATTGACTGCGGCAAGCTCGGTCGCCAACGCCTTCTCGGCCGACTCGATCTCGCCGGCGGAAGCGCCGCGTTCGGCCAACTGCGCCCGATGACGCGTGCGGATGTCCTCGAGCAACTGCTGGCCGAGGAGCTGGGCATTGATCCCCTGCAACTGGTCGGTCTGGAACAGAGTGACCGCCTGAAGTTCTTCCAGCGCCTGGTTGGCGCGCTCGGCTTCGCGCGCGATGCGACTGGCCTGTTGCGCCATGGCGAAGGCGAAGACGCCGAGCGCCAGCACCGCGCCGATCACCATCGTGCTCAGCAGTGCGTTGCGGCGCATGGCACAGCGCACGCTGTACCAGCGGCCTTCGCCCATGGCCTGCACCGGCTGATGCGCCAGCCAACGCCCGAGGTCTTCGCCCAGGGCAGCGGCCGATGTATAGCGCTGCTCGGGATCCTGGGCCATGGCGCGCACCGCGATCGCGCGCAATTCCGCCGGCAGTGCGTGCAACTGCTGCGGACTGCGGGTCGGCGCAACATCGGCCCCGGGCAGCGGGCGCCGCAGACTCGCAGTCAACCCCTGGCGCAGGATGGTGCTGTCGAAGGCCTGCTCATCGCCCTCGATGCCGGCCAGCAGATACAGGCACTCCGCCAGTACCGCTCCCAGCGCATAGACGTCGGTGCGCGCATCGATGCCGTTGGCGTCCGGCGTACGCTGCTCGGGCGACATGTAGGGGCGCGTGCCGGCCACCATGATGGCCCCGGCCCCGGCCGAAACGCTGGTCGCGACACCGAAATCGATGATCTTCGGCTGCGGCGAGCCGTCCACCCGCTGCACCAGCAGATTGCCCGGCTTCAGATCGCGATGGATCAGACCACGCTGGTGCGCATGCTGCACGCCGAGACAGATCTCGATGAACAGGCGTGCGAGTTCCGTTGGCGACGGATGCTGTTCGCGCACGAACTGGTCCAGCGGCACGCCAGGGACGTACTCCATGGCGAAGAACAGCGAGCCGTCCGGCAAGCGCCCGGCATCGTGGATCTGTGCGATGGCGCGATGCGACAACCGCGCCAGGGCCTGCCGTTCCACCTCGAAAAAGACTTCATCCAGGGCGCCGCGGCGCTCCTGGCGCATCACCTTGATGGCCACCTCGCGCTGCAGCGGCTCCAACTGCTCGGCCAACCACACCACGCCCATGCCGCCCTCGCCGAGCGGGCGTTTGAGGCGAAACGGACCCACCTGGCGCCCTTCGCGCCAATCGGTGGGGCTCGCCGGCAGTTCCTCCCAACCCTCGATCAGGGTATTCGGTCTGGACAAGGGAAGCGTTGGCGAGCCGGACTTGGACACGGGGCGGGAAATTTGCAGGCGGGCTTTGCGGAGTCTACGGTGCCGACCGACAGCGTCAACTTGACCGCAATCGGTCTGGCGAGCGTTGTCCTCAGGCGCGGCATGCCCAAAAAGAAACGGCCGGGTTTCCCCGGCCGTCGCTGTCTTCGATGCAGGTGCGGCGCGCTTGCGCCGCGCCTTACTTCGCTTCTTTTTCCATCAGCTTGTCGACCAGGCCGGCCGGCACTTCGGAGTAGTTGTTGAACTCCATCGAGAAGGTGCCGCGACCACGGGTGGCCGAGCGCAGGTAGTTGATGTAGCCGAACATTTCCGCCAGCGGCACGAAGCCGTGGACAAACGCCGCAGTGCCCTTGGTGCCCTGGTCGGTGACCTGGCCGCGGCGGCGATTCATGTCGCCGATGACGTCGCCGAGGAACTCCGACTCGGTCACCACTTCGATCCGCATCATCGGTTCGAGCAGCTTGGGCTTGCTCATCTTGTGCGCTTCGCGGAAGGCGTGACGACCGGCGATTTCGAAGGCCAGCGCCGAGGAGTCGACGTCATGGTACTTGCCGTCGATCAGGCGCGCCTTGAAGTCGAGCACTTCGTAGCCGGCGATCTGGCCGGACTTCGACTCCGCCTTGATCGCAAACTCGACCGAAGGGATGAACTCGCGCGGAATGCGGCCGCCGACGATTTCGTCGGCGAACACCACGCCGGTGCCAGGTTCGCCCGGTTCGAAGATCATCTTCACTTCGGCGAACTGGCCGGAACCGCCGGTCTGCTTCTTGTGCGTGTAGATGTGCTCGACGCGCTGACCGAAAGCCTCGCGGAAGCTGACCTTGGGCTTGCCCATGTTGGCTTCGACGCCGAGTTCGGTGCGCATGCGGTCGATGGTGATTTCCAGGTGCAATTCGCCCATGCCGCGCAGCACGGTCTCGCCGGTTTCCGGATCGACATTCAGGCGCAGCGACGGATCGGCCTTGGCCATCTTGTAGAGCGCGGCCGACATCTTGTCGATGTCGTCGCGGGTCTTGGCCTCGACCGAGACGCTGATCACCGGATCCGGGAAGCGCATGCGCTCCAGCAGCACCGGATGCGCCGGATCGGTGAGCGAGTCACCGGTCTCGGTGTCCTTCATCGACACGAAGGCGACGATGTCGCCGGCGCGGGCTTCATCGATGTCCTTGGTGGCATTCGCCTGGACTTCGACGATGCGGCCGACGCGCTCTTTCTTGCCGCGCGTGACATTCGCCAGGGTATCGCCCTTCTTGACCACGCCGGAATAGATGCGGGTGAAGGTCAGCGTACCGAACTGGTCGTTGATGACCTTGAACGCGAGCGCGCGGAACGGTGCATCGTCGCGGACTTCCTGCTTGCCGACGACGTTGCCGTCCTCGTCCACCATCGAGATGCCACCGTTCTCACCGGGGTAGGGCAGGTAGTCGATAACCGCGTCGAGCAACTGCTGCACGCCCTTGTTCTTGAACGAGGAACCGCACAGCACCGGTACCAGCTTGCCGGACACCGCGCCGATGCGGATGCATTCCTTCAATTTGGCCTGATCGAACTCGCCGGTTTCGACGTAGTGCATGAAGGCATCGTCGTCCATCGCCAGCGCCGATTCGATCAGATCGCTGCGCAGTTTGGGCAACTGGTCGATCCACGCATCGTCGAGCGCGACGGTGAACTTGAAGCGCGAGCGCACCTGGTCGAGCGGAATGATCTCCCATTCGCTGTCCTTGTCGTTCGAATGCCACAGATAAGCCTCCGCGGCGACCAGGTCGACCATGCCGACGAATTCGTCCTGGCTGCCGAGCGGTACCTGGCACAGCAGCGCATTGGCGCCCAGACGATCGCGAATGCCCTTGACGCAATGCGCGAAGTTGGCACCGATGCGGTCCATCTTGTTGACATAGCACAGGCGCGGCACGTTGTACTGATCGGCCAGACGCCAGTTGGTCTCGGTCTGCGGTTCCACGCCGGCGACGCCATCGAACACCACCACGGCACCGTCGAGCACGCGCAAGCTGCGATTCACCTCGATGGTGAAGTCGACGTGTCCCGGGGTGTCGATCAGGTTGATGTGGAAACCCTTCCACTCGGTAGAAACCGCGGCGCTCTGGATGGTGATGCCGCGCTTCTTCTCCTGCTCCAGATAGTCCGTCGTGGTGCTGGTCTTGCCGTCCTTGGTGTCATGGACGTCGATGATCTGGTGCTTGCGACCCGTGTAATAAAGCACGCGCTCGGTGGTCGTGGTCTTTCCCGCGTCGATGTGCGCGATGATCCCGATGTTGCGGTACAGCGCGAGCTCTTTCTGCCTGGCCATGTTCTGGTCTCTTGAATGGAAGTTCTATTGAGGCCCGAAAAAGCCGCGCCCAGCAACAGCGCCGACTTTTCGGAAACAACGGTGCGGCCGGTGAGGGCCACGAATGTCAGTCTTTCGCGATGAAGTGCTTGCCGTCGCCTTGCACGCGGCGTTCAAGCCGGGGTGGCGCGGTGACGCACACCCTTGCAGGTCTACACGCTTCGCGGTCGCGGAGTATCCACGAATCAGGGGGGTTGCGTCTTCAACGGAAATGCGGTTTGGCGCAATTTTAGCGACTTTGATTCAGCCGGCGTTGGAGGAATGGGCCGAGGAGTGCTTCCGGCGTCCACAGCCGGCGGAACGTGGTAAGTCTCACTTAATCATCGCATGTGACGCTTGAGTTCCTGCAAACGACATCGACACGAAGGCGAGCATGAGCATACGACCGCGTTTGGCAATCGTTGCCATCGTGGCACTGCTGAGCAGCGTGGGCGGCAGCGCGACAGCGGCGCCGCACTGGACCGTGCTCGGCTGGAACGACCTTGGCATGCACTGCATGGATGGCGACTATTCCGCCTTTTCGATCTTGCCGCCGTTCAACAACGTGCGTGCGCAGATCATCGACGCCAATGGCCGCCTGGTGGCTGCGGGCAACGGCATCCAGCTCAGCTATGAAGCCGTGGCTGATCCGGATGGCTCGATCAACCGCACGTCGATCGGCAAGAGCAACTTCTGGAACTTCAGCCTGCCGCTGTTCGGTGTGCAACTGGGGCCCGATCAGGGGCTGGCGGGCTGCAGCATGCCAGGGCTGGCGAATATCGGCCAGCCGATGACCTACGATGTCACGCGCCGCTGGTTTGCGGCCGATGGCGTGCCGATGACGCCGTATGACGACAGTGGTCGCAAGAACCCTTATCCATTGATGCGCCTGGTGGTGCGCGATGCACTCGGCACGCAGTTGGCGGAAACCTCGGTGGTGCTGCCGGTGTCCGACGAAATGGACTGCTCGCAGTGTCATCGCTCCAATTCGGTGACCGCGGCGCGACCCGCGGACGGCTGGGTCAATGATCCCGATACCGGGCGCGACTTCCGCTTGAACATCCTGCGCCTGCATGACGAACGTCATCGCGGCTCGGCGGCCTATGTCAGTGCGCTGAGCCAGTTGAGCCTCAACCCCGACGGGCTTTACGCCAGCGTGCTGAATACCTCCAGGCCGGTGCTCTGCGCCGCCTGCCACGCGTCCAATGCCCTGCCTGGAACCGGACTTGCCGGAATCCCGCCGCTGACTTCGGCGATGCACCGTGGGCACGCCAGCACGCGAGATCCGATCAGCGGGCTCACCCTGGATTCCAGCACCAATCGCGCAGCCTGCTACAGCTGCCATCCCGGATCCAGCACCAAATGCCTGCGTGGTGCGATGGGCGCGGCGATTGCCGGCGACGGCAGCATGGCGATGCAATGCCAGAGCTGCCACGGCAACATGAGCCAGGTCGGGGATCCCGATCGCCAGGGCTGGTTGCAGCAGCCGAGCTGCCAGAACTGCCACAGCGGCACCGCCACGCAGAACAGCGGCCAGATTCGCTATGCGAATGCTTTCAGCAGCCCCGGCGTGCTGCGTGCGGCCGCCAATTCGACGTTTGCCACCAATCCCGATCAACCGGCGGCCGGGTTGAACCTGTATCGATTCTCCACCGGTCACGGCGGCCTTCATTGTTCGGCCTGCCACGGCTCTACCCATGCCGAGTTCCCGTCATCGCATCGCAACGACAACCTGCAGAGCATCGCCGCGCAAGGGCATGCTGGCGTGGTTTCCGAGTGCACGGTGTGCCACGCCTCCCCACGCGATGGCCTGGGTGGACCGCATGGATTGCACCCGCTGGGCGCGGCATGGGTCAATGAGCACGGCGATTTTGCCGAGGACAACAGCACTGCCTGCAAGGCCTGCCACGGCGCCGATGACCGCGGCGGCGAACTCAGCGCCTCGCAGTCGGACTGGACCTCCACGACCCGCTATGGAACCAAAACCTTCTGGCGCGGCTATCGCATCGGTTGCTACACCTGTCACAACGGCCCCTCCAGCGAAAGCAGCTCGAGAAATCGGGTACCGATCGTCAGCAACGCCGCCATCGATACCGCCTTCGACAGCAATGCCAGCCTGACGCTGGTCGCCAGCGACGCCGACGCCGATCCACTCACCCTGCGGATCGTCAACCAGCCGGCGCATGGCAGCGTGGCGCTGGCCGAGCGTCAGGCCACCTACATCCCCGAGCCAGGGTTCGTCGGCGACGAGGAATTCACCTTTGCCGCCTGGGACGGCAAGGCCGACTCCAATCTCGGCCGCGTCAGTGTGCATGTGCGTCCGGCCAGCTACGAGATCGGCGTCGATACCAGCGGCTCCTTCTACGATCCGGCGCAAAACGGGCACGGCTGGTTTGTCGAAGCGTTGCCCAATCACGGCGTGGTCGTCAGTTGGTACGTTTACCTGAATGGTGAACAGCGTTGGCTGATCGGCAGCGGGACCGCGGTCGGAAACCAGGTCCGCGTGCGCATGACCATCGGTTCCGCCGGACAGTTTCCGCCGGACTACAACCTCGCCAGCACCCAGCTCGAAACCTGGGGCGAGGTCGAACTGCGCTTCAGCGATCGCGACCACGCAACGGCAAGCTGGATCACGCCGTACCCCGGCTTCAACAGCGGACAGATGGCGCTGTCGCGACTGAGCAGTCTGGCGCCTGCCGACACCCTGTCGCCGGTCGGCCAGTTGACCCAGTGCCACAGCGGCAGCTGGTTCAACCCCGGCCAGTCCGGTCACGGCTTGCAGATCGAAGTACTGGGCGCGGGGGCTACGCGGCAGATGGTGGCGGTCTGGTACGCCTTCCTCGACGGCAAAGCGCGCTGGCTGATCGCGCAGGGACCGATTGCGGGCGACACCGCGGCATTGAACGCAATCACGACCTACGGCGGCAACTTTCCGCCCGGGTTCAACCCGGCCAGCGTCGTCAGCCAGCCGTGGGGAACCCTCAGCGTGCGCGCCGTCGATGGCGACCATCTGCGATTGGACTGGAACAGTGCCCTGCCTGGATTTGGAAGTGGCTCGCTTGATCTGTCGCGTCTGACCGGCGTCGCCGGGCACGCCTGCCCCTGATCGCAGCTCGCCCCGGTTGGGCGCCGTCGCTGCAGGGCTCGCCGCACCCGTCGCGGGGCGAGCCCAACGCAGCGTCCGTGGGCAGGAGATGGTCCGACCGACTCAGGTGGAAAGCGGTTGCTTCACCACTTTTGCTTCTTCGACGATGATCGGGTAGCGATAGCCGGCGCCAAAGTCCTTGTCGACGGAAACGGTGCCGGTGATGGTTACGATGTCGCCGAGCGCCGCTTCATCCATGGATGTCACGGTGAGATCGTTGGTGCCTTTGGCGGCGTCGCCGCTGCCATCCTGGATGTGAATCCAGTTCTTGCCCATCACACCGGGATTGTACTTGACCACCTTGCCGCGCACGGTGACCGTCTTGCCGGCGAGCGCCGCGCCCTCCGACCAGGTTTCCTCGACGCTGCGGGCATCGGCACCGCTGGCCTTTTCGACCTTGTCGACGGCGGTCGCGGTCGGCTGCGCGACGGCGGCATGCGGATTGCCGGCAGACACGGGTGCGCCGGGTGCGGTCAACGATCCAAAATAGATCTCGTCGAAAGTCCGCTGCAGGGACTTCGATGCGAACTGGCTCATCCGCATCGCCTGGTACACCGTCACCTCGGCGCCGACTTCCACGGGGGCATTGGAGACTGCGGCCCAGATCTCGCCCCTGGCGGTCTGCAGGCGCAGATAGACGTAGGGCGGGGCGGGAATCTGTTCGAGCACGGTGCCGCTCAGGTTCTCGCCGATCGGCGCAGTCGCTGGCGCCGCTGCCGCGGGCTGTGCTGCAGCGGTGGTGCTGGAATCGGAAGCGTGGGTACTGCAACCGGCAATGACAGACGCAATGACGAGTATCGGGGCGATGCGGCGCATGAAGGCAAATCCAGAGAGGTCAGAGGGAAAGAATCGCGATTTCCGCGCGAACGGCGTGCGAACGCTCGGACGCTGTCCGCCGGCAACCCAACGACGACATTCTACGCACAAGCGCAGGGGCGGTCGTTTGACCTGCCGCAGTGAGTCATGGGCGTGACCTTGTGTCGCCAGCCCTGACGCGATTGCTCTTGCTGTCTCCTCGCGTGTCGGGCTAGCACACCATCTCGACCGCGATCGCCGCCGCCAGGCGTGCGTTGTTGCCCACCAGGGCGATGTTCGCGGTCAGCGAGCGACCTTAGGTCCGTTCGAAAATCCGTCCGATCAGGACCGGTGTGACTACTGTCTTCGCGGCGATTCCTCGCGCGGAGGCTTCGGCGAGCGCTGCCTGCAGTGAATTCGCGATGGAACCCCACCGCTCGCGCCGCCACGCCGCGCGCTGTTCGGGAGCGAGAAAACTCCATGCGAGAAACCGGCTCTGCTTTTGCCCTTGAGCCATCCCTACCGTACGCACATCGAGCGCGCCGACCTTGCGCAGGTGCTGCTTCAGGCTGGCCAGATGCGCAGCCTTGGCGATCAGGCTGGTGAACCAGAACACCGACGTGGCGAACTCGGCGCTCTCGCTGATCATCTGGCGCACAAAACCGACTTCGCCGCCGCGACACCAGAGTTCCCGGCTCTGGCCGCCGAAATTGCGTTCCGGGCGACCGCGCGCGGTCCCGCCGCGATCCAGCTTCAGCCACTTGCCGACACTGACTTGCGCAGCCGCGGCCGCCGAGGTGTGGAACGGTGGATTGCACAGCGTCAGATCGAAGCGTTCGGCGGCACCGATCACGCCCTTGAGCATCGATCGCGCATCGGCTTGCTGGCGCAGTTCGATGTCGCCTTGCAGGTGTGGATTTGCGGCGACAATTGCCGTGGCCGACCCCAGCGCGGCGCCGTCGATCTCCGACCCGACGAACTGCCAGCCGTACTCGACGCGCCCCAGTAACGGATAGATACAGCTGGCGCCGGTGCCGACATCGAGTGCGCGGATCGCCGTCCCGCGCGGAATGACGCCGTCGTTGGATTCGGCGAGCAGATCGGCGAGGCCATGCAGATAGTCGGCGCGCCCGGGGATCGGCGGGCACAGATAGCCATCCGGGAATTGCCAGCCGGCAATGCCGTACTGGCTCTGCAGCAACGCCCGGTTGAGAGCACGCAGCGCCGCCGGATCGGAGAAATCCACACTGGTCGAGCCCTCCGGCGTGCGCACCAGAAAACTCTTCAGCGACGGCCAGGCGCGCGTCAGTTGCGCGAAGTCATAGCGTTCCTGATGGCGGTTGCGTGGGTGCAAGGTGTCGGTTCCAGTGTGGGCGTTGGCGGGTCGGCCTTGGCGCGTGCTGCCGGATTGGCGCCGGCCCTTGCGCCCGCCGGCTGCCGGGCCGCCCCGACAAATCGCGAGCGCGACGTGAGCGTTTCAGGCGCCCAACCGTGCTTGGGACCCTGAGCGTAATCGACACCGCTGAGCTTGTCAGCACGCCGCGCCCGCAAGACCGTCAGCTTGAGTCTTGCAGGTCACCGCACCGCACTCTGTCCGAGGGAACCGCCATGTACGCCTGCTCCGAATCAGATCCCGGCCAAGGGTTGCTCGCGACACATCGATTGCTGGCGTCTGTCAGCCCGATGCCTCCCATCGTAACGACGCTCTGGGCGCTTGCGTTGCTGCTGCTGCTGAATCCCTTGTGCGCCGCTGATCTGGTCAAGAATCGCGGCGCGCAGCCTGTGTATGCGTACATCACCAACCAGGGCACCAACAACGTCTCGGTCATCGATACCGCGACCAACACGGTGGTGACGACGGTAGGCGTCGGCGGCAATCCCTACGGTGTCGCCGTGAACCCGGCAGGAACTCGCGCCTTTGTGGGAAACCTCTCCGACGGCACTGTCTCGGTGATCGATACGGCAAATCAGAGCGTGTTGGCTACTCTCAATGTGGGTACCTTTCCCTATGGGATGGCGGTCAACCCCGCTGGGACACGTCTTTACGTGGCCAACGAGCAAAGCAACAACGTCACCGTGCTGGATGCCGTCACCCACCAGTTCGTGGCCACCGTGGCCGTCGGGTCGTACCCGCGCGGCGTTGTGGTCAACCCGTCCGGCACGCGGGTCTACGTCGTCAACAACGGAACTGCCAACGTCTCGGTGATCGACAGCGCGACCCAGGCGGTGGTTGCGACGGTGGCGGTCGGCGCCAGTCCGATTGGCATTGCGATCAACCCCGCCGGCACGCGCGCCTATGTAACCAATGGCAACAGTAGCTCGGTTTCGGTAATCGACACCGCCACCGATACCGTGCTGGGCACGATAAGCGTAGGCACGGCTCCGACCGGCATCGCCGTCAACGCCGCCGGCACCCGCGCCTACGTGGCAAGGACTGCCGCCAACGCGGTGAGTGTCATCGATCTGGCCAGCAACGCAGTCGTCGGCAGCGTGGCGGTGGGGACCAGTCCACTCGGTATCGCCATCAATCCGAGCGACAGTCACGTCTACGTGGCCAACATCGGCAGCAACAACGTGTCGGTCATCGCCAGCGCCAGCAACACGGTGGTGAGTACGGTGGCGGTTGGCAGCACGCCGGTCGCGTTTGGCGCCTTCATCACGCCGCCGCCGGTGGTCATTCCGCCACCGACCTTCACCGTTCACGATGCCGACCGCTTCGGCGATCCCGCGGCGGCAGGAATTGCCGGAGTCAACGTCACTTTGCTCACGGGCACGCAGGTCATCGATGCGGTGACCAGCGACGCACTAGGCAATTTCTCCTTCAACGCGGCGGTCGATCTCTCGCAGCCGTACACGCTGCGACTCGCGGGATTCGGGCTGCAGCGGGCGTATCAGTCGGTCGTTCCTGCCAATCTGGGCGCAACGCCGCTGGTGCTGCCGATCAACCTGCACACACGCCTCGACAGCGAGTTCGTCCGGCTGGAGACCACCGATATCCAGGTGGCGAAATACGACACCACCAACGCGCGGGCATTGCTGTCGAACTGGAGCTCGGCGCAGCTGGCGACGGCTGCGGTGCACGCCGCCCGCGACCATGCGCTGGGGCGCCTGCTGGTGGCCAGCGAAGGATTGGCCAATCTCTACAGCGGTACCCATCTGCTGAATTTCGCCAGCGCGCGACTAACGGTCAACCTGGCGGCGTCAGCGTTGGCGTTGGCAAAGTTCGAGTGGGACCTGGCCCAGTTGGCCGGGCAGCGCGTGGGCGTGATGGTTGCACAGGGCGGTGCGACGCAGGCGGAGGCCGATCTCGCCAATGCCAGCGTGGCCACCGCTGCCGCGTTGGCAGTGGAATATGCGCAGGAGTTTCTCGGATTCAGAAGCTTTCTGACGGAGTGGGGCCAGGATCAGGTGGGGACAGGAGCCACGCTCACTGGCTTGGGCGTGCTCGATGCTTTTCACGCCGAAGCCTGGAATGACGTCGCTGGCCGCGAAGCCCAACTCGCTGCGGTGGTCGATGTGCTTGCCGCAGATGTCGGCGCGGCGGTGATCAGTTCGAGCTACGTGGAGCAGACGCAGGGTGACTTCGACCTCTCCGTGGCGCGAACTGGCGCCTTCGAAGGTGGCGGTACGGTCGGCGAGGGGTTCGTCGCATCGCAACAGCACGCCGCGATGGTGTTGCAGCGCAACGGCGATCAGGCGCTTGCCTCCCAGGACGGCAATCCGTTGCGCGAGGCGTGGCGGCTGGTCGCGGACTATGCGCTGATTTACGACCCGCCGGGCGAGCTGTTCCCGGCAGCCGGTTTGCTCTCTACCGCCGGAGACCGGATCATCAGTTTGAGCTTGTCCGACCTGACTCACTCCGGTGCCAGCGACTACGGCATGGTTCACGAGACAGCCTTCCACGACGCGCCGGTTGTCGCCGGACGTGCCTTCGACCCGTCGTTGCCGCCACTCCTCGGCGCCGCGATCGACCTGGAGTTTCGATTCGCCCAGCCCTCGGGTGTCGTGCCTTCGGAGTATTCGAGCCGGCTGGCCGCGCTCAGGGGCCGGCTGGCGATCAACGACCGGCCGGGCGCCATCGCAGAGGCTCAAGGTCTGGTTGCTGCCGATGCGGCGCTCGAAGTAGCCATCGAGACTGAGTTGCTGCAACTGTTGGCGCTGACCGCGGCAAACCCGATCGACCCGCTGGCGACGGCACAGCGCGCGACGGTGGCGCGGGCGGGCGTGCTTGCCGGCGAGCGCATCGCCCTTTACGGACAGCTCGCGGGTTATGTCATTGCGAACTTCGCCATTCCCGGCACCTCGAACGCCGACGTGATCGCGCAGATCGATGATGTCAGCACGGCGGTGGCGACCTTCGACAACACGGCGGCGAACGCGCAGGCCGCGGCGGCCGGTCTGACCGCGCCGTCCCATGTAGTCGTCCCGGAGCACGGCTTGAGCAACAACGGCGCCCCGAGCCAGACCCCACCCGGCGCGATCGTCGTCCGTGCGCGGGTGGTGAACGCAGGGCAGCAACCGGCCACCGGGGTGGTCGTGGCCCTCAGCTTCGGACCGACCCCGGGCCCGGTGCCGGTGGCGCTGCTGACCTCGCCTTCGGTGGTCGAACTGCAGACGCTGGCGGTGGGCGAAACCCGAGTGGTGACGTGGACCGCGATCGCCAGCGACAGCTCGCCCACCGGCACCGGTTCCGCTGCGACGTACCACGTCGAAGTGAGTGCAACCAGCGGCGTGACCGACGATGCCGACGGCAGCTTCGAGGTGCTGGCGTCGTTGATCAGCATCTTTGGAGACGGCTTCGAGCCCGAGTAGGGCGGAACCCGCGCCACCGTAGTGTGTGGTTCCGTCGTCGAGAGCCGTTGCGCGGATTCCGCCGCCCGACCGCCGACGCGCCCGCGGCAAGTGATGGAATCCGCGCGATGAAGCGCGCGGGGGTTCCACCCGATTGCGCCTTGCGTGGGTCAGGCCGAGTTGCACGCAAACGGAACGCAGCACTAAGATGCGCTTGTCATCAATGCATCAAGGTGGTTTCCATGCGAACAACCATCGATCTGCCGGCCGATCTGCACGCCATCGCCGGACAACTTGCGCACAACCAGCGTGTGAGCATGAGCCAGGTGGTCGTCGACCTCATGCGCCGAGCACTGAATTCGCCTCCGCAAGGACAGTCCGTCGGCAAGATCGTTTATCACCCGGTGACCGGATTTCCGACCATGCGTCTGGGCGGTGGTCCGATCACTACCGAGATGGTGCGGCAGATGCAGGATGACGAGTGATGTACCTGCTGGATTCGAATCTGCTGATCGCGCTGTGCATACCCGAGCATGTGCATCACGAGGACGCGATGCGCTGGCTTGCCAGTCTGGGCAAGGTCGCTCGCGAGCAGCCGACCCTTGCGCTTTGTGCGATCACCGAAGGCGCCCTGGTGCGTCAGATGTTGCGCGACAATCCCGTTGCGGGAATCGCCAATGCGATCGCCATTCTGGCGGCAGTCAAGGCCTGGCCCGGTTGCCAGTTCTGGGGCGATAGCTTGAGCTATGTCGATATCGACTGGCGCGGCGTGATTGGCCACAAGCAGGTGACCGACGCCTATCTGGTAGCATTGGCCGGGTCCAAAAACGCCCGCCTGATCAGTTTCGACCGCGGACTGGCAGCGCTGCGGCCAGATCTCGTGAGCCTGGTGCCGCTGCAATGACGCGTTCGGAACCGGGCGATCAATGTGGGCCTGCCATTCGATGTGGCCGATTGGTCGACCCAGGATTCGGAACCGGGTGGGGCGAGTAGGGCAGTACCGGCGCCACCGGAGTTTGCATTTTCACCGCGAAGAACCGGTGCGCGGCTTCCGCCGCCCGACCTGCGGACTCGGTCGACGCAGCAACTTGGGGGCACCATGATCGCCTCCCGCGCGTACTATGCGAGATTGCTCATCGACCCAAGCACCCAGGGTGTCCGACGCTTCCGGCTTCACGCAACAGTTCCACGCGGCCCGGGCCGGCGACGAGTCGGCGCTGAATGCATTGCTGCCGGTGGTCTACGACGAACTCAAGCGGATCGCCCGTGCGCAGCTGAAGCGCGAGCGGGCAGGGCACACCTTGCAGGCCACCGCGCTGGTGCACGAGGCTTACCTGCGCCTGCTCGGCGTCGCAGCGGTCGATGGCTGCGACCGTGCGTGGTTCATGGGGTTGGCGGCGACCATGATGCGGCGCATCCTGGTCAATCACGCGCGCGATCGTCGTGCCGAGAAGCGCGGTGCCGGGGCGGTACATGTGGATCTGGCGCACGCCGAGCAGATTGCCATCGAGGGTATCGACCTGATCGGGTTGCACGAAGCGCTGGATGCGCTGGCGCTGCTCGACGCACGCCAGGCGCGGATTGTCGAACTCAAGTATTTCGCCGGCATGGAAATCGACGAGGTGGCGTTGGCGCTGGGCGTTTCCAGCGCCACCGTGCGTCGCGACTGGAGCGTCGCCAAGTTGTGGCTGGCGCGCGAGTTGCGGACATGACCCCATGAACGACACCGGCCGGATGCCGATGGATGCGGTGACCTGGTCGCGCGTCCGCGGTGTGCTGGCGGCCGCACTCGAGGCACCGGCGGTGCAGCGTCCGGTCCTGCTCGATGCGCTGTGTGTCGACGATCCGGCGCTGCGTGCTGAAGTCGAAGCCTTGCTCGCCTGCGAGGACAAGCTGCCGGAACAGCTACCGGCCGCGATCTGGAATTCACTGGCGGAGGCGTTCGCGCAGCCTGACCGCAGTGGCGAACGCGTCGGCGTGTTCGAGCTCGAAGCCTGCCTGGGCGAGGGCGGTTCAAGCATTGTGTACGCCGCCCGCCGCGTGGATGAATTCACCCAGAAAGTGGCGATCAAGCTGCTGCGTTCGCACGTCGGCGCGACGGTCGCGCGTCGCTTCGGCATCGAACGCGAAACGCTGGCGCGCCTCAGCCATCCGCATATCGCCAAGCTTTTCGACGCCGGGACGCTGGAAGATGGCACGCCGTATCTGGTGCTGGAACGGGTGCAGGGACGCAACTGGACGCAGTGGCTCGACGACGACCGCCCGCCGTTGCGCGAGCGCATCGGGAAATTCCTGTCGATCTGCTCGGCGGTCGAACACGCGCACCAACGGCTGCTGGTGCACCGCGACATCAAGCCGAGCAACCTGATGATCGATGCGGATGGTCGCGCGATGCTGCTCGACTTCGGCATCGCCAAGTTGCTCGACGACACGCGGTCGGCAACGCTGACGCGCGAAGGCGGCTTTGCGCTGACCCCGGCCTATGCGGCGCCGGAACAACTGCGCGGCGAACCGGTGTCGACCGCAACCGATGTCTACGCGCTGGGTTTGGTGTTGTACGAGAGCCTGGCCGCGCAGCATGCCTTCGGACCCGGCGACGGCGCGTCGGTGGCCTTGCGTTCGCAGCATCCGGCGCTGCCCTCCAGACGCCCCAGCCAGACGCAGGCTGATGGCGGATACGCCGTCGCTGCGACGGCGCTGCGCGGCGACCTGGACAACATCGTGATGAAGGCGCTGGAGCCGGAGCCGGCGCGGCGTTATGCCAGCGTCGCCGCGCTGGCAGGCGATCTTCGCGCATTCCTCGATGGTCGCCCGGTCTCGGCGCGAGCGCCGAGTTGGCGCTATGTTGCCGGGAAGTTCCTGCGCCGCCACCCGATTGGCGTCGCATTGAGCGCCGTCGCGCTGCTGTCGCTGGCTGCCGCGTTGTTCGTTGCCACCCAGGAGACTGCGCGAGCCCGCCGCCATCTTGCCGAGGCGCGCGCGCTGGCGCACGACATCCTGACCGAGTACCCGGAGCAGATTGCGCAGCTACCGGGCTCGCTGCCGGTGCAGGAACGCATGGTGCGCGACGCCATGCGCTATCTCGACTCGTTGCGCGCCGTGGCCGGGGAAGATGCGGCGCTGTCGCGCGAACTGGCATCGGGTTATCTCCGTATCGGCGACATCCAGGGCAATCCCTATCGCGCAAATCTCGGCGACATCGTCGGCGCCGAGGCCAGCTACGCGCTGGCGCGCAGCGCGCTCGACCAATGGCGGCGACTGGCGCCGAAGGCGCAAGGGATCGATTTGCTGTACGCGCGGCTGACGGCGCGCCAGGCCGCGCTCGATCATCAGCAGGGTCAACTGGAACAGGCGGCGATCGGATTTCGTGCTGCTCTGGATGCATTTGTCGCGCTGCCGGTCGACGAGCGCGACGCGGCGACCTTGATGGAACACGCAGCCACGCTGCAGTTCCACGGCGATCTGCTCGGCAACACCGGGCAGGCGTCCTTGGTGGATGTGCAGGCGGGCGCGGCGCAGCATGCCGCGGCGAGGCAGTTGCTGGTTGATGCACTCAAGCGCTTCCCCGACGACAGCGAACTGCAATTGGGGATGGCGTCGGCGCTTGAACGCGATGGTGACGACGCCTTCTTTGCGCGCGAATTGGCGCGGGCGAGCAGCGCCTACAGCGATGCGATCGTGCGCGTCGAGGCGTTGCTGGCGATCAAGCCTGGCAGCGTAACCCTGCGGCGGGAATTCGCAGGACTGCATGCGCGGATGGCTCAGGTGCTCGACCTCGACGGCAAGCTCGACGCTGCCATCGCCGCGGCGGCGCAATCGGTAGCCATCATCGAGTCCTTGCTGGCGGCCGACCCGACCAACGACCAGCTGCGCCAGGGCGCCGGTGCGGGCCTCGGCATCCTCGCCAAGATGCTGATGCGTGCGGGCCGCTTCGATGAGGCCGGACCGATCATCGACCGCCAGATCGCGGTCAACCAGCGACGACTGGACGCCGCGCCCGGCAATGGCGAGATGGTGCTGGCCTTGTCGCTCGGCTATCGCCGACGCGGCGAGCAGCAAGCAGGGTTGGGCGCGCTGGATGCCGCGCGCGTCGCGCACGAGAAAGCGCTGCAGTTGCAGGAGGGTATTGCGGCGGAGAGCGCGGAAAACGAGTCACACCGCGCGCTGACCCTGCTGCACCTCGGACGCATCGAGAGTCGGCGTGGCGAGCGTGCCGCAGCGATCGCGCGACTGCAGCAGGCGATCGAGGCGATGAATGCGCTGGTAGCGGCGCATGCCGATGTCGCCGTCTACCGCGAGGACCTGATCGATGCCGAGGAGGCGCTGGGCGACACTCTGGCCGAACCGATCGCCGCGCGCGGCCACTGGCTGCGCGCGGTGGAACTGATCGAGGGCTTCAGCAGCAGCGATGGCGGGCTTGCACCCGCCTACGGCGCGCGCCGGCTGGCGCTGCTGGACAAGCTGGCGCCGTTCCCCGGCGCGCGCTGACACCAGCCACCTGCCGCGCAGTCATGCGGTAGCCGATCAGGAAGCGCACGTGTGCGGCGAGCGAGAACCACCGCTAGCCGGCGCGATCCAGCGGTGCGCCGAGCAACGCGCCCAGCGCTCAAGCCGCCGCCCATGGCACGGTGCCGGTGGCGATGCGCTGACGACGAACCCCGCTGGCGCAACCAGGGCCGCTCCTGCGAGCCGTTGGTGTCGCTCAGCCCTTCGGCTTCAGCATGTCTTCCATCTTCTTCTTGATGTTGGCGGCCTTCCAGGCGGGGATGGCGTAGGCCCACGGACTGGTCTTCGCGTTCATCTCGTCGATGCGCGTCTGCACTTCCGCGAGCTTGTCGGCGCGCGCCTTGACGGCGTCGAACGGTGCCGGGATGGCCGGCGTGCTGTCGCCGGCCGCGCCGGCTGCAGCGTTCGCATCGGCAGTCGGGTCGGCAGCGGTCGGCTTGGTCTCGGCGGCAGCCACCTTGGCCGCAGCTTCGGTCTCCGCCGTCGCCCGCTCGGCATCGGCTCGGGTCTTCTCCGCGGCAACCCAGGAATCCAGCACACCTTCGTCGACGCGGGCGGCGATCCGCGCCCAGGCTTTGTCGCTGCTGCCCCACAGCGTCAGATCGACGACCAGACCATCGTAGCCGGTGTAGGTGGCAGCCCAGGTGGTCGCCGCGTCCGGTTCGGCTTCCGCGGCCGGCAGCACGTCTTCCAGGATCAGGCCGTCGAGCATGCCGGCGACCAGATTGCCGACCGACTCGGAGCTCAGTTCGCGCCCCTTGGGGATGCCGAGCACGGTGAAGTTCGGCGCACTCGAGTCGGCCTTCTCGACCTTCAGCGTCGACTTGTCCGGGGCCGTCACCGCGACGCTGCGCACTGCGGACGACGGCACGTTGACGATTTCGCGCGCCAGCCAGTTGGCGCCTTCGCGTTCCGGAATCAGGTCGCCGCTGACCAGGTAGCTGGTCGCCTCATCGACGCGGCGCACGAAAGTTCCCGGCGAACCGCCGCCGGAGCTGATACCGACGACCAGCCTGACCGGCTCCTTGAGGCCGCCGAGTTCGATGCCGACGCCGGTCGCTGATGCGGCGGCGAGGTCCTCGACGCCGAGGCGCGCATAGTTCTCCGGCTTGCTGGTCTTGGCCTCGCGCACCTTGGCTTCCGAGAGCTTGATCAGATACTCGCGCACCTTGCCGATGTCGGCCGGATAGTCATGGCGATTGGCGACCGTCCACCCGGCGTCGCCGCGCTTCAGCTCGGCGACCAGTTCGTTGTTCGCCTTGGTGATGCGGATCGAGCTGACATCGTTCAGCGCATTTGCCAGACCGGGTACCAGTTCGCCGCTTTCGGTTTGTCCTTCGACCACCGGTTGCTGGCGCTGGGTCAGGATCAGGCCGATGCCGAGCACCGCGATGGTAATCAAAAGCAGCGACAACAGACGCTTCTGCATCATGATTTCAAGCTCCTGCCAGGGCGGCGCGGCGACGGCCGCGACGCAGGTTCCAGAACAGCAGCGCGGCGATGATCACGCCGAGCGGCACCAGGGCGATATTGATGAACTTGGTGCGGGCGCCGAGGCTCTCGATGTCCTTGTCGAGACTGCGACGTACGTCGCGCAGATCTTTGCGGATACGCAGCTTCTCGCTCTGGAACTTGAGGATCTCGGCCTGCTGTTCGGGCGACATGATCATCGCGTTCTCGTTGGTCTTGCTGGCCTGCAGCTCCGCGAGCTTGCGCTCGGTTTCCGTCAACTGTTGCTGCAGCTGCTCCTCGGTCGCGCGGAAGCGCTCGTCGGCGGCACGCCGCATGTCGTCGACCACAGTGAACGGACGCGTACTGCTGCTGCGCCCGCGGATCGAGATCAGCGCATTCGAGCCAGTCAGGTTATCGGCCGAATTGACGATCAGATCGCCATTGTTGGCGAACGGCGAGATCAGCTGCTGACCAAAGAAATTCTGCACCTGCACCCACAGGCGGTTGGTCAGGATGTCGGTGTCGGCGACCAGGATCGCCTGCACGGGTTCGGAAGCCTCGGCGATATGCCCGGGTTCACCGGCACGATCCGCGAACGCGGACTTGAAGTTGCCGGAGACGCGCACGGCGATGTTGTAGCTGTCGCCGCTGGGCGCGAAATCCTTCAGCAGTTCGCGCGGGTCGGGCAGGAAGCGAATGCGCTCCACCGACACCGTGCTGGCCTCGCTGCTCGACTGCAGGATCGGCTCCAGCTTGGTTGCGACGCCCTCCTTGAGCCTGAAGTGGCCGGCGCTGTCGATGTTGACCAGGTCCAGCTTGGCGCTGACCAGATCCTCCGAGTTCATCTGCGCGGTGCGCAAACCGAGGATCACCGGATGCATGATCGGCGGCTCGGTCTGGCTGACCTGCACCTGTAGTCCCAGCGCGCGGTCGACCACGACTTCGTCGGCCTTGTAGTCGACGCCCCAGGCGGTGAACAGTTTTTCCAGGTTCGAGCTTTTGTCGGCGAACATTGCCGCACTCGGATTGCTGGGATCATTGCCCGAGGTGTCGCTGCCGGCGTTCGGATCGACGAATGCCAGCAGGCGACCGCCGCGCATCAGGAACTGGTCGATCGCGTACAGCGTGTCGTCGCCCAGCGACTTTGGATGCACCACCATCAGCAGCTTGATGTCGTCGCCGACTTCCTTGAACTCGAGGCCGAGCGGTCGCACTTCAAACAGATCGTCGAGCTGCTGGGTCACTGCCCACGGATCGCTCATCTTCTGGGTGGTCTGGTCGAAGCCGCCGCCGATCGGCAACCCGGTCACCAGGCCGATCACCGGCTTGTCCGGCTGCAACAGTGTCTGGATCAGTTTGGCGACCTCGTACTCGAGGAATACTTCCTTGTCCGGCTGGAAGAACGGGATCGCCGCCTTGCCGTTCAGTGCATTGGTACCAGCGAGCCCGAAAAACAGCTTGTCGCCGGTGCTGCCGACCGGGACCGATTGCAGTCCCTGCGCAGTGGCTTCGTCCTCTTCTTCGCTGAACGGCTGCGGGTCGATCACGCTGAGCTTGAGCTTGCCGCCGGTGCGGCTGGCCATCTCTTCCAGCAACTCGCGCACGCGCTGGGCATAGGTGCGGATCGGCGCGAGGTCGCGGGAGGCCTCGTCGGAGAAGTAGAAGTACAGGTTGATCGGCTCCTCGATGCTGGCCAGGATCTCCTTGCTGCCCTCGCTCAGCGTGTACTCGCTGTTGGCGGTGAGGTCGAGGCGGGCACCGCGCAGCACGAGATTGCTGATCACGGTGGCGCCGATGAAGAGCACCGCGAGCAGCAACAGCACGAGGCCGCCCGAGGCGCGTTTGGTCATCGCGTTCATCGTCAGGGGTCTCCGTCAGTCGGCTTTCTTGAGGTCGATCACGACCGAGGTCGCGTACAGGAAGAAACCGATCAGCAACCCGAAGAAAATCAGGTCGCGAAGATCGATGACGCCCTTGCTGATCGACGAAAAATGGGTGATGAAGCTGAGCGCGGCGACGCCGTCGACCAGCCACTGCGGCAGCACCATCTTGGCGACACTGAGTACCAGCGGATGGCCGGCCAGCAGCAACGCAAAGCAGATCACCACGGTGATGATGAAGGCGATGACCTGGCTGCGCGTCGCCGCCGAAACGGCGCTGCCGATGGCGAGGAAGCCGCCGGCCATGAGCATGCTGCCGATGTAGCTGGTGATGATCACGCCGTTGTCGGGATCGCCAAGGTAGTTGACGGTGATCCAGATCGGAAAGGTCAGCGCCAGGGCAACGCCGACGAAGGCCCACGCGGCCAGGAACTTGCCGACCACGGCCTGGGACTGGGTGACCGGCAAGGTCAGCAGCAGTTCGATCGAGCCGGTGTTGCGCTCCTCGGCCCACAGGCGCATCGCCACCGCCGGGACCAGGAACAGGTACAGCCATGGGTGGAAGTCGAAAAACGGACGCAGGTCCGCCTGGCCACGCTCGTACAGGCCGCCGAGCTGGAACGCGAAGGCATTGGCGAGCACGAGAAAGATGACGATGAAGACGTAGGCGACCGGTGTCGAGAAATAGCTGGCCAGTTCGCGCTTGAAGATCACTGATACGGGATTCATGAGCGCACTCCGGTCTGGGTGATGGTGCGGAAGACTTCGTCGAGGCGGCCGCGTTCCAGCTGCACCTCAGTGACCGCGAGCTTGCGATCCTGGATCAGGCGGCTGATCGGGCCGAAGATCGACTGGCCCTTGTGTGGGAAGGCTGTCACCACCTGTTCTTCGGCGTCGATGACCACTTCGCCGACACCGGCGACACCCCCGAGCGCGGCCTTCAACGACACCAGGTCGTCGGCGCGCAAGGTGACCGCGTGGTGGTAGCGCGAGCGCGCTTCGAGTTCGTCCGGCGTGGCGTCAGCGACGATGCGGCCGCTGGCGATGATGATGGCGCGAGTGCACACCGCGTGGACTTCTTCGAGGATGTGGGTGGACACGATCACGATCTTGTCCTTGGCAAGGCCCTGGATCAGCGTGCGCACCTCGTGCTTCTGGTTCGGATCGAGGCCATCGGTGGGCTCGTCCAGCACCAGCACTTTGGGGTCGTGGAGGATCGCCTGGGCGATGCCGACGCGGCGCCTGAAGCCCTTGGACAGGGTTTCGATCGGCTGCTCGAACACGCGCTCGAGACCGAGACGGACGACAACGTCGCGGATGCGCCGGTCGCGCGCACCCGCTGCGATGCCGCGGATATCGGCGATGAAGCCGAGGAATCCCGCTGGCGTCATCTCGCCGTAAGCCGGCGCGCCTTCGGGCAGGTAACCGATGCAGCGCTTGGCTTCCAGTGGTTGCGCCTCGACGTCGAAGCCGCACACGCTGATGCTGCCGCTCGACGGCGTCAGGAAGCCGGCGATCATCTTCATGGTGGTGGACTTGCCGGCTCCGTTGGGACCGAGAAAGCCCAGGACTTCTCCGGCGCCGACGGTGAAACTCACCGAGTCGACTGCCAGTAGATCCCCGTATCTCTTCGTTAAATTCTTGATTTCAATCATTTTTCTGCACGAGAGTAGTGGACCGGGTGGACGGGATGCTGAACAACAGGACGAGGTGCCGCGCGCGCCTGCAGCGCGGGTGGGGGCGCCGTCGTCGATTTCAAGTCGACGAGCCCTTCTCCAACGCGCAGCGACCCGCTACGCTCACCGACCTCAGACAGTGCTGTGGAGTTCCCCATGTTCGAGCGATTCGCGCGCAGTTGGGCGCTGATCAAGGCCAGCGCCTCGGTCCTGCAGAAGGACAAGGAGCTGTTGTTGTTCCCGGCGGTTTCCTCGGTAGCCGCCATCGTCGTTGCGCTGACTTTCCTCGGTCCACTGATCTGGTGGAGCATGGGCCATCCGCAGGCGCTTGAGGGGGAGAATCAGTCGCCGCTACTGTATCTGTGGATGTTCGCCTTCTACCTGGTGCAGTACTTCGTCATCTTCTTCTTCAACACGGCGCTGGTTGGTGCCGCGTCGATGCGCCTCGAGGGCGAGGACCCCACGGTGGCCGATGGCCTGCGGATTGCCTGGTCGAAGGTCGGCACGATCCTCGGCTACGCCGCGATCGCCGCCACCGTCGGGGTGATCCTGCGCGCGATCCAGGACCGCGTACCTGCGCTAGGCAAGTGGATCGTCGGGTTGATCGGCGCGGCCTGGACCGTGGCAACCTTCATGGTGGTGCCGGTGCTGGTGCACAAGGACATCGGCCCGCTCGATGCGGTCAAGGATAGCGCCCTGTTGCTCAAGCAGACCTGGGGCGAGAACCTGATCGGGCAGGGTGGCGTCGGGCTCGTCTTCGGTCTGGCCCAGGTCGGCTGGTGGTTGCTGTGCGGAGCGCTCATCGTGTTCGCGGCGGGTGCGCAGGGGGCCGGACTGGCCATCGCGATGGCGGTGGTCGGCGTCATTGGCACGCTGATCCTGGCGCTGCTGCAGGCAGCGCTGTCGGGCATTTACTCGGCGGCGCTGTATCGCTACGCGACCGGGCACCAGAACTCGGAAGAATTCTCCAACGAGATGCTGGGCAACGCGTTCGCAGCGAAGGCGCGCTGAGTCTTTCCAACACCAACAACCGACACCAACACCGGCAGCTGAGACGGGGTGTTGGTTGCTGCCGTCGGTGTTGGTTGAAGCAGCTTTGCGCATCACCGCTCTAACCAACACCAACAACCGACACTGACACCCGCCTTTTCATTGCTTCAGCCGATACCCGGTCCGGAAAATCCACCAGACGATGCCGAGGCACACGGCGAAGAAGCCGAAGGTCGCCGCCAGGCTGATACCGACGGCGACGTCGGCGTTGCCGTAAAAGGCCCAGCGAAAGCCGCTGACGAGGTAGACGATGGGATTGAACAAGGCCACCGTCTTCCAGAGGCCCGGCAGCATGTTGATCGAATAGAAGGCACCGCCAAGGAAGGTCAGCGGCGTGATCACCAGCATCGGAATCACCTGGAGCTGCTCCCAGCTCTGCGCCCAGATGCCGATGATGAATCCGAACAGGCAGAAGGTCAGCGCGGTGAGCACCAGGAAGCCGAGCATCCACAGCGGATGCTGGATCTGCAGCGGTACGAACAGGCTGGCGGTGGCCAGGATCACCAGGCCGAGGATGATCGATTTGGTGGCAGCGGCGCCGACATAGCCGCAGACGATCTCGAACGGGGAAATCGGCGCCGAGAGCAGCTCATAGCTGGTGCCGGTCCAGCGCGGGAAGTAGATGCCGAATGCCGCATTGTTGATGCTCTCGGTGAGCACCGACAGCATGATCAGGCCGGGCACGATGAAGGCGCCGTAGCCGACGCCGTCGATCTCGCCCATGCGCGACCCGATCGCGGCCCCGAAAACGACAAAATACAGCGATGTCGTGATTACCGGGGTCAACAGGCTCTGGCCGAGCGTGCGCATGAAGCGCGCCAGCTCGAATCGATAGATCGCCCCTACCGCGCGTCGGTTGAACCCCGGTACTGCAGCGGGCGTGCTCATGCCGCAGCCTCGGCACGCTTGCCGGTCAGGCTGACGAAGATGTCTTCCAGCGAGCTCTGCTCGGTATTCAGGTCGCGAAAGCCGATTCCGAGCTCATGCAGTCGCCGCAGCAATGCCGGGATGCCATTTTCCTCGGCACGAATGTCGAAGCGGTACTCGAGCAGGTGGCCGTCGTCCTTCAGCGTCAGCTGCCAGGCCGACAACTCGGGCGGCAGCGTCGCCAGCGGATCCTGCAGCTGCAGCGTCAGGGTCTTGCTGCCGAGCTTGGCCATCAGTCGCGACTTGTCCTCGACCAGGATCAGTTCGCCCTTGTGGATCACGCCGATGCGGTCAGCCATTTCCTCGGCCTCCTCGATGTAGTGGGTGGTCAGGATGATGGTCACGCCGTCATCGCGCAGCCCGCGCACCAGCGCCCACATGTCGCGACGGAGTTCCACGTCGACGCCGGCAGTGGGCTCGTCGAGGAACAGCAGGCGCGGCTGATGCGCCAGCGCCTTGGCGATCATCACCCGGCGCTTCATGCCGCCGGACAAGGTCTGGATGCGGTCCTTGCGCTTGTCCCACAACGTCAGTCCGCGCAGCACGCGCTCGACCAGCGCCGGATCCGGCGGACACCCGAACAGCCCGCGGCTGAAGGCGGCTGCCGCCATCGGCGTTTCGAACATCTCGGTGGCCAGTTCCTGCGGAACCAGGCCGATCAGCGCGCGGGCCGCGCGGTAGTCGCGCTGGATATCGAACCCGTCCACGCGCACCGTGCCGCCGCTCGGTCGCAAAAGTCCGCACACCAGGCCGATCAGCGTGGTCTTGCCGGCGCCATTCGGGCCCAGCAGCGCAAAAATCTCGCCGCGTCGGATATCGAGGTCGATCGGCTTCAGCGCCTGCAGGCCGGAAGCGTAGGTTTTGGACAGCTGGCGGATTTCGAGGATGTCGGTCATGGCGACGAAGATAGTCGCAGGCGACGGTCAGCGGCTACAGGGGGTTGCGCCAGTGAACAGCGTCGTGGACCCAGCAAGAGCGCGGCTTTGTGCTTTTGTGGGTCCAGACTTGTCTGGACGCTCCTGGGTTGCTGGCCGGGAGAGCGTCCAGACAAGTCTGGACCCACCAAGAGCATGCCGCCTGCAAGCCTTTCCGCGCCGCGCGCCGCGCGCCCCGCGCCGCGCGCCGCGTGTGCCTCAAGTCACGCCGGATCGCTGCGCAGCGCCGCAACCACCGCCCGCTCGAAGGCGCCGGGGTCGCCGTGGCGCCATGCCGTGAGACTTTCGACGCCCCAGCGATGGCGGATGCGGCCGTCGTTGAGCAGCACGGCATCGGTCAGCAGCGTCGGCGCGATTTCCAGCCCGTGGGTCGCCAGCAGCACGCCGCAGCGGTCGTTCTCGCAGCGTTCGATCAGTTCCAGCTTCAGCTCATGGCTGGAGATCGGGTCGAGGCCGTTCATCACTTCGTCGAGCACCAGCAGCGGCGGATCGCCGAGCAGGCCGATCAGTATCGCGAGCTTCTGGCGCGTTCCCAGCGAGTAGGTTTCGACGCGCTGGTCGAGCCAGGGCAGGGCGCCGAGACGGCTGGCCAGGTGCAGCGAGCGTTCCGGCACGTCGGCAAGGCCGCGCGCGGCCGCTGTCACCGACAGCGCCTGGCGGCCGGTCAGGGCGCCAGGCAGCCGCCCAGGATCCGGGGCGAATCCGAACTGGCGGCGGGCTGCCAGCGGGTCACTGGCGATATCCACGCCGCGCACGCGCACTTGACCGCGAGTTGCCGGAATCAAGCCAGTGATGGCGCGAATCAGGCTGGTCTTGCCCGAGCCGTTCGGCCCCACCAGCCCCAGCAGTTGTCCACCATGAATGCTGAGGTCGACGCCGGCCAGTACCGGCCGGTCGCCAAAATCCAGGTGCAGCTGGGCGACGTCAAGCAGCAGCTCGGAACGCGTTGAATTCATCATCGATTTCCCCGGCGCCAGGCCGTCCACGCGCACGCGCCCAGCACGATCGGCAGCGCCGGCGGCAGCACTTGTGCGCTTGCCGCCAAGGTCGCGCCGTGCAGCATCAGCAGCAACGGAAATCGCCGGGGTGCAAGTCGCGTCGCGTAGGCGCAAAGCACGCCATCGGCGAGCAGCAGCCAGATCGCCAGCGCCACGACCCAGGCAAACAGCGCTGGCGCGCCCAGCGCGTGCAGGGAGGCGCCGATCACCAATGCCAGCAGTGTCCCGCGCTTCGCCAATGCGGGCAGGTAGGCCCGCAACAGTCGCGCCGGGGGCAGCGGTTGGGCGCAGAGCCAGAGTTGATCGCCAAGGAAGCGGGTCCGCCAGTGCCCGATCAGGTCGAAAGCCAACGTCAGCGCAGTGATCAACACGATCAGACCGGGAATCGCGATCGCCGGCGTCGACGGCGGCAGCAGCAGAAAGAAGCCGGCCATCCACGGGGCGCCTCGTGGCAGCCGTGCAACCGCCGGTTCCATCGCGGCGCCGAGCAGGGCGAGGCCACGGGTACCCGGCGGAACCGCGACGGCGGCCGCCCGCGGCCGCGGCAGCGTGCCGGTTGCGGCCGCGCCTTCGGGAAGGAACCAGCTGGCGAGTGCGCCGGTCGCGGCTCCCGCCGTCAGCGCGGCGAGCAAGGCGTTGGCCGCGTGTTCGACGCGGACGGCGGCCCACGCGGTGATCAGGATGATGGCCGCTGAGGTCAGCGCACTCGCGATGGCGACGCGTCGACGTCGCGCATGGCGTCGCAGCGCGGGGGCGATCGGCAATGCGGCGAGCCAGTCGTCGCGCTCGTTGCCCGCCAGCTTGCGGCGTTGCCCCAGCGCGCGCAAACCGAGTGCCGTCGCCAGCATCAGCGCCAGCAATACCACTGGCAGCGGCCGTGCCCATGCGGCGTCGCTACGCAGCAGACGCGGCCATAGCGGATCGGTTATCCACAGACCGAATCCGGCGAACGCCGCGGCCGCGCATGCGGTGAACGCACTCTCCGCAGCCTGCGCGCGCCAGCGCTCGACGCGATTGCGCCAGACATGGCGGTGCAGCAGCGAATCGGGGTTGATGGCGGTCGACATCCGGCATTGGTCGCCGTCAGGCGGCGGAAGTTCCGGTGCCGTCCACACGCGTCATATCTCATCGCATACCCGACCACGACGTGATTCGTGAACCGTTGCCCTACGCCACCCTGGCCAGCAGCAGTCGCAGCGACTCGGGTCGGTGGTAAGCGTACCCCTGCACCGCGTCGACGCCGATCTCCTGCAGCAATCGACCGAGGCGCACGTCCTCGACGGATTCGGCGACCGTGCGCTTGCCGAGCACGCGCGCGATCTCGACGATCGACTTGACGATTGCCATCGACAGCTCGTTCTTGTCGAAATTGCGCACGAAGGCGCCGTCGATCTTGAAAATGTCGACATCGAGATCGCGCAGATAGGCGAACGAACAGAAGCCGGTGCCGAAGTCGTCGAGGGCGAAACGCACGCCGAGTGCCTTGAACTGGGAGATCAGCTGACGCGCGTGGCCGAGGTCGCGCACTGCGCTGGTCTCGGTGATCTCGAGGCAGATCTGCGCCGGGTCGACGCTGCTGGCTTTCAACCGCTGGCGCAGAAACTGGGCGAAATCCTCGTCGGCCAGCGTCGATGCCGACAGGTTGATGTTGAGATGGATGCCGAGTGCGCGCGGATTGCTCTCCAACCAGCGCAGGCTGCGATCGATCACGTGGCGGTCGATGCGGCCGGCCAGCTGGAAGCGCTCGGCCGCCGGGATGAAGCGGCTCGGCAGCAGCGCTTCGTCGTGGTCGTCGCGCAGGCGCAGCAGGATTTCGAAGGACTCGTAGGGCTCCGGAATGAACGGCAGGATGCGCTGCCCGTAAAGCTCGAAACGATCATTCTCCAGCGCATCGTTGATGCGCACGACCCAACCCATCGCCGCAGTGCGCTCGACCACGGCCTGGTTGTCCGGCGATTGCACCTGGGCGCGGTTGCCTCCAAGTTCCTTGGCGGCGTAGCACGCCATGTCGGCCTGCGCCAGCAACTCCGCGACCGAACTGCGCCGAGGTGGAAACGGCACGATGCCGATGCTGGCTGTCAGCGCGAACACGTGATCGGCGTGGCCGAAGCGGAATTCGGAGATCGCGATGCGCATCTGCCGCGCGTCGGCCTCAGCCTGCGCGAGATCGGCGTCGATCCATAGAACGCCGAATTCATCGGCGCCCAGGCGTGCCAGCAGCACATGGTCGGGCAACTTGGCGCGCATGACGCTCGCCAGCTGGCGGATCGCTTCATCGCCTGCGGCGTGGCTGGCGGTATCGTTGACCAGTTTGAACTCGTCGAGGTCGACGTAGGCGATGGCGCCGCCGTGGGCGATCTCCGTGCGCGCCGCGAGCGCCTGCGCCAGTTCTTCCTCGAAGCGGGTCCGGTTCGGCAGGCCGGTCAGTCGGTCGGTGCGCGCGCGCTGCATCATTTCGTAGGCCCCTGCGCGCACCCGATAGTTGGCGGCAGCGACCAGTTGCGGCACGATGGCCATCAGCGACAGCAGCGACAGCAGGATGAAGGTTTCCAGCAGGTCGCTCGGCGCGCTGAAGCCACCAATGCCAAGACCAATCAGGCTGACCACGATCAGCGCGAACAGCGCGGTCGCGCCAGCGGTGATGATCGGCTCGAAACGCAGCGCGCCCCACAGAAGAAATGCCAGCGGCAGAAAACTCAAGCCCAGCGCGTAGGCCGGACTGGCCGAGCTGGCCTCGATGATGATGAAGATCCCGACTGCGCTCGACAGCAGCCACGCGAGCTTCTCGGCGTGTCCGGCAAAGCCGATCGGCGTATCCGAAAGCGTGCCGCGCTGCAGCGCACGCAACACCATCAAGGTGAATGGGGTGACGACGATGATCCCGAAGATGTCGCCGGCAAACCACTTGATCAAGGAATGGGCGAGGTGGTTCGGCGCGATCATGCCGGAGACCAGCATGCCGCTGACGCCGATGATTGCGCTGATGCTGGCACTGAGCGCGCCGCCGACCAGCAGCACAAAACCGCTGCTGACGCGCAACGTGATCAGGTCGTTGCCGCCGACACGCCGAGCCAGGGTTACCGCGACCAGCGTGGCGATGGTATTGCTCGCTACCGAGAACGGCACAAACAACCACGGTGCCGGCGTCACCAGCAAATGCGTCAACAAGATGCCGATCGGAATCACCGGCCACCAGTGGGGTCCATGGAACACCAACACGGCAAAGGCGATGCCTGCCGATGGCCAGATCAGTGTCACGTCGGTCGGCAACGACACGAAAACGACCGCGAACTCCGCCGCGACTACATAGAGCGCGACGTAGATCACGAATCGCAGGACGTTGGCGCGATCGATGGGCATGGTGCGCGAGTGTACTGGGGAACCTTCGACGATGTCGCGCGGTTCCCGCCGGCCCATGGTCCGCAAGAAACGCAAAACAGCAATTGTCCGCAAACGACGCAAAGGAGAGCCAAGGCGGCACGGTATTCAGTTCGCGGGCGGCACCCACGCGGCTGCGCCGGGTCTGTCTGCCTTGGCGTACTTTGCGGGAAAATGAGCTACGCGCAAGTTTCCCGCAGGCCGCTACCCGGACTCCGCCGCTGATCGCCATCAACCCGCGTCTCAATAACCTGGCTGCTCCACTTTCTTGGCAGCGATCGGTACGCCCGCTGCCTCGCGCACCCACATCCTGGCCGCGCGCGGGGGCAGCGTGATGCGGTATCCGCGGCGATCGATGTTGATGACGCTGCCGCCGAGCAGGTCGCGATAGGGCGTGCGCCACCACAGCTTGTCGGCGCTGATGTCGAGATCCACGTCGACGCTGTGGCCGCATTTGTTGATGCCGACGAGCCCCAGCGCGCCGCGGCGGAACACCACGAAACAGGCGCCGGTGGCCAGCATGCGCAGGTCCTGGCCGTCCATCCGGTTGTGGAAATCCACCATCGCATTGAGATCGGCGCGGCGCCAGGCATCCACCCAGCGGTTGTCGCCGCTTTCGTTGTGGTCGCTGTAGAGCAACGGCGTGCCGCCGGCGCGGCCGAGGATGTACGCGTAGGCCAGGGTCTCGTCCACCGGGTCCAGCAACTGCCCTCGAAAGCCGCTGTTGTTCGGCATGTCGTGGGTGACCGTGAAGGTGACTGCGCGCGCCTCAGGCAGCGCCTGGCCGCGGGCGAGCGGATCGGCCAGATCGGCCAGGTTTCCGTTGAAGGCGAAAGCGCGTCGCAGCGACGCGTGCAGCGGAAAGTCGTAGGCGGCGTGACTGGTCTGGTCGAGGTAAGGCGCCAGGAACAGCTGATATTCGGGATCGCCGAGTCCCGATCCCGTGATCACCTCGCCGAAGACGAAGACGTTGGCGATGATGGCGGGTGTGAAGATCCGTGCAATCTGCTTGGGCGTCATGTGCTTGGCGGCATCGATGCGCAAGCCGCTGACGCCGAGGGCCTTGAGCGCAGCGAGGTATTGGCGTTGCTGGCTGATCACCCAGTCATTGTCACTGAGATCGGGCAGACCGGGATCGCCGCTGCCGCCGCACAGGCGCCAGTGCTGCACCTGGTAGACGTTGTTGTAGTCGCTGATGCAGCGCGCCTCGCGGAAGTCGAGCGGCGACAACTGGTTGAAGCGCAGGTCGCCGTAAAGACGCTGGCGTTCGAACCAGGCCGGATCGGCGGCGTAGCGATCAAGCACGCGCTGGCCCGGATAATTCAGGTCCGGGCGCTGGCTGGCCTCGTTGGCCATATGGTTGACGACGATGTCGGCGTACAGATTGAGGCCGGCGGCCGCCAGTCGCTGCGACATCGAGCGGAAGCTCTCGGTGTTGCCGAGTGCGTGATCGATGACCCGGTAATCCTGCGGCTGGTAGCGGGCCCACCAGGCGCTGCCATCGCTTTTCAGCGGCGGCGACACCAGCACACTGGCAAAGCCACGGGCGGCGATCTCGTCGGCGTTGGCGGCAACTTCGTCATAGCGCCAGTTGAAGGCGTGAAGAATCACCCCGGCGCTGGCTGCCGGCGCATGCGCCAGCAGCCAGATCAGAAGTGCAGATCTCCATCGGAATCGGCTCTGGATGTACACCACGGCTTCCCGAGCACCGGTCGCCCTCAGTTTAGGAAGCGCCGCGTCGATGTGCCGCGCGCTGCAATCGTATTCAGGCCGGTTCGGGCACGCATGCGCAGCCGGCGCGCGGCCGTGTGCGAATCGGTAGACTTCGCGACCCCCTGCGAGCTGGCCACTGCCGATGCGTGCCTTGCGCCTCAAGTCCGACGCCGATCGCCGCCTGCGCCTCGGGCATCTGTGGGTCTACGCCAACGAATTCGAGGGCAAACTCGGTGCGCTGGGGTTGACGCCAGGCGAATGCGTCGAACTGGTGTCGGCGAAGTCGCACAGCCTCGGCGTTGCCTACATCAATCCCAATGTGCTGATCGCCGGGCGTCTGCTCGGCACGCCCGCCGATGGTTTCGACGCCGCAGGATGGCTGCAGCGGCGCATTGCCTCGGCGCTGGCATTGCGCGCGCGCCTCGGCGTGCTCGAGTACGGGCGCCTGATTCACGGCGAGAGCGACGGGCTGCCGGGGCTGGTCGTCGACCGTTATGGCCCAGTGCTGTCGGTGCAACTCGGGACTGCCGGCATGGAAGCGCTGAAGGCCGAGATTGGCGCCGCGTTGCAGTCGATCGCCGGGGTCAGCGCGCTGGTCTGGCGCAATGATGCCGCCGGCCGCGAACTCGAAGGCCTGCCGCGCGAGAGTGGGATTGGCTGGGGTGAGGTCGAAGAGCCGGTCTGGATTGTCGAGAACGGCGCGCGCTTCGGGATTTCGCCATTGACCGGCCAGAAGACGGGCTGGTTCTACGATCAACGCGATAACCGCGCGGCGCTGATGCCTTGGGTCAGCGGCGCGACGGTGCTCGATTTGTTCAGCTACGGCGGCGGCTGGGGCGTGTGCGCCGCGGTGCACGGCGCCACGAGCGCGCTGTGTGTCGACAGTTCGGCGTCGGCGCTGGCCAGTGTCGAACGCAACGCAAACGCCAGTGGCGTCGCTGCGAAGGTCGGGACCCTCAGGGACGATGCCTTCGACGCCTGCAGGACGCTGCGCGAACAGGGCCGGCGCTTTGACATCGTGGTCGTCGACCCGCCGGCATTCGTCAAACGCAAGAAAGACACCGAGCAGGGTGCGCTGGCCTACCGGCGCATCAACGAAGCCGCCCTGCGCCTGGTCGCCGACGCCGGCCTGATTGTCAGTTGTTCGTGCTCGCACCACTTCAGCGCCGATGGATTGCTGGACGCGCTCAACCGCGCCGCATGTAGCCTCGGCGCGCATCTGCGCGTCGTTCGCCGGTTGGCGCAGGCGGCGGATCATCCGATCCACCCCGGGATGCCCGAGACCGAATACTTGAAAGGGTTTATTGCCGAGGTCAGAAGAAGCTAGTGTTGCTGGTTGCTGGTTGCTGGTTGCTGGGTGCTGGTTGCTGGTTGCTGGTTGCTGGTTGCTCACCCCATGCGCGCCACGTTTGCAGCCTTGCTTCTGGTGGGTCCAGACTTGTCTGGACGCTTTCTGGACTTCAGGGGAAAGGCGTCCAGACAAGTCTGGACCCACAAAAGCCGAGCTTCGTGCG